>NZ_LJFZ01000019.1:0-152347 GCF_001420875.1 Frankia sp. AvcI1 | reverse complement strand
AACCGCACCCGCGACATGTCGTTACCACCCGCGATCCGCAACGCCTCCAACACCCGCAACACCCCCATCCCCGTCGTCTCCCCCGTCAGCTCCGCCTGCTTCCACGACAGCCCGACGAACGAGATCGCCCCCAGGTTGTACACCTCGTCCGGCTGCGAGATCTCCACCNCACCGATCAACGACGGAAGATCCGTCAGATCACCCTCCAACAACACCACACCCGGCACCAACCGCTCCACCACCGCCACCTTCGGGTTGGACTGCCCCCGAANCAACCCGAACACCTCATAACCCTTCGCGGTCAACAACTCACCCAGATACAACCCGTCCTGACCGGTAATCCCGGTAATCAGCGCACGCGGCACGTCGATCCTCCTGTTGACCACCCGGTACTGGGCGGAAGGTTAGCGTCAGGTAAACCGGGCCGGTCAGCCGGGTCCCGCTCCCACGGTCTGCGGGGCCGCGGCGTCGGCCGCCGACCCCTGGGCGATCCGAAGAAGCTGAGGAATGATCGCGGCCCCGATCCGTCGGGCGCCGCCATTCGAGATGTGCACCCCGTCGTCGTCACGCAGCCGGACGCCGTCCAGCTCGTCGACGTACTTGTTGCCCGGCGTGAGAACGGAGGTAATGTCGATCACGCTCGTGCCGGGGTGGNGGGCCGCGGCCTCGCGCAGGAGCACGTTGAAGCGCTCGACCCGCGTGGCCTTCGTCTCCGGGTAGATGCTGCCGTCCGGGGCCTCGGTCGGCTTGAAGATCGGGGTGGTGAGGAGCGCCACTTTNGCGCCTTTGGCGCCGAGCGTGGTGATCGCGAGATCCAGCTCGCGGCCGAGGTAGGCGTCGAACGCCGGGTCGCCGATGTGCGTCCAACGGCCGTCGCGCAACTGGTCGGTGACCTCCCAGCGGCCGACGAGCAGCAGCGCCAGCGCCGGATCGACCTCGTCGACGCGCTGGGCGAAGCGCTGCGGCCACTGGTCGCAGCCGTCGGTGGTCGGTCCGGCCTCACCGAGGACGCGCCGCTCCATGCCGCGGGCGACCCCGCAGCCGAGCTTGGAGAAGTCGTGGATCTCGATGCCCTTGGCGGCGGCCATCGTGGAGAAGTCGCTGAAGCCCAGCGTGAGCGCCACCGAGTCGCCGCCGAGCAGCACCTTGATCGGTGCGCCGGTGCCGGGGCGCACGGTCACGGCCGGCTGCGGGGAGGCGGCCGCCCGCTTGGCCAGCGCCTCCAGCTGAGCGGGGGTGCGCACGGACGCCGACGTGCCCGCCGTGGCCACCAGGATGACCGCCAGGACCCCGCCGAAGGCGGCGGGCACGGTGAGCCGCGGGTTCGGCAGCCGGATCCGGCGGCGGCGGATCGGGTCCTCCACGAGGTGGAACGACGCGAGCGTGATCGCCAGCGTGACGCCGAGCCGCAGCAGCAGCAGGACCACGCCGTCGGTGCCGGTCCGGGTGGCCGTCAGGGTGAGGAACACCGGCCAGTGCCACAGGTACAGGCCGTAGGAGATCCGTCCGATGAACGTCAGCGGGGCCAGGGCGAGCACCTTCGACACCGGCCCCTCGGGCGCCTCGACGAGCGAGGCGACGAGCAGCATCACGACGACGGCGACCCCGAGGAACCCGCCGGCGTAGAGCGCGCGGTTCTCGCCGCTCACCGTGGTCCAGATGACGATCATCGCCACGCCCGCCAGGCAGCCGACGACCGACATGACCGACCGGGCCCGGGCCGAGATCGGTCGCGTCCGCTGCCCCCGCCACACCGCGAGCGCGGCGCCGACCAGCAGCGCCTGGGCACGGCTGTCGGTGCCATAGTAGATCCGGGACGGATCAGTGCCGAGCAGGAGCAGGGCGAGGCCGACCAGCGCCGACGCCTCCGCGCCGANCACGGCCACCGTCAGCGCGAGGGACTGGGCCTTCTGGCGCTGGCGGCGCCAGCGGTCCACCGTGCGGGCGCTGTGCCNCATGAGCAGGAACACGACCAGCGGCCACAGGACGTAGAACTGCTCCTCGACCGACAGCGACCAGGTGTGCAGCAGCGGCGACGGCGCCGAGAAGTGGTTGAAGTAGCTCTGGTCGGACAGGNCGAAGCGCCAGTTCGCCACGTACAGCAGCGTGGACAGGGCGTCCAGGCGCAGCGTGCCGACGTCGCCGGGGGAGGNGATCCACCGTGCGTACGCCGCCACCCCGATCAACAGGACCAGCAGCGCCGGCATCAGCCGGCGGGACCGGCGGACCCAGAAGCTGCGCAGGTCGATGCGCCGGGTGTTGCGGTACTCGGTGATGAGCAACCCGGTGATCAGAAAGCCCGAGAGCACGAAGAAGGTGTCCACCCCGAGCAGACCGCCGGGCATCCACGAGATGCCGGCGTGGTAGGCGATGACNGCCATGACCGCAAACGCGCGCAGCCCGTCGAGGGCCGGCAGGTGCCCCAGCGGGGCGAGCACCGGGCCGGTGGCGTCGAGGTCGTCCTCGGGCCGGGTCGGCGGCCGCACCGGGTCGCGACCGGCCGCCGGCCGCTGGGGCGTCGGAACGGGAACGCGGGCCTCATCCCGACGGACGCGGGCCTCGTCGCGGCGGACATGTGCCTCGTCGCGGCGGACACGGTGCTCGGCCCGCTGGGTCCGGGGCTCGGGGCGAGGGGCGGGCGGCTCGGGCCGGCGCTCGGTCGCGGTCCGCTCGTGGCGGCGGGGAGCCTGATCCCGCAGCCTGCGGTCGGCACCGCCCCGACCGTCACCAAAGTGCCCCTCACGCTCCGTTGTCGAGCGTCGGGGCTGTGGGCCCCCGGCCGGGCTACGCGGCCCGCCCAGACGGGTGCCGATCGGGGTCGTGTCGGCCTGCTGCTCGGCGGACGACCGCCGCTGTCGATCCCCGGACGCCAGCGGGACGGTGTCGGCGTCGTTGCTGGTCAGCCTGGTCCCTCCTCGTCGTCGCCGGGGCGCCATCGGGCCGTGGAACCGGGCGGCGGCTGCCGTGCGGACTCGGCCGGCTCCGCACCGGGTCCGCCACCGCGGCTCGCCGAACCCGATCGCATCAGGACGTCCGAGCGGCAAGGCTAATCGCAACTGCGTCACGCCGTGCACGCGCGGTATGTTTGCGGCCTTGATGCCGGACGCGTTGTCTGCCCCGAACCAGCAGGTTGGTACCTTCCGCGCGTGTCTGAGACCACGGCGGGGCAGCCACGGACGGTGGGGTCGGCGCCGGTGTCGCCGGGCGTCCCCGAACCGGCTCCCGCGCCCGGCGGGGCCCCCGCGTCCGCGGTGGAGGTCGGGCCCGCGGCGCAGGTCGTGTCGGCGGTGGCGGCTGAACCCGGCGAAGAACCGGTGCGTGCCCGGCTCGGGCGACCGCGACGCTGGTACCTCGGGCTGGCGGCGATCTGCCTGATCGGCCTCGGGATCCGGCTGTTCTACCTGTTTCACTGGCTGCATCCGGCGGCGGTCCAGGGTGATCCGTTCTACTACCACGAGGCGGCGAACCTCTTCGCCGACGGCCGCGGCTGGCCCGACCCGTACGAGCTGCGTCTGTCCGGGCGCTACGTCGCCGACGCCCAGCACCCCCCGCTGACCAGCCTCCTGCTGGCCGTCCCGTCGGTGCTGGGCTTCACCAGCTTCCTGTCCCACCAGCTCTTCTCCTGCCTGCTGGGGGTCGGCGCGATCGTGCTGGTCGCCCTCGCCGGGCGCCGGGTGGCCGGCCCCGCCACCGGCCTGGTGGCCGGCGGGATTGCGGCGGTCTACCCCGGCATGTGGCTCAACGACCCGCTGGTGATGTCCGAGACGACGGGCATTCTCACCTGCGCCTGGATCATCCTGGCCGCCTACCGCTTCGTCGACCGTCGAGGGTTCGCCGAGGCCGGCTGGCTCGGGCTGGCGCTGGCGGCGGTGATGCTAGCGCGGGCCGAACTGGCGCTGCTGGCCCTGGTGCTCGTCGTGCCGCTCGTCGCGACGGCCCCCGGCGTCGCCTGGCGTCGCCGCGCCGCACTGCTGGCCGTGGCGGCCGTGACGAGCGTCGCCGGCATCGCGCCCTGGGCCGCCTACAACCTGGCGCGGTTCCACGAGCCGGAGTACCTGTCCACCGGCCTCGGCTCCACCCTGGCCGTCACCCACTGCCCGGCGACGTACTCCGGGCGCGACCTGGGTTGGTGGTCGTTCGACTGCGTGCTGGCGCTCCCGCCACCGCCCGTGGAACGTTCCGAGCGCGACGCCTTCTACCGCCACGCCGCCTTCGACTACATCCGCGATCACTCCGACCGGCTGCCCACGGTGGCCGCCGCCCGCCTCGGCCGCACCTGGGGCGTCTACCACCCGTGGCAGCAGGTCCGCCTCGACACGATCGAGCTGCGGCCGCTGAGCCTGAGCCGGCTCGGGATGGTGACGCTGTGGGTGCTGGAGGTGGCCGCGGTCGGCGGGGTGGTCGTGCTGCGCCGCCGCCGAACCCCGCTGCTGCCCCTGCTCGCGGTGCCCGTGACGCTGAGCCTGGCGACGGTGGTGGTCTACGGCACCACCCGCTTCCGGGCCGCCGCGGAGCCCGCGGTGGTGCTGCTCGCGGCGGTCGCGATCACGGCCGCCGCCGGCCGGCTCGCCGGGCCGGCGCGTTCCCGGGTCAGGCGGATCGCGGGCGGGCGGCCGATGCGATCCGAAACCGACCAGGGTTACCCGACCTGACTACGCCAGCGGGTGGAAAAGGCCGATATGTTCGGGGTGTGCTAGCTCCATAATCCGCCGTGCTGGTACGTTTTCCAGCGTGCCGGACATTGCGTATCTCGTGGCAGACACGCGGTGACCGACCCCGTCCGCCCCCTTCCGGTCGTCGTCACCGTCGTGTCCGCCGCCGGTTCGGCCGGTTCGGCCGGTTCCGCCGGTTCGGCCGGTTCCGCCGGCTCGGCCGGTTCGGCCGGTTCGGCCGCCATCCCCGATCCGNGCCGTCCTCCCGGCACCCGCCCGCCCAAGGTCGTCTTTCCGGGTTTCGACGGTCTGCGCGCGATCGCCGCGCTGCTCGTCGTCGTGGTGCACACATCGTTCCCGGCGGGGTTCACCACCAGCAGCGGGCTCGGTCCCTACACCGCGCGTGGTGAGGCCGGGGTCGCGGTGTTCTTCCTGATCTCGGGATTCCTGCTCTACCGCCCGTTCGTCGCGGCCCGGCTCGCGGACGTTCCCGCCGCCACCGCGCCGGGTTACCTGGTGCGGCGGTTCCTGCGGATCGTCCCCCTCTACTGGGTGGCGCTCGCCGTCACCCTCAACGTCGTCAGCGACGACCGGGTGGGCGTGCACGGGCTCGCCGGGATCTTCCAGACCGCGTTCTTTCTGCAGGGCTACCAGGATCACTGGGCCATCCAGGGCCTCACCCAGGCCTGGACGCTCGATATCGAGGTCGCGTTCTACCTCGCCGTGCCCGTCTACGCCTGGCTNCTCGGCCGGCGTCGCCGCTCGCCCGCGGCCCAGGTCCGGGTGGAACTGACCGCGCTGGCGGTGACCTTCCTGGCCGCGAAGGTCGTCCATTTCCTCGTCATCCCGAGCACGGCGGCCTGGATGTCCGGCTGGAACGCCTGGCTGCCCGTCTGGTGGGACCTGTTCGCCATGGGGATGGCGCTCGCGGTGGTCTCCGCTCGGTACGCCCAGCTCGGCCGTCAGCCCCGCTGGGCGAGCCTGCCCGGCTCGGGAACGGCCTGCTGGGCCGTGGCGGCGGTGATCTACTGGGTGGCGAGCCGGCACGCCGGCCTGCCGCTGGTGCCGATCTTCGATCCGGACCGGGCGCAGGACCTGAACCGGCACCTGCTGTACGGGCTGTTCGGGTTCTTCCTGCTGCTGCCGGCCGTCTTCGGGCGCCAGGACCGCGGTGCGGTGCGGCCGTTGCTGGCCAGCCGNCCGCTGGCGTTCCTCGGGGCGATCTCGTACGGCATCTACCTGTGGCACTCCACCGTCATCGACCTCGTGCTGGAACACAGCGGCTGGCGACTGTGGAAGATTCCCTACGGGCCGTTCCTGGGGGTCGTCGTCGTGCTGACGGTGGCCGTCGCGACCGCGACGCACCACCTCGTCGAGCGGCCCTGCATCCGGCTGTCCCACGGCTGGGCCCGGCGCGCGGACGCCTGGGTGGCGCGCCGCCGCGGGCGGGTGGCTCCGGGCGTGGGCACCGCGCCCGGCGGCGTTGCGCACCCGCAGGGCCCGACCGGTGGGTTCCCGGCGGTGGTGCCGGGGGCCCGGACGGCGGTCGCGGTCGCCGGCGTGCCCGGGGATAGCCCGACAGTGCCACTGACGACCGGGTCGTCCGGCCGCCCTGGCGGGCGACAGCGGCCGGCGGGGGTGGGCGCGGCGGAGGCCGACGCGCGGGAGACCGCGGATGGCTGGGTGCCGCGGGCCTGGCGTGGACAGCCCGGCGTCGCGTCCCGTACGGACCGCCCGGCCCGGCCCGACCTGGCCCGGACCGACCCGGTCCGGTCCGGTCCCGACTCGCCGGCACGGCACGACCCGGACCGGCCGGTGCGGCCCGGTTCCGACCGGCTGGTGCGGCCCATCGCCGACCGGCCCGGGCGGCCCGGTGCCGACCAGACGGCACGGCCCGATCCCGACCGGCCGATCCACTCCGGCCCGGACGAGCCGGAGTGGATCGGCCCCGGCGGGCGCCCGGGGTCGGGCGGCGCCGAGCGCGGCCCGGCCGGCCGGGCCTGACCAGTCACCCGACCTCGCATCCGCCGTCCCGGCGCCCCGCGTCCGGGGAGGGCACCGCGAACTTTCCGCCTCCGCATGACCTCGTTGCCAGATCGCCCCATGTGCCGATTTTGCGATGATTTTTCCTTTGATCCTGCCGTGCTGTGTGCGCCCGTCCGGGGGAGTGGGTGCGGCGGAGATCGGCTCGCCGCGCGGACGGCGGACGGGCTGGCCGCGGCCGTCGTCCGCGAGCGTGGCGGGGCGGCAGCAGATAGCTACATATTGCCGGCTTGTGTCTGCGTAGCGTGACCGCAGTCCCGGCTCGGGAGCGTCCGTGCGCCGGCTCCCGTTGACCACTCCGGACACCCATCCCTAGACTTGGGTCTGTGCACGAGGGTCCNTGGGTCTCAGACCGAGCGGATCCACTCGAGCGTCGCTATCGGTTCTGACAGTTTCTTCGTTTTCTGGCNTTGTCTCTGTCCCTCGGTCCCGGCGGTTCGATCCGGNCCTCGCGCGGACGACCACCCCTAGTCGGAGCCGACCCCTTGACGAGCACCACCGACGTACGACCCGTGGAGACCGTGACCACCGCGCACAGCCCGACCACACCACAGGTAGCGGTCAACGACATCGGCTCGGCCGAAGACTTCCTTGCGGCAGTCGACAAGACGATCAAGTTCTTCAACGATGNGGACATCGTCGACGGCATCATCGTCAAGGTTGATCGCGACGAGGTCCTGCTCGACATCGGTTACAAGACCGAGGGCGTGATCCCGTCCCGAGAGCTGTCGATCAAGCACGATGTCGACCCACACGAGGTCGTGAGTGTCGGCGACCACGTCGAGGCCCTTGTCCTCCAGAAGGAGGACAAAGAAGGCCGCCTGATCCTGTCCAAGAAGCGCGCCCAGTACGAGCGCGCCTGGGGCACGATCGAGAAGCTGAAGGACGAGGACGGCGTCGTCACCGGCACCGTCATCGAGGTTGTCAAGGGTGGTCTCATCCTCGACATCGGCCTCCGTGGCTTCCTGCCGGCTTCCCTCGTGGAGATGCGCCGAGTCCGCGACCTGCAGCCCTACGTGGGGCGCGAGCTCGAAGCGAAGATCATCGAGCTCGACAAGAACCGTAACAACGTTGTGCTCTCGCGGCGGGCATGGCTGGAGCAGACCCAGAGTGAGGTCCGCTCCGAGTTCCTCGCCCAGCTGGCCAAGGGTCAGATCCGCAAGGGCGTCGTCAGCTCGATCGTCAACTTCGGTGCCTTCGTGGACCTGGGTGGCGTCGACGGGCTGGTGCACGTCTCGGAGCTGTCCTGGAAGCACATCGATCACCCGTCCGAGGTGGTCGAGGTCGGCCAGGAGGTCACCGTCGAGGTTCTCGACGTCGACCTGGACCGCGAGCGGGTCTCGCTGTCGCTGAAGGCGACGCAGGAAGACCCGTGGCGTCAGTTCGCCCGTACGCACGCGATCGGCCAGGTCGTGCCCGGCCGGGTCACGAAGCTGGTGCCGTTCGGTGCGTTCGTCCGCGTGGACGAGGGCATTGAGGGTCTGGTCCACATCTCCGAGCTCGCCGAGCGGCACGTGGAGATTCCGGAGCAGGTCGTCAACGTCGGTGACGAGATCCTCGTCAAGGTGATCGACATCGACCTCGACCGGCGCCGGATCAGCCTGTCGCTCAAGCAGGCGAACGAGGCGTCGGGGCTGGCCGTCGACGGCGAGGCGTTCGACCCGAGCCAGTACGGCATGGAAGCCAAGTACGACGAGCAGGGCAACTACGTCTACCCCGAGGGCTTCGACCCGGAGACCGGGGAGTGGCTGGAAGGCTACGAGGAGCAGCAGGCGGAGTGGGAGCGGCAGTACGCCGAGGCCCAGGCCCGCTTCGAGGCGCACCAGGTCCAGATCCGGGCCGCGCAGGAGGCGGACGCTGCGGCGGCCGCACCCTCCTCCTACACCTCCTCCCAGTCCGACCAGCCCGCGTCGGCTATCGACGAGGAAGCGCTGCGTCGCCTGCGGGAGCAGTTCGGCCGGGAGTAGACGACCCAGCCGCGTACGTGACAGCGGGGCCCGAGGGAATCTTCCTCGGGCCC
This sequence comes from Frankia sp. AvcI1, assembly GCF_001420875.1. Taxonomy (NCBI): domain Bacteria; kingdom Bacillati; phylum Actinomycetota; class Actinomycetes; order Frankiales; family Frankiaceae; genus Frankia; species Frankia sp. AvcI1. The sequence goes on along the minus strand of NZ_LJFZ01000019.1, from coordinate 143,632 downwards.
CGCTGTCGTGTTCTGTCCGCAGGAGAAGGGGCGGTCAGCGCTGGGCGCGGGCCACCGCGGGGTCGACGTGGTCCGGCCGCAGCAGGATCGGGACCTCGTCGCGGATCTCGTACCGGTGGCCGAGCCGCGGGTTGACCAGCCAGCCGTCGACCAGCTCCAGCGGCCCCTTGTCGACCGGGCAGGCAAGGATCTTCAGCAGGTCGGGTTCGATGCTCATGTGGGGCGTTCCTGTTCGTTCGTGGCCGTCGGTCGCTGCCGTCGGTCGCTGCCGTCGGACCCCCTGAGCATCCCAGACGGCCGCTCCCGCCGAAACGGCGCACGATTATGCACCCGGCATGGTGACATAATGCCATCGGGCGGAGTAGCGTCAGGATTGTTCAGCGGCCGAACCATCGGCCGTGAGGATCGCCGATCACCCGTCACGAGAGTCAGGTTCACCATGACTGTCCACGATTTCACCGTCGACACCCCCGACGGCAGCAGCCGCTCGCTGGGCGACTACGCCGGCCAGACGCTTCTGATCGTCAATGTTGCCAGCAAGTGCGGCCTGACGCCGCAGTACGAGGGGCTCGAGTCGATCTACCAGGAGCTGCACGGCCGCGGCCTGGAGATCCTCGGCTTCCCGTGCAACCAGTTCGGTGGCCAGGAGCCGGGCACCGACGAGGAGATCCAGAACTTCTGCTCGACCAACTACAACGTCACCTTCCCGGTGCTGAGCAAGGTCGAGGTGAACGGCGACGGCGNCGCGCCGCTGTTCAAGTACCTGCGCGCCGAGGCGCCCGGGGACTTCGGGCCCGAGTCCGGCTTCCTCTACGAGCACGTCTCGAAGACCCGGCCCGAGGCGATCGGCACCGACGAGGTCAAGTGGAACTTCACCAAGTTCCTCGTCGACGGCGAGGGTAACGTCGTGCGCCGCTACGAGCCGACGGTCACCCCCGAGGAGATCCGCAAGGACCTCGACGCCGTGCTGGCGTAGCGTCTCGGGGGCCCCGCTCACCGGCGTGTCCGGCCGGTGAGCGGTCGTCCGGGGCGCCTCTGCGCGTGCCACGCTTTCGCCCGGGGAGGCCCGGCGGGCCGGTGCCGGTCAGGTGCGATCGAGCTGGGCCGCGAGGTACACGATGTCCTCGGTGTTGCCGCTGGCGAGGATCGCGTGCACCTCGCGGTAGGCCGCGCGGAACTCGGCGAGGACCGCGCTGACGCCCGCCGCGTCGACCGGTTCGCCGATCTCGACGGCGGCGTTGGCCAGCCGGCGGATGCCCCGGCTGGCCCGCTGCGCGGTGAGCAGGTGGAATGCGATCTCGTCCAGGCGGGCGGGGTCGGTGTCACTCATGGCGGCCTTCCATTCCTTCGAGTTCGTGCGCAGGTCGGGCCGCGGGGATCAGGCGAGGACGGCCTCGGCCCGGTGGTCGTCGGCCGGCAGGAGTCCGGTCACCGTGGCGGTGACCTCGACCGACAGCAGAGTGGCGATGCCGCCCAGGACCGCGGCGAACGCGGTGTCGGCGGCGTCCCGGCCGGTGGCGATCCNAACCAGGCCGTCGCGCGGAACCCGCCGGGTCGGGTCGTGGACGTGCCAGGCGCCGTCGGTCCAGGCCTCGAAGACGGCGTGAAAGTCCATCGGGGTCAGCCCGGGCGCGTAGACCGCGGTGAACCTGGCCGGTATCCCCAGCGCCCGGCACAGGGTGACGCCCAGGTGCGCGAAGTCGCGGCACACCCCCTGCCCGGTCAGCAGGGTGTCCTCGGCGGTGTCGTGGACCGTGCTGGCGCCGGCGACATAGCCGATCCGGTGGTGGATCCAGTCCACGACGGCGTCGACCCGGCGCCGGCCCTGGGGCAGGGCGGCGAACTCGGNCACGGNGAGTCCGACGACATGGTCCGACGGGCAGTAGCGGCTCGGGCGCAGGTAGGTCAGCCGTTGCAGGTCGAGCGGTTCCTCGCCCGTTGCCGTTGCCGTTGCCGTTGCCGTAGCCGTAGCCGTTCCCGGGCGCGGGGCGAGGTGTGGGCGGTCGAGGTGCGCCCGATAGGACGCGGTGAACAGGCCGGGGGCTGCCCGCAGGAGGTGAATCCGCCCGCCGTGGGGCGCGGCCAGCTCGACCTGCGGGGCGAGGGGGGCGCCGTCGACCGCCAGGTCCAGGCGTTCCTCGTGCATGCGGCCGCCGCGCGCGGCGGGGGCGATCTGCAACGCGATGTCGGCGGGCTCCTGGACGTCGAAGGCCAGGTCACAGGTCACCACCCGGCCCGTGCCGGTGAGCCGGCCCGGATCGTCAGCGCCGGCCGGCCAGGATGTCTCCCGGCCGCTCGACGCGGTGGTGTCGCCCGCCATGCGCGTGGTCAGGGCGACGCCACGAGCGCCACGGCCGACGACTCCGGCGCCGCGACACCGGTCGGTGCGTCGCGGGTCGGTGCGTCGTCGGTCGGTGCGTCCTCGTCCGCCTGAGCCTCGGCGTGGGTCGGTCCGTCGTTCTTCGCCGGCGCCTCGGCGCCGGCCTGCCGCAGGATCTCGCCGGGCGAGCCGGTCAACGCGCCGGCAGCGGCCGCCCGCAGCAGCACCCGGGCCGGCCCGGCCGCAGCCTCGGGCGGGATCACCAGCAGGCGCAGCCTGGGCAGGCCACCGTCGCTGCCTGCGGTGACCACCCGCCGATCGAGGGTTCGGAACCAGTCCACCCGGGCCCGGGGCAGCCCCGACCCTCCGGCCAGGCTCGGAATCGCCGTCCAGGCGTCGCCGTTCACGCAGACCCGGCGGACGCTTTCGTCGGCGCCCGCCAGCGCGGTGAGAAGGCCGGGCAGCTCGTCGGTGAGGCGCATCGTCCGCGGCCACCAGCCGCCGTCGAAGGAGCCCTCGCCGCGGTCCGGGGACAACGTCAGGCGGGGCGCGGCCCCGGCCACCCCACCCCCGGCGTCCGCGCCGCCCGGCTCGGCGGGCGATGCGGTGGCCGGAGGTGCCGCGGGACGCGGGACCGAGGACTGGGACGGAGCGCCACCGTCGTCATCGAACCGGGCGATGTCGACGCGGTCGGCGGGAGGGATGTGCTGGCTCGTCGTCATGACGGCCGCCTTACTCCGATGACGATGACCATCGGATGGCTGCGACCGGTGGCTGGGTCGGCCTGCTGGTCGACGCTCGCGATAGACCCGGTCAACAGCCATTCTACGCCCGGCGACCACACCGGCCCGGCACAACCGAGGTCATCGAGCCGTCTGCTCCTCGCCGCGGACGCCGGCCCGACCGCTGTCAGGGCCGGCTCCGGCGGTCTCGGCCAGCGCGACGTCGAGGCGGCCCGGGGACAGCGCGAACGTCTTCTCGGTGCTGGTCGAGTCCAGTACGCAGGGCCGCTCGTACAGGTAGAGCATCTCCACCACCTCGGCGGTCACCGGGTCGGCGGCGCCGGCCGCGGCGAGTTCCGCCGCGGTCAGCCGGACCAGCTCCGGCTCCAGAGCCTGGGCGGCGCCGGGGGCGCCGGCGGCGCCGGGGGAGGCGGCGGTGTCGGGGAACCTGGCGGCCACGAGCCGCCGGGACAGCTCACGCACCGACAGCGGCACGCTCGGCGCGTGCCAGGTCCGTCCCCAGGCGCGGTCATCCTGGCTGATCGCGACGAGGGCGCGGGCGACGTCGCCGACGTAGGCCCAGCTGTGGGCGGCGTCGAGGTCCCCGGGGAAGGCGGCGGGCGCACCGGCGAGGATCTTCGGGGTGACCAGCTGGTTGTAGAGCGAGTAGGCGCCGGCGCCGAGGAAGTCCGCCGCGCGCACCTCGCTCGCCCGGATCCGGCCGGCGCGGTGGGCGGCCAGGGCGTCGTGCCACATCGCGGCCCGCACCCGCCCCTTGACCGTGATCGGTGCCAGTGGCTGGTCCTCGGTGATCGGCCCGTCGACCGGGCCGTAGCCGTAGGTGTTGCCGAGCATGACGTAGGCGGCGCCGGTGCGCTCGGCGGCCGCCAGCAGCGCGGCGGCCAGCGGCGGGAACAGCGCCGGCCACCGGTCGTAGGCGGGCGCGGCGCAGCCGAACAGGGTTCGTGCGCCGGTGGTCAGCTCGGTCAGCCGGTCGGCGTCGGTGGCGTCGGCCGCCACCAGGTCGATCCCCGGACGGTGGGGGCCGCGGCCCCCACGGCTCACCAGCCTGACCTGATCCCCCGCGTCGGCGAGCAGGTGGGCGGTGGCGACGCCGGTCGCGCCGGCCCCGACGATCACGTGCAGGGTCATCGCTGGCTCCTCGTGGTTGGGCGCCCGGTGTGGACCGGGCTCGTCGGGATCACCCTCGTCGGGCCCGCGCCTGCGCGGCAGCCCTTCGGGCGCCAGATGTCCGGAGGTTCCCGCCATGATCGGATCGGGCCGCGCTGCCGCAGCGATGATGGGAGGCATGCCCGCGGCGATCACCACCCCCGGCACCCCCGGCCCGCCTGGCCCGTCCGGCCCGTCCGGCCCGTCCGGCTCGCCGCACCGGGTCGCGGTGATCGCCGTGCCGCCGGTGACGATGTTCGACCTGTCCATCCCCCAGCTCGTCCTCGGCGCCACGTTCGTCGAGGACCGGCCCGGCTACGAGGTGGCCGTCTGCGCGGCCGACCCCGGGCCGGTCGCCGTCGAGGGGGACGGCGGGGGGATGGGCCTCACCGTCAGCCGGGGGCTCGACGCCGTCGCCTGCGCGGACACCGTCATCGTCACCGGCACGGGTGCCCGGGTCGACGCCGATCCGCGGGTGCTGGTGGCGCTGCGGGCGGCGGCGGCCGCCGGCCGCCGGATCGCCTCGATCTGCACCGGCGCGTTCGTCCTGGCCCAGGCCGGCCTGCTCGACGGCCGGCAGGCGACCACGTACTGGGTGCAGGCCGGGGCGTTGAGCAGCCGCTTCCCCGCCGTCGACGTCCGCGCGGACGTGCTGTTCGTCGAGGACGGCCAGATCGTGACCTCGGCCGGGCTCGCCGCGGGCATCGACCTGTGCCTGCACCTGGTGCGCAGCGACTACGGCAGCGCGGTCGCGAACGCGGCGGCCCGCCTCGCGGTGGCGGCCCCCGCGCGCGCCGGCGACCAGAACCAACTCATCCCGACCCCGCTGCCCGGCCTGGACGGGACCGGCCTGGCCCGCACCCGGGACTGGGCGCTGGCGCGCCTCGACGAGCCGCTCACCCTCGCCGACCTCGCCGCGCACGCGCACGTCAGCGAGCGGACGCTCGGGCGGCGCTTCCGCGCCCAGACGGGCCTCAGCCCGCTGCAGTGGCTGCTGCACAAGCGCATCGAGCGGGCCCGCGAGCTGCTGGAGACCACCGACCTGCCGATGGACCACGTCGCCCGGCGAAGCGGGCTGGGCTCGGCGGACTCGTTGCGCCAGCNCCTGCTGCGCCGCACCGGACTCACCCCGACCGCCTACCGGGCGGCCTTCGCCCGTCCCCGCGACGGCGTTGCCTGACGGTCCCGCTCCGCCTCACCTCGCCGCTCACCTCGCCGCTCACCTCGCCGCTCACCTCGCGGTTCACCGTTCACTTCGCCGCACACCTGGTCGCTCACCTGGTCGGCACCGGGAGCATCGCGGCCGCGCGGTCGCCGACGCGCACCGCGGCGACGAGGACGACCGCGCCGGCGACCGAGAGCAGCGTCCGGACGTGGTTCCAGGCCGTCCAGTCGCCCGCGTAGCGCAGCCAGGACCCGTCGGCGCCGGCGGCGGTCGGGTCCACCCGGGCGAGGGCGTCGTTGTGGGGCACGTGGTAGGCGATCGTGAGCAGCACCCCGAACAGGTAGAGCGCAGCCCCGGCCAGGCGGTACCAGGCCCCCGGCTCGTCCGGATCACGCACCGACGCGACGCCGAGCACGACGCACGCGGCGGCCGTGCCGAACATGACCAGCATGAGGGCGGCGNTCGGGGCCTGCCGGTTGACGCTCTGCATCGCGGCGAGGCCCTGGTCGGGCGGCAGCTGGCGCAGTGCGGTCATCACGAAGGNGGAGAAGGCGAAGAACACCCCGCCGACGACCGCCGCCCCGACGGCGGTGATCAACGTGAGCGTGGGCAGAACCCTGGAGGTCATGTGCGCCGTCCTGTCTGGCCGGGCCGGAAGCTGTCGTGATCCAGTGAAACGCGCGTGATCGGGACGAGCCATGGCCCGGACGCTCGGCTGCATACGCGAGCGTCCATCGATCCGGTGCGGTGCGGGCCGGACCGCCGTTACGATCTCCCGCATGGACGCGATCGCCGGGTTGCTCGACGGCCCCCGGGCGCGCGGCGCCTTCCTGCTGCGCCTGACCATGAGCCCGCCCTGGTCGATGCGCATCCAGGACGAGGCGCCGCTGGCCATCGTCGCGATCGTGCGCGGGCATGCCTGGGTGGTCCCCGACGACCGGCCCGCGGTGCGCCTGGGCGCCGGGGACGTCATCGTCATCCGCGGGCCCGAGCCGTACCGGGTGGCCGACGACCCGGCGACCCCGACCCAGATCGTCATTCATCCCGGCCAGGTCTGCACCACCCCGTCGGGGGAGCGCCTGGACCTGGCCATGAAGCTCGGGTCACGCGCCTGGGGTAACAGCCCCGACGGCGCGGCCGAGCTGGTGACCGGCGTCTACCAGTTGCGCACCGAGGTCAGNCGCCGGCTGCTCACCGCGCTGCCGGCGCTCGCCGTGGTCCGGGCCGGCGACTGGGACTCCCCGCTCGTGGACCTGCTCGCCCNCGAGATCGGCCGGGACGATCCCGGCCAGGAGATCGTGCTGGACCGGTTGCTCGACCTGCTCGTCGTCGCGGTCGTGCGCACCTGGTTCGCCCGGGCCGAGGGGGCCGCCCCGGCGTGGTGGCGGGCGAACGACGACCCGGTCGTGGGCCCGGCGCTGCGCCTGGTGCACCACACGCCCCAGCACCCGTGGACGGTCGCGGAGCTGGCCGCCGCCTGCGGGGCCTCCCGGGCCGCCTTCGCCCGCCGGTTCACCGACCTCGTCGGCGAGCCCCCGATCGCCTACCTGACCGGCTGGCGCCTGGCGCTGGCCGCCGACCTGCTGCGCGAACCGGACGCCTCCGTCGGATCGGTGGCCCGCCGGGTCGGCTACGGCAGCCCCTTCGCGCTGAGCACCGCCTTCCGCCGCCACTTCGGCGTCAGCCCCCGCGAGCACCGCGCACGGTGAGCAGGCCGCCGGGGCGGGGGCTCGGTGCGAGACCGTTAGGGTTGCTGTCAAGGGTTCGACATCGGGATGTGGTGGGACTGTGGTTGATCGCCGGGACTGGATGACCAGGGCCGCGGACGAAGCGATCGAGCGGGCGCAGCAGCGCCCCGGGGGCGCAAAGGTCGTCTGCGCGTCGGGGATCAGCCCGTCGGGGCCCATTCACCTCGGCAACCTGCGAGAGATCCTCGTCCCGCATCTCGTCGCCGAGGAGATCCGCTCGCGCGGAGTGCCCTGTGAGCACATCCTGTCCTGGGACGACTACGACCGGCTGCGCAANGTGCCCGCCGGGGTGCCCGCGGACTTCGCCGAGCACGTCGGCCGGCCGCTGACGGCCGTTCCCGATCCGTGGGGCGAGTTCCCGAGCTGGGCGGAGCGGTTCAAGGCTCCGTTCCGCGACGCGTTGCGTCGCCTCGGCATCGAGGTGCGCGAGATCAGCCAGACCGAGATGTACCGCTCGGGCGCCTACGCCGACGGCATCGCCCGGGCGATCGCCGCCGCCCCCACCATCGACGGCATCCTCGGCCGTTACCGCACGCTGCAGCCGTCGCCTACCGCGGCACCCGCCGGCTCCGGCCCGGATGGTTCTGGGCTGGATGGCTCGGGGCCGAGGGCCTCCGGCGCCGGTGGTTCCGGTCCCGGCGGCCGGGCCGGGCGCGGCGGGCGGCGGGCAGGCGCGGCGCCGGGTGGGGCCGACGACGTTCCCCCGGCGGACGTCGACGTCGCCGCCGACGAGGGGGCCGCCGACGACGAGGGTTCGGCGTCGGCGTCGGCCTACTTCCCGTTCCGGCCCTACTGCGAGGTCTGCGGCCGTGACACGACGGTGGTGGCGTCCTTCGACCCGGCGGCCGGCCAGGGCGACTACTCCTGCTCCGCGTGCGGCAACCACGGCCGGTTCGACGTGCGGGGGCCGGCGAACGGCAAGCTGGTGTGGAAGGTCGACTGGCCGATGCGCTGGGCCTTCGAGAACGTCGCCTTCGAGGCCGGCGGGGTCGACCACTCCTCGCCCGGGTCGAGCTTCACCGTCGGGGGCAGCATCGTCCGCGAGGTGTTCGGCGGCGAGCCGCCGGTGTACCTGCCGTACTCCTTCGTCGGGGTCCGCGGGCGGGCCAAGCTCTCCGGTTCGGCGGGCGGCGCCCCCACCCCGGCGGACGCGCTGCACATCCTGGAGCCGGCGATCGTGCGCTGGATCTACGCCCGGCGCCGGCCGAACCAGGCCATCACCGTCGACTTCGGGGCGGAGGTGCTGCGCGTCTACGACGAGTGGGACGCGCTGAACCGGCGGGTCGGCGACGGCGCGGCCGAGCCCGCGGAGAACACCGTGGTGGCGCGCTCGCGGGGAACCGTCGAGGGCGGCCCGGTCGACGCGCCGCGCACGGTGTTCCCGTTCCGCCTGCTGTCGTCGATCTGCGACATCACCGCCGACGACCCGACCCAGATCCTGCGGATCCTGCGTCAGGCTCGCGGCAGCGACGCGGCCGGCGGGAGCGGCGCCGACGCCGCCGGGCAGGCGCCGTTCTCGCTCGACGACCTCCAGCCACGGCTGGACGCCGCCCGCGCCTGGACCCGCGAGCACGTGCCCGCGGAGCAGCGCACCATCGTGCGGACCGAGCCGGACCGGGCGGCGCTGGCCGGGCTGAGCGCCGACGAGACCAAGGCCCTCGCCATCCTCGTCGACGGCCTCGAGGAGGACTGGTCGCTGGACGGGCTCACCACGCTGACCTACGCCGTGCCCAAGCTGCTGCGCGGGCTGCCCGCCGACGCACCCGCCACCACCGAGCTCAAGCAGGCCCAGCGTGCGTTCTTCGTCCTGATCTACCGCCTGTTGGTCGGCCGCGACACCGGCCCGCGCCTGCCCACCCTGCTGCTGGCGGTCGGCCCCGAGCGCATCCGAACCCTGCTCGCCGCCACCGCCGAGTAGCGCGCCTGCTGGACATCGCGCAGATCGAGGATGTCCTCCGCCACCGGTTCCGAGCGCGGGGCGCGCACGGGGACGCGTCCTCGCCGTGGGGCGGAGGGTCGCCGTGGGGCGGAGGGTCGCCGCGAGAGTAGCCGAGGTATCAACCGGGGGCCTGGCGCCGGGGACTGCGTGGTTCAGCCGGCGCCGGGCGAGGCGGGGCCGAACAACCGCAGGTAACGCTTCGACGACTTGGGATTCAGATCCGGCTTGTACAGCGAGGAGCGGACGTTCTTCGCCTCGGAGTTGTTGTAGTACGCCTCGTATGCGAGGTGTTCGGCATTGGCGGCGAACGTCTCGTACATCTNCTGGACGTAGAAGGGGTTGTCGCCGCCGCCGCCCTCCGACCGGACCACCCCCCACTCCGGGACGGCGAACTTCTTACCGTGATCACGGGCGAACTGGATCACCGTGCACAGTCCGGACCGCTGGTGACACTGCCGGTCCCAGCTCTTCTCGCTGACCGACGTGGGGAAGAAGTCGTAGGAGTCGATGCTGACGACGTCGACGTACTGGTCACCGGGATAGGCGTCCCACACGTCCCGCCCGCTGCCGGGCAGCTTGTCGGTGTGGGCGTTCATGTTCCAGTCGATCTGCACGGCCGGCGCGGTCGAGCGCAGCGCGGTCACGGTCCGGCGAAAGCACGCCTTCCAGGTCTCGACATTGCGCACGTGCCAGTACATGTAATCGCCGTTGAACTCCCAGCCGAGCCGGATGTAGGCGTCCGCGCGGCCGAACTTCGTCAGCGTCGCGCCGAACGTCCGCCAGTAGTTGTCGTAGGCACCGCTCGCGCAGGCCGCCTCGTTGCCGTCGCGGGGGAACGGCGGCTGCGCGATCGACAGCTCACCCGGGAACTTGTCCCGGGTGAAGNCCGCCGTCGGNCAGTCCGCCGAAACCATGTTGTACCAGTCCTTGCGTTCGGTGAAGACGATCGCGAGGCCGACCTTGCGGCCGGTGAACGCACCCCAGGCGTTGACGTCGGCGGGATAGTTGCCGTTGGCGCCGGACACCCAGTGCACCCCGACGGGGCCGGGAGTGGGTTTCGACGAACCGGAGCACGCCGCGAGCCCGGCGGTCAGCAGCACTGTGACCAGCAGCAGCGACAGCGCGACCAGCCGCGAGCGGCGTCCCGCCCTCACGCTACGGAGGGCCTGCGGAGAACCGGCGCCGCGGTGGGCGAGGCCTCGCCGGCACCCGGTGCCGGCAACTGATCGGCCGCCGCCAGCGGCGACAGCCCGGCGGCCGGCGACGCGGAGGTGGCCGCTGCGCCCGTGGGAACGGCCCGCGAGGTGATGCCGGACACCAGAACGCCCGGCACGGTCGTGCCCGCGGCCGTCCCGCCCGTCGCGGCAGCCGGCGTCGGCCCTCCCGCGGTGGTCGGCTTTCCGTTCGCCCCGGCGGTGTTCGGCCGCGCGCCCGCCGAGGAGGTCGCCCGCGCCTGGGCCGTCTGTGCCTGGTGCAGTTGAGCTGGCTGTGCCTGCGCCGGCTGTGCCTGGGCCGGCTGTGCCTGGGCCGGCTGTGCCGGGCTCGGTTGCGTCGGGTCAGCGCTGCGGGACTGCAGCCAGGCCAGGACGCCGTCGGCCTCCGCCGGCCAGTCGTGGCCGGGGACGAGTGCGGCGCCCAGCTCCATGTGCGTGGCCAGGGAGGGCGCGGGGACGAGCAGGGTTCGCCGCCGTCGTTCGGGTCGGGCCAGCGCCACCGCGTTCAGGGTGGCCCGCAGCCCGGTCAGCGCCGCCCGGCGGGCGATCCGCGCGGCGACCGTCGAGGGCGCCACCAGCGGTGGCTCACCGCCCAGTTCCGGCAGCCGGAAGGGCTGGAAACCCTGCAGTGTCAGGCACGTCGCGCGGTCGAAGGCGCCACCGACGAAGGGGATCGAGCGCAGCAGCAGCTCGTCCTCGACGAGGGTGCCGACGCGCAGGCCGAAGGTGCTGGTGGTGGTCGCGGTGCGAGCCCAGGTCACCCCCCCGATCACCGGGGCGTGCTCGTGGATGCCGCCGTCGTCGGTGACCTGCGGGCGTCGCCGGGTGGAGGTGGCGGACAGCCGCGAGGTGCCGTACAGCGTGAAGTATTCGACGTCCGGACGGGCGGCGGCGGCGGTGACCAGGGCGGAGAGCGAGTTCTCCGTGTACAGATAGTCGTCTTCCGCGAGCCAGACGAGATCGTCGGCTGNCCAGCGGCGAAGCCTGGGCATGCGAAGGACGTGGCGATACGACGCGCGATTACTGCCGCACGTGACCGGGACGATCTCGCCGGCCTCTTCCATCATCGAAAGGCGATCCGCCGGCATCGGACCGTCGTTGACGAAGACGATCCTCGTCGGGATCTCGACTTTCTCGACGGCGCGCAGGAGGGACGCGAGCGCCAGCCGCTTGCTGTAGAAGGCCGGTCGGTTCTTCGCGTTCTCCGAACCAACGGATCGATACAGGATGCGCAGAATCATCTCAACCCCCCCGCCTGGCCCGGGTCCAGGCGGCATTCACCGGAACGGTCTCGACGCCGGTCGAGATCCTACCTATATGGTCGCCGCCCCCCGACGGGCCGGCCGTGATCGGAGAACTTTCCTGACCCTGGTCGGCGGGGCCGGACACGATGCGGCTCATCCAGGCTCGATCGATCCGGCCGGCCCCGATCCGGCCGACTCCGATCCCGCCGGCCCCGATCCGGCCGACTCCGATGCGGCCCGAGCCGCACCGGTCGGCTCCGTTCCGGTCGGCTCCGTTCCGGTTGACTCCGCTCCGACTGACCCCGCTCCGACTGACCCCGCCGCCGCGATGCTCGTGGTGCCGNCCTGTTCCATGTCGCGGGCGACCCGGCGGACCAGCAGGAACCAGAACGGCACCGTGATCCAGAACGCCGCGATGTAGCCGACGACCGCCCCGGACGCCCCGCNGAGCTCCAGCCCGATGATCGGGTAGAGCAGCAGCTGTGGGGCCAGGATCGCGTTGGCGCGGAAGGTGAGTTTGGCCTGCCCCATCGCGTAGAGCATGCAGGCCGGTCCCACCGTCGCCGCCGGCCCCGTCTGCTGGATGATCGACAGCGCCAGCAGATGGTGGGTCTGCCCCCAGGTGTCGCCGAGCAGGGAGTGACCGATGCTCGTCGGCAGGAACAGGAAGATCGTTCCCCAGATCACGCCGACGGCGACGATCACTCCCGACAGAGCGTAGGCGGCCCGCAGCCGCTCCCCTGCCGACATGTCCTTGCGGCGAGAGAATTCCGGGACGGCCCAGCTCACGATCCCTACGGCGAGGATCGTCGTCGGTCCGAGCAGGGTCTGCACCCCGCGCAGCGCGCCGACGAGGTCGATCGCTCCCAGGGTGCCGAGCAGCAGCGTCGACGCCTGNTGAGCGCCCTGGACGGTGAGGTACTCCGCACTCATGTAGCCGTTGATGTCACGATGCTCGGCGATCCAGGACCGGACCTGGTTCGTCGCGGGCCGGAAGCCGGCCTGGTAGATCCCGATGACGGCCGCGACGGCCGCCGCCCCGCCCCAGGCCAGCAGCATCNCCCACGAGGTCGACACATCGCGGACGATCAGCAGGAAGATGGCTGCGAACTGGACGATCGCCCAGACTCCGTCGTTGGCCGCGGCGGCCGCCGGTCGACCCTCGGCGAAGAACACCTGCCGCCAGGCATCCTGGAGCAGCAGGGCCGGGAACACCAGGCCCATCGCGATCAGAGAGTTGCCGACGCCGCCGCNGAGCGCGAGGCCGACGACCAGCGTCACCGCCCCGGAGAGCAGTCCGATGACGAAGGCCGTGCCGGTGCCCGCGGCACCCGCCGCCCGGAACACCCGGGGCGACACGTCCGCGAACTTGATGCCCAGGGGCGCGGTGCCTGCGGCCTTCGAGAAGCCGATCATGAGGGAGAAGATCGCGAACGCCACGCCGAACGCGCCGAACTCCGACGAGCTCACGCTGCGGGCGATGATGAACGACATCACGGCGTTCGTGCCGCTGGAGAGCACCTGGTCGACGAGGGTCCAGATCGCCCGGGACCGGCTCGATCCGCGGGTCGTCCGTTCGACCCGGTGCCGCCCGCCCACGCCGACGTCCTCGCTGAGGTCCGCGAGGCCGTAGTCGACCGGTTCGGGACGGTGGTCCGCGTCGGCCGTCCCGGCGGGCGCGTACACCGTCCCGCCGACCGCTCCGCCCGCGCCGGCACCGCCGCGGCCGTCGATCGCCGGATCCAGCCGGTTGAGGCCGCCGAGGAAGAACTCACCGGTCATCGTGCCGGACATCGGGATCAGGCCCTCGGCCGTGGGCGCGTGGGTGGGACGGAAGGTGTCCGCCCCGGGCACCCGACGCACGCGCAGCCCACGGATGATCTGTGTCCGCTCGTGGTCGAACGGTTCGACCCGACGCGCCGGGTCCGGCGCGGCCCCGCCGCGCTCACGTGCACCGCGCTCGCCCCCGCCGCGCTCGCCCCGTCCGAAGCCGTTGCCGTAGCCGAACTCGCGGCCGTGGCCGTATCCGTGCCCTTGGCGGTGGCCGGTGGCGNCCTCCGACTCCTCGAGGCGCCCGCGCCGCGGCCCGCTCTCGGTGACCCGACCGCGATCGGCGCTCTGGCTGTGGTCGTTGTGCTGGCGATGGTCCCCGGTCCGCTGGGTCCGGCCGATGGGATACAGGGCCGGATCCCGGTCACGTTCGCGGCCACGGTGGCGTTCTCGACCGGGGCCGGGGCCCTCGGCGGGACCGCCATCGTGCCGGGCCGAGCCGTCGTCATGCCGGGCCGCAGCCGCGCCGCGCCGGACCGGACCGTCGCCGCGCCGAGCCGGACCGTCGCCGCGCCCGGCGACGCCGTCGCCGCGCCGGGCCGGGCCGTCGTGCTGCCGGGCGGAGCCGTCGTCCCGAGCGGCCCGGCGTTCGCGTTCGGCCCGGCGGGCCTCGGCCACCTCGGGCATGCCGAGACGGCGGCGCAACGCGGCCAGCTCGGTCGTCGACGTGAACTCCGCCGGGCCCGCCGGACCCGCTGAACTGGACGGGAGCGGCGGGGCGGAGGGCTGCTGCTCTGTTCTCCGATGTTGCTCTGTCCGCCGGTGCTGGTCTGCGGCCCGTTCCCCGTCTGCCGGCTGCGTCTGGCCGGCGGACGGGTCCTGACCAGCGGGCAGATCCTGCTGGGTGAGCCGGTCCTGGTCGCGGGGCGCGGTGCTCGGGTCCGAAGGGGGCGCGTCCGAGCGGCGCGGGCGCGGCGCGGTGAGGTGCTGGGTCGCCTGCGTGGTCGCGGGACCCGGCTCGACGCGGGTCACCGGGGGTCGCCCGCCCGGCCGCCCCGGCAGGCGGGTGGCCGGCGGGCCACCCTGATCGTCGTCGGATGGGAATCCGTGGCCGGACTCATCCATCCACCGCCGACCGTCCTCTCATGCCGCATCAGCCCGACCTTGACCGGCGCATCTCGCCGGGGGCCACCGGAGCTCGTGCCCGGCGAGCCCCGCAGGGGCCCGCCGCGGCGCCGCACGCCCGGCAGCCAGCAGGTCGATGGTAGCCCGATATGGGTGGCTCGCCCGGGCCGGGCGGGCTGGATGTGCCTTACCCGACCGCTGCCACGTCCGACCGATACGGCCTACCACACCGGGGTTGCGGCAAGTGGAGGCGGTCTCGCCGCCCGGTGCCTGCCTGGCCGGCGACCGGCGAGCTCCGCCCGCATCCCTCCGCATCGACGACGGCGCCGCACCTCGCGGACGACGGTGACGATCGTAACAACCAGGGATGGGACGGCAGGGTGTGGACGGCGTCGTCCCGCTGTCCGCCCTGGATCTACGGGTGCCGGCGGCGCAGGGTCACCGCGGCGAGGCCGAGGGTGGCCAGCGTGCAGCCGGTGACGATCAGGATGTCGCGGGACAGCCATCGGTCGACGTGCCGCGAGGTCGACAGCCGGGCCATGGCGTCGACGACGTACGTCATCGGCATGACGGTGCTGATCGCGTCGAGCGCCGGCAGCATGCCGTGCCGCGGCACGAGGATGCCGCACAGCATGAACTGCGGGATCAGCGCGGCCGGGATGAGCTGCACGGCTTCGAACTCGGTGCGGGCGAACACGCTCATCCAGAGGCCGAGCGCGGTGCCGAGGAAGGAGCTGAGGATGGCCGCCACGAAAAGNATGGGGGCCGATCCCCGCACGGTCAGGCCGAGCGCGCCGACGGTCAGCGCGGTGGCGAACGCGGCCTGGGCCGCGGCGAGCACGGCGAACGCCAACCCGTAGCCGACNAGCAGGTCCCCGCGGCCGACCGGGCTGGTCAGCAGCCGCTCCAGGGTGCCGGACGTGCGCTCGCGCAGCATCGCGACGGAGGTGACGAAGAACATCGTCATGAGTGGGAAGATCCCGAGTAGCGCGGGGCCCACTCGGTTGAAGGTGTCGGGGGACCGGTGGAACAGCAGGCGCAACGTCAACAGCAGCACCGGCGGCAGCAACAGGACCAGGGCGAGGGTGCGGTGGTCGCGGCCGAGCTGGCGCAGCACCCGCGCGGCCGTGGCCCCGGTACGCAGCCCGTCGATGGCCCTGCGGCGCGGGCAGGGCGCGACGCCGGGGGGATGATCCGCCGCGCGGGGCGCGGCGCGGGTCGGCGGCGCGGTCGCGGCGCTCGGCGCCTCGGCGGCGCTCCCGGTGGGGATGGCCGGCGCTGGTCGGGCCCGCGGACCGGTCCGGTCGCCGCCCTCGACCGGCCGGTTCGGCGCCTCGACGAGGCGCAGGAAGCCCTCCTCCAGATCGCCGCAGTCGGTGGCGGCGAGCAGGTCCGCCGGGGTGCCNTGCGCCAGCAGCCTGCCCTGGTAGAGCAGCAGCAGGCGGTCACAGCGGATCGCCTCGTCCATCACGTGCGAGCTGACCAGGATCGTCGTGCCGCGCTCGGCGAGCTGGCGGAAGTCGGCCCACAGCCGCCGGCGCAGCAGGGGGTCGGCCCCGACGGTGGGTTCGTCGAGGACGAGCAGGTCGGTGCCGCCGATCATCGCGACGGCCAGCGACACCCGCGAGCGCTGGCCGCCCGAGAGGTGGTCGACCAGCCGGGGCNCCTGCTCGGTGAGGCCGACGTGGGCCAGCAGCGCGTCGAGATAGCCGGGCGCGCGGGTCGGGTCGTCGGGGTCGTCGGCCTGGGCGAGCGCGGCGAAGTAGCGCAGGTTCTCCCGCACGGTCAGGTCGCCGTACACCGACGCGGCCTGGGTGGCGTAGCCGACCCGCCGGCGTAGGCAGGCGTCGCCGGCAGCGTGGCCGAGAACGCGCAGGTCCCCGTCGACGCTGCTCTGCACCCCGACGATCGCCCGCATCAGCGTGGTCTTGCCGCCGCCGCTCGGCCCGATCACCCCGGTCACGCTGCCGCGGGGCACGGTGAACGTGACGCCGTGGATGACTACATGACCTCCGCGTCCGCGCCGGTGGGCCCCGCGCCGGATCCGCACGTCGGTCGCGGCGACCGCCGCCACGTCCACATGCGCGCCGGGCGGGGCGCGCCGAGCGGCGGCGCCGGCCGCGTTGGTCACGCTCGGTGTCGTTTCCGGTCCTGGGGGCACCCACCGCATCCTGCCAAGCCCGTGCCCCGATCCGGGCGACCGTGCGTCCGGGCGAGTTCCGCGGCGTCCCCACGCGCCCGCGTCGCGTCCGGCCGTCGGATGTTTGGCGGCGTGCGGTGGCGGCACCCCCAGGGGCGGACGGGTCGAGCTGTCGACAAGCAGAAGCCGAGGTGAGAATGATGTCGTTCGTCGGGTACGCGCTGTCCTGCGAGGAGCACGGCGCCCGGGCGTTGGTCGAGCAGGCCCAGGNGGCCGAACAGGCCGGCTTCGACGGTCTGTGGATCTCCGACCACTTCCACCCCTGGAACGACGCGCAGGGGCAGGCACCGT
Source organism: Frankia sp. AvcI1 (assembly GCF_001420875.1). Taxonomy (NCBI): domain Bacteria; kingdom Bacillati; phylum Actinomycetota; class Actinomycetes; order Frankiales; family Frankiaceae; genus Frankia; species Frankia sp. AvcI1. The sequence continues at coordinate 126,724 of NZ_LJFZ01000019.1, read as the reverse complement.
TCGTCTGGTCGGTCATCGGCGCCATCGCGCAGGTCACCGAGCATGTTCCGCTGACCACCGCGGTGACCTGCCCGACCGTGCGGATCCATCCGGCGATCATCGCCCAGGCCGCGGCGACCTCCGCCACGATGCTGCCCGGCCGCTTCCAGCTCGGCGTGGGTTCCGGGGAGGCGCTCAACGAGCACGTGCTCGGCGACGGCTGGCCGGCCACCGAGGTCCGCCTGGAGATGCTGGAGGAGGCCGTCGCCGTCATCCGCGAGCTGTGGCGCGGCGGTACGGTCAACCACCGCGGCCGGCACTACACCGTCGACCGGGCGCGGCTGTACTCGCTGCCGGCCGAGCCGCCGCCGGTGTACGTCTCCGGGTTCGGCCCGGCCGCGGTCCGCCTGGCGGCGCGCATCGGCGACGGCTACTGCGGGGTCGCTCCGGACGCCGACCTGCTGCACCTGTTCGACGGGGCGGGCGGCGCCGGCCGGCCCAAGCAGGGCTCGCTGAAGGTCTGCTGGGCCGAGGACGAGGCCGACGCCCGCAAGACCGTCCACGCGCTGTGGCCGAACAGCGCGCTGCCGGGCGAACTGTCCCAGGAGCTTCCCACGCCGACGCACTTCGAGCAGGCCAGCGCGCTCGTCACGGAGGAGATGGCCGCGGCGTCGGCGGTCTGCGGGCCGGACGTCGAGCGGCACGTCCGCGCGATCCAGGAGTACTTCGACGCCGGCTACACCGAGGTCTTCGTGACCCAGATCGGCTCCGACCAGTCCGGCTTCTTCGACTTCTACCGCCGCGAGATCCTCCCCCGCTTCCGCTGACGCGCCCCCAACCTGCGACGCGCCCGCAACCCGCTGACCGCGCGTCCGCGGTTGAAGCACCGCGCAGGCGGGCGGCTGGATCATTGATCGGTATTTCGTGGCTGGTGGGAGGGCCGTGCGGCCACACGCCGTAGGAGTGCGTGACCTGCCGCTTCTTGATGAAGACTTGGCCGGCGCCTGCTCAGGCGTGGCCGTTCTCGCTGAGCACGGTCCGCAGCGCTTGCCTAAGTCCGGCCGACCCAGCGTCGCCTAGCCTGGCCGTGAAGTCCCGCTCGGTCTCGGAGTACCGGCTCTCTGCCTGCCGGAATACCTCCCAGCCGTGATCAGTGAGCGCGATGATGTTGCGCCGCCGGTCTTGTTCCGAGGGGCTGCGCGCGACGATTCCCTGGCGTTCGAGCGCGTCGAGGAGCGCGACCATCGAGGTGCGGTCGACGCCCAGCACGGCCGCGGCTTCCTGCTGTGACTGCGCCTCCCCGCTGGCGATGACCCTGAGCACGCCGAGGTCNCGAACGGTCACCCCGAGGTCGGCGAGCGCTGNCTGCGCCTGGTGCTCCAGCGCGAGGTGCGCGTGCTTGAGGAGATAGCCGAGCACGTCGTCACGCGCGCGGACCTGGCCCGCTGCGCCAGAACGCGGCCTCGACACTTCCCGATAATACCACTACACTGACCGTCAGTTCTACTGATGATTTGTTGAGCTGACGAAAGGAGCGTGATGATTCTCGTCACTGGAGGGTCCGGGTTCATTGGCTCCCACACCGTGCGCGCGCTGCACGGCCTCGGCGAGCCCAGCGTCGTGATCCAGCGCCNCAGCGGCCGGGNCCCCCCGCAACTCGCGGACCTGCCCGTCGTCGCGGAACAGGCCGACGTCGCCGACCTGGGCGCGCTGCGGGCGATCGGCGAGCGCCACGAGATCACCGGCATCGTGCACCTCGCGGGCTACCCTGCGCCGCGAGGCACGGCCGGGGGCATCGAGGCCACCCAGGGCCTGCTCGACGGGCTCCTCAACATCGCCCGCGTCGCCGCGGAATGGGGCGTGCGCCGGGTGAGCCTCGCCAGCACGCTCGGGGTCTACTACGGCGGCATCCAGCACAGCGGCCCGCTGACGGAGGACCTGCCGGTGCTCCTGACCGCCCCGCACCCGATCCCGCGGTCGAAGAAGATCGCCGAGCTCCTCGGGGAGCAGCTCGCGGAGGCGACCGGCACAGAGATCGTNAGCCTCCGGATCTCCGGCACCTGGGGCCCTCTCGGCCACGAGGACCCGTTCTTCGCCGCACCCGCGCTCATCCACGCGGCAGCCAGCGGCAAGCCCCTGGACCTGTCCGCCCTGCTCAGCCCGCCGCGCCTCGGCGACGGGCTCGACCTGTGCTACGTCAAGGACACCGGCCGCGCGATAGCCCTGATCCAGCTCGCCGGGCATCTCCAGCACCGCACCTACAACATCGCGTCCGGGCGGGTGACCACGAACGCAGAGGTGATCGCAGCGATCCGCGAGGCCGTGCCCGAGGCCGAACTCGACCTCCCGGCCGGCGCCGGCCGGCCAGGTGCCGCTCTTGACATCACCCGGCTCCGCCAGGACACCGGGTTCGAGCCGGAGTACGACACCGCCCGTGCAGCCGCCGGCTACATCGCCTGGCTCAGGGCGGGCAACGAACGCTGACCCGCGCCGACGGCAGTCCCGCCGACACGTCTCCGGCACCAGNCCGGCGCGTCAGAACCGGCGAACACCGGCTTTGCCGGAGCGCTGCACGCGAGCACGCCGCACGCCCGGACCCCGGGGCCTGTCATGACCGCCGACCTGGACACCCTCCTGACCGCACTCTACGTGGAACTGACCGACCGGATCATCCCGTTTCGCGGGCCCGGCCGCACCGTGACCGGGTTCAGCCTGGCGAACCCCAAGCTGTACGGCGAGCGGGACCAGGCTCGGCAGACCCTGGAACGCCAGCCGGCGAAACGCCCCGCCCCCGCACCGCCGTCATCACCGACAAGGGCCCCTAGGGGATCAGATGGCGCAGGTAGCGCTCGGGGCCGTTGAGGTACTGGCGCCAGTTCGCGACGAGGTCGAGGTCGTCCCAGGTGGTCCTGCGCAGGCCGTGTGCGCCGACCTCGACGATGTCGGCGCCGGGCGTCGCGGCGAGGATCGGGGAGTGGGTGGCGCAGACGATCTGCGCTCCGGTCGTCCCCAGTTCGTGCAGCAGGGCGACCAGGTGCAGGTTGGCCGTGAAGGACAGGGCAGCCTCGGGCTCGTCGAGGACGTAGAACCCGGGGGCGTCGAACATCGACCGGAGGATGGCGAGGAAACCCTCGCCATGGCTCATCCTGCGGGTGTCTTCCTCCCAGTAGCCGGGCACGCCGGCGAGGTTCTCGGTCAGGGTGAACGCCGTCTCCGCCCGCAGGAAGAAGCCCTTCTTCCGGGCGCGCGGGCCGCCGAGCATCCGGGCCCCGGCCGCGGTCACGTCGAGGCGGAGCACCTCGNCGAGCGGGGTCTTCTCCGGGTTCGGCCGGCCGCGGCGGGTGCCGAGCCGGCCTCCGTGGGAATCCAGTCCGAAGCCCTCGGCGATCGCCTCCACCAGCGTCGACTTGCCCGACCCGTTGTCGCCCACCAGAAACGTCACCGGTCGGGTCAGCGCCAGCCCGCCGTCGAGGATGGCGGCGACGGCCGGCACGGTGAACGGCCACCGCCCCCGGCCCTCCGCCTGCGGGGCGAGCCCGTCGGGCACGAAGACGCGGTCCACGAACACGGGCGAGCTCCCCATCGTCGGCGCGACGTCCAGCGGATCGTCCATCGACCCTACGAAGCAGGCCCCAGCCGCCCGCGCCAGTCCGGCCGGCGGGGTTCGATTCAATGCCTGCGCACGCACCTGAGGCAGCCCGGGGCGGCGCGTCAGCCGCGGTGGGGGAGGAGTTCCTGGACCTTGGTGCGCAGGCCGGCGGAGATGATGCCCCAGCGGTTCTCGTCGCCCTTGAGCAGGGCCTCGGCGGCGTCCTTGGCCTGCTCGAAGGTGGTGTGTGGCGGGATCGGGGGGAAGTTTGGGTCGGTGCGGACGTCGAGGACCGTCGGGCGGTCGGCGGCGAGTGCCCGGTCCCAGGCGGGGCCGAGCTGGCCGGGCTCGTCGACGGCGACCCCGTGCAGGCCGACCGCGCGGGCGAAGTCGGCGTAGGACACCTCGGGCAGCGTCTGCGACTCGGTGAACTTCGGTGCGCCCTGCATCGCCCGCATCTCCCAGGTGACCTGGTTGAGGTCGTTGTTGTGCAGCACGGCGACGACGAACCGGGGGTCGGCCCACTCGTGCCAGTAGCGGGCGATGGTGAGCAGTTCGGCCAGGCCGTTCATCTGCATCGCGCCGTCGCCCTCGAACACGATGACCGGCCGGTCCGAGTGGGCGAACTTCGCGCCNATCCCGTACGGCACGCCGGGGCCCATCGTGGCGAGCGTTCCCGACAGCGAGCCGCGCATGTCCCCGCGCAGGCGCAGGTCGCGGGCATACCAGTTCGCCGCCGACCCGGAGTCCGCGGCCAGGATGGCGTTGTCGGGCAGCCGGGCGGAGGCCTCCCAGAACAGCCGCATCGGGTTGATCGGCCTGCCCTCGACGTGCGCCTCCCGTTCGACGGTCTCCCACCAGCGGGCCACGTTGCGTTCGACCGTCTCCCGCCAGGAGCGGTCCTCCTTGCGGTCGAGCAGGGGCAGCAACGCCCGCAGGGTCGCCGCCGCGTCCCCGACCAGGTTGATCTCGTACGGGTAACGCATGCCGATGTAGCGGGCGTCGATGTCGATCTGCACGGCGCGGGCCTGGTGCAGATCGGGCAGGAACTGGCTGTAGGGGAAGCTTGAACCGATGGTGAGTAGCGTGTCGCAGTCCCGCATGAGCTCGTAGCTCGGCCGGGTGCCCAGCAGGCCGATGGCGCCGGTGACGAAGGGCAGGTCGTCGGGCAGCACGTCCTTGCCGAGCAGCGCCTTCGCGACGCCGGCGCCGAGCCGGTCGGCGACCTCGATCAGCTCCGCCCGCGCGCCGCGGGCGCCCTGGCCGGCGAGGATCGCGACCTTTTTCCCGGCGTTGAGCAGCTCGGCCGCGGCGCGCACGCCGGCGTCGTCGGGGGACACCGCCGGCCAGCGCACCCCGAGGCTGGACGGCACCATCTTGAACGCGTGCGTCGGCGGAGAGTAGTCGAGCTCCTGCACGTCCGCGGGCAGGATGACGCAGGTCGGGGCCCGCTCGGCGAGNGCGACCCGCAGGGCCCGGTCCAGGACGTTGGGCAGCTGCTCGGGGACGTTGACGACCTGCACGTACTCGCTGGCCACATCCTTGAACAGGCTGAGCAGGTCGACCTCCTGCTGGTAGGAGCCGCCCATCGCGCTGCGGTTGGTCTGGCCGACGATCGCGACCACCGGGACGTGGTCGAGCTTGGCGTCGTACAGCCCGTTGAGCAGGTGGATCGCGCCCGGCCCCGAGGTCGCCGCGCAGACCCCGACTTTCCCGGAGAACTTCGCGTACCCCACCGCCGCGAACGCGGCCATCTCCTCGTGCCGCGCCTGGATGAACCGAGGCCGGTTCTCGGCGCGCCCCCAGGCGGCGAGCAGTCCGTTGATGCCGTCGCCGGGATAGCCGAACACGTGCTCGACGCCCCAGTCGCGCAGCCGGGCCAGGATGAAGTCGCCCACGGTCTGGCTCATGACGCCGTTCCTCTCGTCGCGCGTCGCCGGTGCCCATGCCGGCCGGTGCCCATGCCGGTATGCCGGGTGCTCTACCCGCGGCCGGCGTCTGAAACCGGCGGCGTTCCCACCCGGCCGTGCACGGCGTCGAACGCAGCGTCGAACGCAGCGTCGAACGNGGCACCGCATGGATGGCGCACGCGGCGGGGAGGCCGCGGTCCGCGGGGTCCCGGCCGATTCTGTCGGTGGCCGGTCATAGGCTGCGCCCGAACGCGAACCGCCGTCGCTCGGCTGGAGCGGCTCATCTCCGTCCGTCGCCGTGAATGGAGGACCGATGTCGGAGTTCACCGGTTTCCCCCCAGAGGCCCTGGTCTTCTACGACGGGCTGGAGGCCGACAACAGCAAGGCCTACTGGACGGACCATCGCGAGATGTACGCCAACGCCGTGCGCGGCCCGATGCTCGCCCTGCTCGACGCCCTGGAACCGGAGTTCGGTGAGCCGCACGTGTTCCGGCCGAACCGCGACGTCCGCTTCTCGAAGGACAAGTCGCCGTACAAGACGGCGATCGNCGCCCACAACGAGCACGGCGGCTACGTCCAGGTGTCCGCGGCCGGGCTGATGGTGGCCACCGGCTACTGGCAGACCGCGCCGGACCAGGTGGAGCGGCTGCGCGCGGCGGTCGCCGACGACGTCACCGGCCCCCAGCTCGAAGCCGTCGTCGCGGGCCTGCGCAAGGACGGTTACGAGATCTCGGGCAACCGGCTGAAGACCCACCCGCGCGGCTACGACGCCGACCATCCGCGCATCGAGCTGCTGCGCCACCGCACGATGACCGCCCACCGCGAGTTCGGCGAACCGTCCTGGCTCGCCGAGCCCGCATGCGCCGAGCGCGTCGCCGCTGCCTGGCGCGACATGCGGGTCCTGCGCGACTGGCTCGACCGCCACGTCGGTCCCACCCGCCTGCCCCAGGACCGTCGCCGCTGACCGGCGGGTCACGAGGGCAGGGCCGGGGTTGCCCACCCCTCCGCGGGGGTCCCGCCCGGCCTGGCAACCGAGGCGGGGCCGGGCCGGGCGGGAGGTTCTACTGCGCGGGCGGCTCGTCGGCGAGGAGGTCCTGCAGCTCGCGCAGCGCCAGGGCCAGCTGCTCGGCGAAGGCGTACAGGCCGCCGGCGACCGCGCGCGGGGTGCTCAGGTAGAGGTTGAACCGATCCGGCAGCAGCACGTAGGCGACGCCGATGCACTGGCTGCTCGTCGAGCCGAAGCCGAAGAACTCGACGTTGACCGACGGCGCCGAGCTGGTGCTCAGGAAGTCGTCACGCGTCTTCACCCAGCCGGGGGAGTCGTAGAGTGCGATCGGCTCCCGCACCCCGAGCTCGGCGCCCTGGCGGCGGGCGATGAACTGCAGCTCCCACAGGTGCTGCTCCGGGGCGCGTCCGGCCTGGCAGTCCTTCGCGCGGCGCACGTGCGCGTCGGCGGCGGCGCGGAACGCGGCCCGCTTCGTCGCCGGGTCGGCGGCCGGGTCCTGCATCGCCGCGACGAACTGGTGGATCTGCGGAGTGACGACCCGCATCGCCTCGGTGCGTCCGCGCNGCCACTGCCGGGTCGCGATCGACTCGTAGGTGGCACCCACGTGCCCCTTGGCGCGGACGTGCGCAAGCTGGTAGGCGAGCTGGACGAAGGCATCCGGCGAGGTCCGCAGGGCCTTGGCCTGCTGCTGGCCGAAGTCGTCGAAGGACAGCACGGTCGACGCGGTCGCCGCGGCGAAGTCGGTGAACGAGGCCCCGGCCTCGGCGATGTCCGCGCGCAGGTCGGCGTCGAGGACGAACTCGACGGGCTCGACGGCGGGCAGGCCCTGCGGCTGGGCGCCGGAACTCGCCGAGTGCTCCTGCGGGGAGGTGGACAGCAGGTCGTCGACGAAGCTGAGGATCGTCGTGCCGTCCAGACCGCAGTGCTCCACGTTGATGCCCGCCCGGCCGTCCGGGAACACGATCAGCGAGACCGCCTTGTCGAACCAGCGGTTGCCGGCGTCGCCGTGCAGGAGCTGGTCGCAGGCGGCGAGGTTGTCGGCCGGCGTGGCCTCCTCCAGGCAGAGGCAGAACAACGCGGTCTCGATGGTGTCGAGCGCGGCGGCATTCGCCGGGTCGAGGGCGGACAGCCGCTCCCGGCTCTGCGCCCAGGCGGCGCGCGCCTTCGTAGTGAGCTGGCCGACGGCGACGTCGGCCGGCGCCCGGGTCGGTGCCGCCTTGAGCGCGGCGGTGAGGCCCGCGGTGAGGTCGTCGAGCGTGTACGGTTGCCCGTCCGGGCCGACCACGTCGAGGCGGATGATGTTCCCGCGGTGGAAGACCACGATGTGGCGGGCCGGGGAGGGGCCGGGCCAGGCCTCGCTGTACGGGGTGCGCACGGTGTCCTGCACGGCACCGGGGATCCGGGTGGTGGAGAACAGGTAGGTGTTCTGCGCCATCGACAGCACCTGACCGCGCTGGCGGACCGGTTCGATCCGCTCGTCGTCGAGGCGCAGCTTGTAGTCGACGGCCGCCGCGATCAGGCCCGCGGCCCGCTCGACCTGCGGCTGCTCCGCCGCACGGGCGGCGGCGTTGTCGGCGAACAGGAAGATGTAGTTGGCGTTGAGCGCGATACGGTCCCGCCGGCCGAGGTAGCGGGAGTCCCAGAAGTCGTCCAGCCAGCTCCGCACGCCCTCGGTCGCCTCGTAGCGCTCCAGCGCGGCGTGCAGGACCGGGCCGGGGCCGTCGGAGCCCTGGAAGGCGGTCACGGCCGCCGCGGTCGCCGCGCNCTCGGCCGGGGTGAGCAGGGGGGCGGACCACTCGAGGAAACGCTCACAGCTCGCCGCGAGCGTGGGCAGCGGCACCCGGGGCAGCAGGTCGTCGTAGGCGAAGGTTCCGGTGGTGCGCTGGTCGGATGGGGTCGCGTTCATCCTGGGCCTCGGTTTGTCTCAGGGGGGCTCGGCTGGTCTCAGGGGCTCGACTGGTCTTGGCGGCTCGGCTGGTCTTGGCGGCTCGGCTGGTCTTGGCGGCTCGGCTGGTCTTGGCGGCTCGGGTGGTCTCGGTGTGTCTGCTGGTCTTGGTGTGTCTCGGCCGGAGCTAGAGGGTCCCATGAGGCGAGCGCATCGTGCGGGTCGTCGCCACCCCTGGGCGGTGCCGACTGGCTCACCAGAGCTCGCGGGTTCGCGNCCGCGGNCCTCGGATCAGCCGCCACCGTCCTCAGGCTTGCCGCCACCGTCCTCAGGCTTGCCGTCGCGGTCCTTCCTCAGGCTCGCCGTCACGGTCCTCAGACTCGCCGGCCAGTAAGGGTGCCGGCCGGCTGCTGGCCGAAGACGGGGCGGTTCGCCCCGCGTCCGGCGGCACCGCGCGGCCGGGAAACGTGCAGCTGGGCGTAGAGCCAGCCCTCGGTCTCCAGCCCGCGGGGATCCACGCCCACCGAGGCCAGCGTGTCGAGGACCTGCTCCTGCTCCTGGGCGGAGGCGAAGCGCCGCTGCGGGAACACCCCGTCGACATGGACGGTCTCGTAGCCGAGCTCGTCGAGGGCCTCGGTGAACGGCGCGAAGGGGAACATCCGCAGCACGAAGTGGGCCATCCAGGGCCGCCGGTCACCGGCCGCGCGGGCAACCCGGGTAAGGGTTCGTTCGCTGACGTATCCGATGCAGCCCGTGGAGATGACGAGGTCGGCGCCGTCGAGACGGGCGCGTTCGGCCTCGGTGGGATCCCGCTGCTCCAGGTCCGCGCAGACGGCCTCGTCGAGGAAACCCGCGGCCACCGCGTAGGAGATCGCCGGCTCGGAGGTGTCCAGGCCGACGAAGCGGGTCCCGCTCGGCCGGCGGTGGGCGCGGACGAGCTCGCGGTCGCGGTCCAGCAGGGCGTCCCGACCTGGGCCGGGCTCGGCGCCGTACCGCTCGAACAGGTCGTCCATCGTCAGGTCGCAGCGCAGCAGCGCGGCGTTGATTCCATAGGAGCAGCCGATGTCCAGCACGGTCGGAGGGAGTCGACGCTGGNCCCGGCACTCGTCGATGAGCCGNCTGAAGAACGGCTTGGCGAGCTGGGGAATGTGGTAGCCGAGCCTGCGCAGGGTGCTGAAGTAGGCCTGCGGGTCGGGCTGGGTGTAGATGTGGTCGAGGGCGACCTTGCCGGTGTCGTCGAACCGCAGTTCGTCGTCGAGCGGGCCGGCCGGATCGGCATCGGCATCGAGGTCGACGTCGATGGTGCGGACGTCGATGGGATGGGCGCCGAGGGGATGGACGTCGGTGGGTCGGGCGTCGGTGGGGTTGGCGTCGGTGGGGTCGGCGTCGGAATGCACGCGGGACGCTCCTCCTCGAACGGCGGGGCGGCTGTCGGGACCGGCGGGGGCTCGACGAGGGCGGGTTTCAGTCCAGCAGCGCGTCGACGCGCACGGCGCTCGCCTCCGCGGCCAGGTGGCCGGGCAGGACGCGACCGAAGAGCTGGCGGGTGCGGGCGACGCTGCCGAGCACTCCCGGCCTTTCGGTGTAGGCGAAGATCGCCGAATGGCGGGCGATCCCGCCCTGGACGGGGCTGACCCGGTGCATGGAATAACGCCCGAGAAAGAGCTGCAGGTCGCCGGGGCGAAGGACCAGGCGCCGGACGAGATGAGCGCCCTCGCCGGCCAGCACGGCCCGGACGGCGGGAAAGTTCTCCGCNTGCGCCGTGCGGATGTTCGGGCAGAACTCGAACTCGCCGCCGCACTCCGGCTCCTGGGTCAGCATGCTGACCGCGAACTCGTTGGTGTCGAAGTGCCAGGGGTGCTCCAGCCCCGGGCTGATCACGTTCAGACAGAGCCCGGCCAGCGGATCGGCCAGTTCGTGCACCTGGACGAGCCCGAAGCACGCCGCGACGAAGCGCTGGAACGGTTCGCTGCGGTAGAGCCGGTGGATGGCGAAGTCGGCGGGAATCTGGTCCCGGGCGACGAAGGCGTTACCCCGGCGCATGGCGATCCGGCCGGGGTGGTCGGGCGGCAGCGCGGCGTCGGTCGCAATGTTGTAGGCGTTGACGGTCTCGATCTCGTCGTAGGCCAGCGGGGCCACGGTGGCGCATTCTCGAGCCAGGGCAGGAAACACGGTGGGATGGATGAATCCTGGTAGCACNCAACAACCGTCTGTACGCAGATCGTGCCGCGCGCGGGAGACGGCGGTCCACCACAGCGGGTTGGCCGGGTCGGCGAGGGGATAACTCGTAGTGTCGACCAACTCGCTGATTGATCGAGCGTCCGCCGCACTCATGACACTCCTCTCCACCACCCGTTCACGGTGTCCCCGGCAACGTGAACCACTCGTGACCGGAACGGGAATTACCCCATGTTGACCTGGAAGTCACGATGGTGATGGTTAGTGTGAGATGCGACACGATCGGTGGTATGCCCGGTCGGAACTGTTGGCGTGTACCGCAGCGCGGCTGCTAAGACCAGGCTCGATCAGCGCTTTCCATCGGGACCTCAAAGGCCGGTGACCTGCATCTTTACCNCTGGGTGCGGGCGATGGGCCGACGCTGGGCCAGCCCGCGCCTGCTCGCGTCGACCGAGTTCACCTACCCGAACGTGCTACGAATCCGGCGGAACACCGCGTGCCCGGCCGCGCGCCCGGAGCGCGTCGACCAGCACGGGACCGACTCGGCGCCTGCGGAGCCTGCCCGCACGCCGACCGCAGAGCGCCGCGGCCTGCGATCGAGATTCTCCGAACTGGCGAATCGGTGAGCGGATCTGATTACCATCTGTGCCAGCCCGATTCCGATTCCGCTTCCGGTGACGGCCGTGGCAATCGCGGCCGGGGGAGAATCGAGAGGACGCCAGCAGTGGCCTCGCATGCGGATCATGTCGTCGCCGTCGTCTTCGCGGACGCGGCGCTCATCATCGCGCTGAGCGCGCTGTTCGCGCAGGTGGCCCGCCGATGCCGCCAGCCCGTGGTGATCGGCGAGATCCTCGCGGGCCTTGCCCTCGGCCCGAGCCTGCTGGGCCTGTTGCCGGGTGATCTTCCGCGGACGCTGTTCCCTCCGGACACCCGCCCCTCTCTGAACATCCTGTCCCAGCTCGGCCTGGTGCTGTTCATGTTCGTCGTCGGCTACGACCACGACCTCGGTGACGTCCGCCGCCGGGGAGGGCTGACGGTCGCCCTGACGGCGGCGTCGATCCTGGTGCCGTTCGGCAGCGGCATCGGCGTCGGCGTCGTCCTGCATCCGTGGCATCGCAGCGTCGACGGAAAGGCGGTCGACCTCCTGCCGTTCGCGCTGTTCCTCGGCACCGCCATGTCCATCACCGCGTTGCCGGTGCTCGCCCGCATTCTCACCGAGCGGCGCATGGCCGGCGACGCGGTCGGGAAGATGGCGCTGACCTGTGCGGTCATCGGGGACGCCATCGGCTGGTGCACGCTCGCGGTGGTCGTCGCCGTGGTGCACGCGAGTGGCCCGTGGGGGTTCCTGCGCATGGTCGGTGAACTCGCCGGCCTCGTCGCCGCGCTGGCGATCGTCGTGGCGCCGCTGGCCCGGGTGCTGGCACAACGGGCGGCCGCGCGGGCGGATCCGCGCAGCGTCGGTCCGGCCCTGCTCACCTTCGCCGTCGTCGGCCTGCTTCTCTGCTCGTGGGCGACCGCCGAGATCGGCCTGCACCCGGTGTTCGGGGCGTTCGCGTTCGGCACCGCGCTGCCCCGGTCGAGTCTCGGCCGGCTCGCGCCGGACCTGGGGGCGAACATCGAGCGGTTCGGGGCGATCCTGCTGCCGGTCTTCTTCGTCGCNGCGGGCCTGTCGGTGGACCTGGGCGCCGTGGACGGGCGTGGCCTGCTGGAGATCCTGCTGATCGTGGTGGTGGCCTTCGCGGCGAAGATCATCGGTGCGGGCGGTGCCGCCGCACTGTTCGGGCTGGGCCGCCGAGGAGCGACGACCTTCGCCGTGCTGATGAACACCCGCGGACTCACCGAGATCGTCATGGCCCAGATCGGCCTGGACATGGGCGTACTCGACCAGACGACCTTCACCGCGCTGGTCGTGATGGCGCTGCTCACCACCGCGGCGACCAGCCCGCTGCTCGACCGCCTCGGCATCCCCGTGCCGCCGGTGACCCCCATCCCGGCCACCCGGTCACCCCTCGATGCCACCGCGGCGCCGGCGCCGAGCGGCGAGGCGAGGNGGCTGCCTCGGAATCCAGCGAGGTAGTCGACAACCCCGGACTTCATACTTTCTGCGCCAAATTCCGTCATCCCCTGATCTCAGAGCACATACTCTGACCAGGAACTCGTAGGGCGCCACCAAGGGTGCAGAGGTCGTCGCTAGCCGACTTGTCTCGGTAGCGCTTGACCCGCTGTCGTAATGAGGTTGCCCGGTTTTCGGCCCGCAAGTTGGCTGGCCGGCAAGGGGGGCGNGCGCGTGGCTTACTTCTTCATCAGCTATCGGCACCCACACAGGGATGACGCTGTTCGCCTGGCGGAGATACTCGGTGCGGACGGACACCAGGTGTTCCTGGACGAGAGCGACATACAAGTAGGGGATGACTGGCAAAAACGGATCTCCCAGGCGCTACACGCCTGCGACGCGGTCTTAGCATTGGTGACGCCGGGTTACCCCGAGTCGGGCTGGTGTGTAGCCGAGGTGGCGATCGCGATCGATCGCGGCAAACGAGTTCTCCNGTTCGTGCGGGACGCGTCGCCGGNGACGATTCCCTTCCTCGAACGTGCGCAGTATTGGAAATGGTCGCCCGAGCACCCCGAGGCGATTTTACGGCTGCGGAGCGCGCTGAAGGCGTACGACACGCAGTGGCCCCAGGGCCGTCCCACCGGCCCGCTCGCCAACGGGCTGATCGGTTCCGCGAGACGCGGGCTCCAGAATCCGTTTCCCGGCCTCGAGAGCTTCGACAGCAAGCGGTCGTGGGCGTACTTCGGCCGGGCGAGGGAGATTCGCGAGGTGCTGGAGCGGCTGCGGGCCACCGAGCCTGCCGCCAGGGTCGACCCGGTGTTCATCGTCGGGCCCTCCGGCTGCGGCAAGTCGTCGCTGGCCCAGGCCGGCGTGCTGCCCAGGATTCTGGNGGAGCCCGGCTGGGCGGCACTGCCCACCGTGCCGGTCGACCAGGATCTGCTGACTCCGCTGGNCGCCGCGTTCGTCGTGTCCGCCGGGTACCTCGGCCTTGACGACTGGACGGCGCAGGGCGTGCGGGAGCGCCTGCGCCCCGAGGGTGATGGCGACGAGTCGGTCCCGACCTTGGCGGCCTTCCCGACCAGCGCCGGCCTGCGCGCCGTCGCGGACGATCTGCTGGCAAGGGCCGTCTCTACCAAGGACGCCAACCTGCTGATCGTGCTCGATCAGGTGGACGAGGCGATCTCGACTCAGGGCAGGAGTGCCATGGCGGCGGTGGCCGGACTGCTGTCCGCCGCGGCCGGGCCGCGGGTCCGGGTCNGCGTCCTGGCGACGTTGCGATCCGAGTTTCTCGACAGACTGCGTATGGCAGAGGGGTTCCCGCAGATCCAACTCTTCCTGCTCAGGTCGATCGACAGGTCCCAGTTGCGTGACGTGATCCGCGAACCGGCCAAGGAGGCGAAGCGGGAGGTCGAGCCGAAGTTAGTGGACCTCCTGGTCAGAGACACCGGCAGCGGCGATGCCCTGCCGCTGTTGGCACTTACGCTCAGGCGGCTCTTCGAGGCGACTGCCGCCGACGGCAGGCTGGACGTCGAGGGCTACGAGCGGGTCGGCACGGTCCACGACGCCTTGGATCGGCAGGCCGGCGAGGCCCTCATGGCGCGGGTGGACGCTGGGCGGGATCGACAGACCGTCCTCACCAGCCTGTTGGAGCTGGTCGCGATCGGNCACGACGGCGAGCCGGTGTGCCTGCGCCGGCCCTGGCGCGACATCGGCGCCGAGTCGCACGCCGACCTCGACGCCTTCGAGGCACGGCGGCTGCTGAGGAAGACCGATGATGGCTACGTCATCGTCACCCACGAGGCCGGGTTCATCAGATGGCAGCCGCTGAAGGACATGATGGGGGNCCGCCAAGCCCTGCTCCTGGAGCAGCGGGCGGCTAAGAATGCCGCTGAAGAGTGGGAGCGGACCAAGCACGAGAAGGCAGTCCGGTTGTGGTCCCTCAGTCGACTTGATGCGGCTCTGCTCTCCCTGCTGGGCGCACAGCGGCCTGCAGGGCGTGGCCACCCGCTCCACGGGCTGCGTCGGTTGACCGGCTATCGGTCGGAGATCCTGGACTGTATCGACCAGCTCGGCACCTCGGAGGGATCCCGCGCTTTCCTCAAGGAAAGCTATCGTCAGGGCCGCCGTCACCGCTGCAAGCAGATCTTCATCGCTTGCAGTGTGGCGTTGGTAGTGGCGGGATTGTTTACGTCTGCCGTCTACAAGGCCGTCGAGGCGAACAGTAAGGCGCATGACGCGGAGACGGAGAAGGGGAACGCGCGGTACAGTCAATGCAAGGCGGTGAGTGAGCGGCTTGTCCAGAATGCGCAGGGTCTGCGGGACAACAATCCCCGCGACGCTCTCAGGCTTGGCCTCGCCGCTTCCACCAGTCCATGTCACACTGACAATGCCACAAGCAACCTGCTCACGCTGCAGGAACTGTATTTCGACCGCACTGAGACGGCGCCGTCGGTCAGCTCGGTCACCCACGTCGCCGCGGTACACGCGCTCGCGGCGAGCCCCGATGGGCTCCATCTGGCCACCGCCACCGAGGGCAAGGGCGTGGACCTCATCGACCTGCGGGGGAACACGCACCGCCCGCTGCGCTTCGNCGGTCCCGCGTATGCGGTCGCCTTTGACCGGGGCGGCGACTTGCTCGCCGTGGCCGGGCGGTCGGGCGACATCGCGGTGTGGAATCTCCCTTCCGGTCGGCCGCCGGCGCTGATCCACGGGACGGGCGAGCCGGTGAACGGCATCGTCTTCTCTCGCGACTCGACTCAGGTGATCACCGCTGGCCAGGACGGCACCGTGCGGACCTGGGACGTCGCGACCCTGCGAGAGACGGGGCGGGCGTGGCGGACCAACGGCTCACCGTTCGAGGGTCTCGCCGCCAGCCCGGACGGCCGGCTGTTGGCCACCGCCGGTTCCGACACTGACGTCGTGCTGTGGGACGTGNCCAGCGGGACTCCCCGCGCCACGCTGCGTGGACACACCGGTCCGGTGCGCGCGGTCGCGTTCAGCGTGGACGGGACGAGCCTGGCCAGCGCGTCCGACGATGGGTCCGTGCGGCTGTGGAACACCGCGAACCCCAGCGCCGGGGCTACCGTCGTGCTCACCGGGCACAATGACCGGGTGCGGGCGGTCGCCTTCTCCCCCGACGGCGAGGCGATAGCCTCCGGCGGGGACGACGCGTCGGTGCGGCTGTGGCACTGGCGCTCCGGCCAGCAGCGGCGTGCGTTCGCCGGACCGACCGGGTCAGTCAGCGGTCTGGCCTTCACCGCGGGCGGGCTCAGCCTGGCCGGCGCAGGACTCGACGGCAGCGTGGGGCTGTGGGACGTCGCCACCGGTGGCCCTGAGGCCGTGCCCGGGACGAGCGCGGTGGCCTTCGGACCCGCCGGAAGTGGCCTGCTCGCCACCGGTGCGCCGCGCCACCCGATCACGCTATGGGACACCACCGGGCGGCGGGCGCCACTCGTGCTCGGCGGCTCGACGCCTCCCTCCGCCGAGACCGAAGGCGTCGGCGCGGCCCGCTCGGCGCCGGGCACCTCTGCCCGCCGCCCGGCGACCGACGGCGCTGAGCCGTTCGCGCTCGCGTTCAGCCCGGACGGCGCGCTGCTCGCCGGGGCATTGAGCGGCGGGCGGATCGGGCTTTGGCGCACCGCCGACGGGCGGCTGGAGACGACGCTGACCGGCCACGTGGGCGCCGTCTATTCCATTGCATTCAGTCCCGACGGCGAAATGCTGGTCAGCGGCGGGCAGGACGCGAGCGTCCGGCTGTGGACGCTGCAGCACGGCACCGTGCCGCCCACGGTGTTCCACGGTCACCTCGGGCCGGTGCGATCCGTTGCCTTCAGCCCCGACGGCGATCACTTCGCCAGCGGGAGCGACGACGGCAGCGTCGGTCAGTACGACAAGGTCTGCCAGCCCGGCAAGATCTGCGGCGGCAACGCCGACAGCGGGGGCTGGCGGGCTAAGGCCCGCTACCACCACCTGCCGCCGGTCGACGCGGTCGCCTTCAGCCCGGACAGCATGGTGCTGGCCAGCGGCAGCGAGGACCACACGGTCGCGCTGTGGCCGGTTCGCCTGCCGGGCGATCCGCCTTCCTCGATCATCAGTGGGCCCTCCCAGCCGATCGTGTCGCTGGCCTTCTCCCCGGACGGGAAGCTGATCGCCGGCGCCGCGGCGGACGGCACCCTGCAGCTTTGGGACGGCGGGGACGCTCACGCTTCCCGCGGCATCATTCGGACCCGGCGGTCGGCGTCGGCGGTCGCCTTCAGCTCCGACGGCAGACAGATCGCAAGCGCCGGCGACAACGGCACGCCAGCGCTGTGGCAGGTGGAACCGGCCGCGGTGGAGGCGAGCATCTGCGCGCTGGACCTGGAACTCACCCCGCAGCAGTGGCGCCAATACGTGCCGGACGTACCCCCCTGGCGGGAGTGCCCATGATCGTCAACCNCCCGGGCCGGCCGCCTACCCGGCGTTCGGTGCTGCTCGCAGGCCTGCTCACCGGTGGGCTAGCAGCGGGCTGCGAGCACGGCGCCGTCGACTCCTCCCACCAGTCCTCGCCGCCCGATCCCGACGCGGACGACGTCACCTGGTTCAAGAGCTCGATCACCCAGAGCGCGAACGATCCCGGCCGGATCCTCGTCGATCTGTACGAACGCGACAATCTTGGCGGTCGGGTCACGACGATCGCCGCCGACACCCGAACCGACACGATGCGGGAAAGCCTGCGACGCACGATTCAGAGTAGGGAATCCAGACCCGATGTTTATCTCGGTGACGTCATCTGGCCGGCGGAGTTCGGCCATAACGGCATCGCGGCCCCGTTGGACGGCCGGCTGAACCCTGCGTTCTGGAATCGCTACGACCCCGACCTGGTGGTCGCGTCGCAGTACGACCATCGGACGTACGCCGCGCCGCTGTTCGCGGATCAGGGGGTGCTGTACTACCGTCCATCCCTGGTGGGTAGGCCGCCGGCGACCTGGCAGGAGCTGGCCGCCATCTGCCGGGACAGCGCCCACGCCCCGAATCTCAACGGTTTTCTCTGGCAGGCTGCCGATTACGAGGGCCTCACCTGTTGCTGGACCGAGTTCGCGGCCGGGTCCGGGGCGCCGATCGCCACCAGCCGCCTCGAACCGGCGCCGCTGAACAGCCCACCGGCCGTCGAGGCGCTGCGCTTCGCTCGGCACCTCATTGCGGAGGGCATCTCCCCGCCGGCGGTGATGGGATTTCAGGAGACACACGTCACCCAGGAGTTCAGAGCCGGCCGCGCGCTTTTCATGCGGGGGTGGGGCACGGCCTGGCAGGCCCTGATCGAGCCGGTGACCTCTCAGATCGTCGATGATGTCGCCGTGGCNCCGCTGCCCACCTTCACCACCGGAGGCCCGCGGTACTCCACCGTCGGCGGCTGGAGCCTGTTCGTGAACCCGTACAGCCGGCGCCTCCGGCAGACCGTGCGCTTCATCGACTGGATGACCAGCGTGCCCGCGCAGAAGATTCTCGCCAGATCGGCAACGATACCGACGATCCGCACCGTTCGGGCCGACGCCGAGCTGCGTGAGCAGTATCCGCCGTTGCAGGCGGCGGCCGCGTCCACCAAGGCCTATCGACCAGCGGGCCTGCTGGGCTACGCCGAGGTCAGCAGGGCCATCCATACCAACGTGCAGCTCGCGCTGCGCGGTCAGCTCGAACCGGCCGAGGCGCTGCGCAAGGCGCAGCGCGACTGCGATCGGGTTCGAGGCGCCAAACCGAGCTGAGGGCCGTCGCGCCTTACGGCGGCCCGCGGCGTCGTTACCGGGCCGAGGTCAGAAGCCGGCGAGGTAGGCGGCGGTCTTCGTCGGGTCGAGGAACCAGTGCTGGAAGTCGCTGGGGTCGTCGAAGCCGTTGACGAAGCGGCGGGCGACGGCGTCGTGTGCCCCCGCCGCGCCGAGGATCTGCTGGACGTGCTCCGGCGGCGGGGCGAGCAGCGCGTTGGTCCAGGTGGTGACGTGCTGGGCGTAGTCCCAGTACTGGTCGAAGGCGCCCTGCATCCAGGCGCGGTCGAACGGCCTGTCGCCGTGGGCGAGGATGCTGTCCAGGTAGGAGGCGNCACACTTCGCGGCGTTGTTCGCGCCCTGCCCGGTGATCGGGTCGTTGGCGACGACGACGTCGGCCATCCCCAGCACCGCCCGGCCCGACGGCAGCTCGCCGACCGGCCGGCGCACGACCGGCGTGTAGCCGCCGGCCAGCGTGGCCTGGGCGTCGGTGAGCTCCACGTCGGCGCAGCGCTCGTACTCCCACGGCACGTACGTCCGGGTCAGCTCAAGGATGCGGCGCAGGTNCTCGGCGGGCTCGGGGTGGTCGTCCCAGCAGTCCAGCGGGCCGCCGGGGATCCCCTCGAAGAACAGGATGTCGCAGTTCCCGCTGAGCGTGTACGCCGGGATGACGAACAGTTCCCCGACCCCGGGGGCGATGTTGAAGCGGACGCCGGGGGCGTCGGGGTGCTCGGGGCGCGGCGCGAGCCCGTGCACATACGCCAGCGACAGCACCCGCTGCGGCGCGGTGTACGGCGAGCGGGCGGGGTCCCGGTCGAACAGGCCGACCAGCTCGCCCTTGCCCGCCGCCACGATGACGAGGTCGTACAGCTCGGCGAGGGAGTTCAGGTCGGAGGTGGTGACCCCGGAGATGATGAGCTTGCCGCCGCGCTCCTCGAACAGCTCCGACCAGCCGGCCATCTTCACCCGCTGGTCAATCGACTGGGCGGGATGGTCGAGCCGGCCGAACCAGTCCAGCGCCCGGGTGCNGTCCGGCGCCNCCAGCGACACGCCCAGCCCCTGGATCCCGACCGCGTCGGCCTCCCACAGGTTCAGTCCGTGGTCGCGCTCGTNCTGCAGCGCCGTGTGGAACATGGCCTGGGTGGACATCACCCGGCCGGTGCGGATCTCCTCGGGGGTGCGTGCCGACATCATCGTGACGTCGTAGTCGTGCTCCCGCAGGGTGAGGGCGAGCTGCAGGCCCGACTGGCCGGCGCCGACGATCAGGATCTTGCGCATGAGTGCGTCCTCCTCGGGGTCAGGCCAGGAACGGTGGGTCAGGCCGGGGACGTTGGGTCAGGCCGGGGACGTTGGGTCAGGCCGGGGCTGGTGGGTCAGGCCAGGGACATGGCGTAGCGGACCAGTTCGCGCAGGGCCTCGGCGGTCGACGCCGGGTCCCGCGCGTCGCAGGTGATCAGCGGGATGCCCGGCCGTAACGCGAGGGCGTCCCGCACCTCGTCGAGGTCGTGCCACAGCCGGCCGTCGAACAGGTTGACCGCGACGACGAAGGGCACCGTCGAATCATGCTCGAAGTAGTTGACCGCGGCGAAGGACTGGTCGAGNCGGCGGGTGTCGGCGAGGACGATCGCGCCCAGCGCGCCGCGGGAAAGGTCGTCCCACAGGAACCAGAACCGCGCCTGGCCCGGCGTGCCGAACAGGTAGAGCACCAGGTCGGAGTCCAGCGAGATCCGGCCGAAGTCCATGGCCACCGTCGTGGTGGTCTTCTCGCCGTGCGGGGGCAGGTCGTCGACGCCCTCGCTGGCCTCGGTCATCCATGCCTCGGTGTTGATCGGCGGCACCTCCGACACCGAGCCGACCATCGTCGTCTTGCCGACGCCGAACCCTCCGGCGATCACGATCTTCGCCGAGATCATCAGCCGGTCCGGGTCGGCGCCGGCGACCTGCCCCGCCGCGTTCCCGCTCAGACCGGCAGCTCCCGCAGGCCGCTGAGGATCCGCTCCAGCACACCGCGGTCATGGGAGTAGGCGTGCGCCGTCGGATGGATGAACACCGCGCCCTGGGTGGCGAGATCACTGATCAGCACACGGACGACGCCGAGGGGGATCGACAGGAGCGCCGACAGCTCGGCGATCGAGAGCTGCGTCCGGGCCCGTTCGTAGAGCGCCTTCGACTCGGGCATCAGCGACTCGCTCAGCGCCGGGTCGTAGCTGGGAACCGAGACCAGCGTCTCCACCAGCAGGTGGTGACGGGTCCTGGTGCGTCCCCCGGTGAGCGTGTACGGGCGGATGCGCCGGCTGCGCGTACGCGGCAGAGCCGGCGGTCCCGGCGTCACAGCTGCCGGCCGGAGAGGACGCGGCGCAGGTCCGCTCGGGTCTGCGGGGTCAGCGCGTGGCCGGCGTGCTGCACGAACTGGGTCATCTCGTAGGCCACGACCTTCATGTCGCAGTCGGCGTCGGTGAGCACCGCGAGGCCCGCGCCCNCATCGATGCCCATGAACAGCAGGTAGCCCGACGACAGCCGGACGATGATCTGCTCGCAGGTCCCCTTGTCGAACAGCGCGGCGCTGTTGCGGGCGAGGCTCAGCATCCCGCTGGCGATCGCGGCGAGCTGCTCACCCTCGACGGTGCTGACCGAGTCCGACGAGGTGAGCGACAGCCCGTCGGAGGACAGGATCAGGGCGTGGGAGACCCCGTGCACCCTGGCGACGAAGTCGTTGATGAGCCAGGTGAAGTCGTCGCGTCCCTGGCGGTTGGTCGTGTCCGTCACGGCTTCCCTCACGCCCCTCGCTGCTCGTCACGGGCGGCCCGTTCACCCTCGGTGAACGCACCGAGATCGGCGAGCAGCCGCTCGTGGTCCGTCACCTGGGCCNCCCCCGCCGCGGGCGCGGCCGGCGGGGAGGCCGCGAGCGGGCCGGTGCCGCTCTTCAGACTGCGCGACACCCGGCGGGGCAGGCCGCTGGCGGTGGTCTCGACGGCGGCCGGGCTCGGTGGCGGGTTCGAGGACGGGTTCGGTACGGGCCGCAGCGCGGGGGAGGCGGTGGGCCGCGTGGAGTGGGCCGCGGGCGCGGCCGGGCGCGGGCGGGCCAGGTGCGCGGCCCGGCGTCCCGGCAGCCCGGCGGCCGTCGCGACGTGCGCCGCGGGGCCGACGGTACGCACGGCGGGAGCGACGGTGACGGTCTGTGCACCCGACCAGCTCGCCTCGGGCAGCTCGCAGATCAGCGCCGCGGGCAGCAGCACCGAGGCGGTCGTCCCGTGCGGGTGNCGCCGGTCGAGCCAGGTGCGCATCTCGTGCCGGGCCGCGATCCGCCCGACCACGGCCAACCCCATGTGCCGCACGGCGTCGTCGTCGAGGGTCGGACCGGCGCGCAATCGCTCGTTGAGCCGGCGCATCCGCTCCGCGGGCAGGCCGATGCCCTCGTCCTCGACCCGCAGCAGCGCGCTGCCCTGCTCGGTCAGGTGCACGCCGACGCNCACCGGCGCGCTTGGCGGAGACGACTTGGTGGCGTTGTCGANCAGTTCCGCCAGCAGTCGGCCGACGTCCTCGGCGGCGAACCCGACCACACCGAGCGAGACGACCCGGCCGATGGTGACGCGGGAGTAGTGGTCGATGGAGGACATGGCCGCGCGGATCACGTCGACCATCGCCGCGGTCTCCGACGCCGTCTCGTTGGCGTCCCGCCCGGCGAGGATGCGCAGGTTCTCCGCGTTACGGCGCAGCCGGGCGGCGAGATGGTCGAGCTGGTAGAGCTCGTCGAGCCGCTCGGCATCCTCCTCGCGGGCCTCCATCTCCTCGAGCTGGGAGAGCAGGGAGTCGACCAGGTTCAGGTCGCGCAGGGCGACGTCGGCGCAGATCGCCGACAGCGTCTGCGCGTCCGCCGTGGGCGCGGGCAGGGTCGCGGCAGGGGCGCTGTCCGCCGAGACGGCGCTCCCCGCGGACAGGGCGCTCCCCGCGGACAGGGCGCTACCCGCGGACAGGGCGCTACCCACCAACAGGGCAGTGTCCGCAGCCGGGGCGCTTCGCGCAGCCGGGGCGCTGCCTGCCGACGGGGCGGTGCCCGTGGCCTGGGCGGTGGTGGCCGACGGGGTGATGGAATGCNCTGGCATGGGTGCGGAGCCCGGTGTGGGACTCGACGGCGCCGCGGTGGGCGGGACCGCCGGGCGGGCGTGCGCCCCGGACGAAGCGAAGAGCTGCGCGGCGACCTCGCGGGAGTTTCCGAGCAGGGCGCGCGATCGTTGGAACAGTTCTCGGGCTCGTGTCGTCATCCCGTCCTTACTGCTCTCTCTCGTGCGGGTCCCTCCCGCCTTCGGCACCCCCGTCAGGCTGGTATGCAATCAGACGCCCGCCGGCCTCGTCCAACCGACTTGCCCGATCCCGGGGTGACATGTCCCTAGTTGTTCCGATCGATGCTGGGAATGAGCGAGGCCAACCGCCGCAGTGGCGCCGGTAACACCGGACGAGGGCGGCGGGCAGGCGGCTGGCCTGCGGCTACGGCGGGAACCTCGGGTTCGTCGGGTCAACCGTGCCCGGCACAACCCGCGGACAGCGCATTGCGCGGACACGCTCCCCGAGGTGGCGGCAATGCGCCCACCGGGATGCCCATGGGGGCGCGCAATGCTGCCCGGCGCAGCGGTGGCGCGGCACATTTTCCATTACCCGGAACGCTAGGTGCGACCAACGGGGTCGCTACGGCGTGGATCGGCGCGGGCGGGTCCGTGGTTCGACCGGCGCCGCCGGCCACGCCACGACGCGCGCGGACGTCGCCCGCGCGCCCCCCGCCGGCGGGGCACCCGTCCGCGCCGGCTAGCCTCTGCTCCTTCCACGAGCAAAGGGATCTTTCCGCGTGCAGGGATCCTCCGACGAACCTCGGATCCTCCGACGGGCAGAGGATCCTTCGACGAGCAAGGGGAGCCGATGAAGAACTGGCGGGCGCTCGCCCTGACCGCCGTCGTGGCCGTTCTCGCAGCCTGCGGCGGTTCCGGTGGCACTGGCGCTGCTGGCGGCGCCGGGGCATCCGGCGGGCCGCCGCCCGGGACCACGCCCAGCGCCGGCGCGTCGACCGCGGGCCGGGTGAGCGACTTCGACCTGGTGCACGACTCCGAGGCGGCGGCGACGTTCGTGACGGCCTTCCGCGCGCAGTTCCCCGCCCTCGCCGCCGGCCGCAGCGATACCGCCCTGCGCGACGACGGCACCCACATCTGCGTCGACGACCTCCCCGAGGGCGGCGATCGCCTCGCGCTGACCCGCATCCCGGCCCGGTTCGCCGACGGTGGCGTCACCCCCGACCAGCCGACCGCCGGCGCCATCCTGGCGCTGGCCCGGTCGACGGTCTGCGCCGCCGCCTCGACGCCGTAGCGAGCGCCGGGAAGCCGTCAGTAGCCGCAGCGGGTCAGGTGGTCGGCGCCGACCCGGAAGGCGTCGGCGAGGACGCGGATGCGGGCGGGCCGGCGCGCCGGATCCGAGTCGAGCGCCCGGACCAGCACCTCGTCGAGGGTGTCCGGCACCGGAAACGGCAGCGGTAGCCCGCGCAGCGGCGCCGGCCCGCCGCGCGCCGGCGTGACGCCGGTCAGGCAGTGATAGGCCATGGCCGCCAGCCGGAACACGTCCGTGCGCACCCCGATGCGGGGTCTGTGCAGCCCGAGGCGCTCCTGCTCGGGGGCCCGGTACTCGGCCGGCCCCTCCTCGGCATGGCGGGCGACCGTGGCGAGCCCCAGGTCACGCAGCGCCGGCGGGCCCGGCTGCGGACCGGTTCCCGGCAGGATCAGGCCGTCGGGGGTCAGAGCCCGATGGCTGTGTCCCGCCTCGTGCAGGGCCGCAAGGACGTCAGCCGCGTCCGCGGCGGCGCGCAGCAGGGCGACGGCGGTCGACGGGTTCGGCGCCCAGGTACGGCCCGGCGGCACCCGCCCCTCGCCCGGCAGCGCGCCCCACGGCCTCGGGCCCGCCGGCGGGCGCGGGGACGGGTGGCCGGGTCCGGGCAGCCGCACCGGATGGACACGGGGCCGGACCGACCCCCGGTCGGCGCGGCGCGGGGGGCCGAAGACCTCCCGCCAGGTCGGACCCGCCAGCCGGCCGGCGACCAGACCCGCCTCCACCGGCGTCACCTGGCCCTCGATCAGGTCGGGCAGGCCAGGCCGCCCGCCGATCTCGGCGAGCAGGCGGATCTGACTGTCCACGGTCGCGAGCTTCGCGTCCGCCGCGAACCCCGGCCGGCGCACGAGGACGTGGCGGAACCACACCGGGCGCGCCGGCGGACCAGGCAACGAGGCGGTTCCCTCCCGCAGCACCCACGATCCGTCGCCGCCGCGCCGCTCCCGCGGATTGCCTTCCAGCAGGCAGGCGCGGGCCGCCACCCGCACCGTCTCACCGCCCGACCAGGACACGTCCGCGGGCGCGGTGCGGCGGGCGGGCGGGGGATCCGGGACCGGCGTCGGGCCGTCCGCCCTGCCGGACCAGGCATAGCCGGCCGCGCGGGGCCACGCGTAGAAGGCGGCGCGCACGTGCGCGGCCACCGGCCGGCCGAGCCGGGCCCGCAGACCGCTCTCGTCCCACAGTTCGATGCGGATCGAGGTCGCCGCCTGCTGCTCGCGCCGCCAGCGGTCCCACCACATCGCCGTCGGCTGGTCCAGCGAGCCGGGAACGCAGAGAATCCATCGGTCGATTCCGTGGCCGTGCTCGCGGGCATTTCGCACCGCGGCTCGGAACGAGTCCCTGATCTGCGCGCGATGGCTCTCCCGCNCCAATGGCAGGAGGTATTGCGCCTGCCAGGCGATGATCCGGTCATCGAGGTGGCCGAGGAACACATCGATCCCGGCGTCCCCGGGGTTGGCGCCTATCAGCCGGAAGCCCGGATGCAGCGCATCGACGAGCTGGGAGATCATCTGTTTGAAATCATCCCGCGCGCCGGCCTCGCTGTGCGTGCGCAGGCCGTGCACGCGAAAGTCGACGGGGAACGGGTCAAGGCGCGGATCCGGCATGCGAGATCGCTCTTCCCGGGGCAGCGGAGGGAGACATCGGCCGACCGATCCTAGCTGATTCGTCCTGCTCCGGCTCGCTCCGGACGTTCCGTCCGGCCCGCCGCCGCAGCGCGCGGGGCGTTCCGCGGACACCGCCGCGAGCGGCCCCGCGCGGCGCCGGCGACATTTCCCGCCGTGCCTCGCCGCTGCGACCGCCGACGTCCGCGTGGTTTCCCGAATCGAGCCCGATATTCGAGATAACTTCGCGCCCCTACCCGGTCCTCTGTTCATCCGTTCATCTGTTCATCCGTTCATCGCTCCCGAGGAGCAGGCCCTGCAGCGGTTTTCCCGCCGTGGGCGGCCCGCCCGGCCCGTGCCGCCCGCGGTGGCTGCGGCCNCACCCGAGGTTCGGGCCGCCGCGGAAGCCTACGGCTGGGCGGCCCTCACGTTCTATGACCTCTCGGTGACCTGGTTGAACAACCGGTATGTGTGGCATTGTCCGGCTGCCGTGATCCCCTGGAACAGGTTGGCGAGGCGGCCCTGTTCGCCGGCCGCACGGCGGCCCCCGACGGGAGCTGACCCGTGCCCCCGCCGGCGGCAGCCGCGGGGGATCGGGGGTTCAGTCCGGTTCGGGCGGTTCGGCGGACGCGGCGAGGACGTCGAGAAGCTGCTCGCCGTACTTGGCCAGCTTGTTCTCGCCGACGCCGCTGATCGTGGCGAGGTCGGCGAGACTCGTCGGCATCCGCGTGGCGATCTCGCGCAGCGTCGCGTCGTGGAAGATCACGTAGGCGGGGACGCCCTGCTCCTTCGCGGTGGCGCCGCGCCACGCCCGCAGCCTCTCGAACACGGGCGCGGCCTGCGCCGGCAGGTCCACCGGCGCGGCGCGCCGGGCCCGGCCCGCGCCGGCCGAGGCGTCGCCGCCGCCGGATCGGACGCTCGACCGCGCGACCCGCTCGGGCTCGCGGCGCAGCGCCACCGTGCGCGTCCCGCGCAGCACGTCCGCGCTGGCCTCGGTGAGTGCCAGGGTGCCGTGTTCGCCCTGGACGGCGAGCAGCCCCTGGGCCAGCAGCTGGCGCACGACCCCGCGCCACTCGAGCTCGCGCAGATCCTCGCCGACGCCGAAGACGGTCAGGGTCTCGTGGCGGTGCTGGGCGACCTTGGGCGTGGACCGGCCCAGCAGGATGTCGATGACGTGGCCGGCGCCGAAGCGCTGGTGGCGCTCCCGGTCGAGGCGCAGCACGGCGGAGAGCAGCTTCTGGGCGGCGACCGTGCCGTCCCAGGACTGCGGTGGCTCGAGGCAGGTGTCGCAGTTGCCGCAGGCCGCGGTGCCGCGCTGACCGAAGTAGGCGAGCAGGCCGACGCGGCGGCATTCGACCGTCTCGCACAGGGCGAGCATGGCGTCGAGGTGGGTTCCCAACCGGCGGCGGTGCGCCGCGTCGCCGGGGGAGGCGTCGATGAGCCGGCGCTGCTGGACGACGTCCTGCAGGCCGTAGGCCAGCCAGGCGGTGGAGCGCTGACCGTCCCGGCCGGCGCGGCCGGTCTCCTGGTAGTAGCCTTCGACGGACTTCGGCAGGTCGAGGTGGGCGACGAAGCGGACGTCCGGTTTGTCGATGCCCATGCCGAAGGCGATCGTCGCGACCATGACGATGCCGTCCTCGCGCAGGAAGCGGNCCTGGTTCTCGGCCCGGACGAGGTTGTCGAGCCCCGCGTGGTACGGCAGCGCGGGAATCCCCTGACCGGCCAGGAACTCGGCGATCTTGTCGACCGACGCCCGGGACAGGCAGTAGACGATGCCCGCATCGCCGGGGTGCTCGGTGCGCAGCAGGTGTAGCAGCTGCGCCTTCGGCTCCTTCTTCGGCACGATGCGGTACTGGATGTTCGGCCGGTCGAAGTCGGCGACGTGGTGGTAGGCGTCCGCCAGGCCCAGCCGGGTGGTGATCTCCTNGTGCGTCTCCGGCGTCGCGGTGGCGGTGAGCGCGACGCGCGGGACGCCCGGCCAGCGTTCGTGCAGCATCGACAGCATCAGGTAGTCGGGCCGGAAATCATGCCCCCACTGCGCGACACAGTGCGCCTCGTCGATCGCGAACAGCGAGATCGTGCCCCGGTCGAGCAGGCGCAACGTCGCCTCGACGCGCAGCCGCTCCGGCGCGAGGTAGAGCAGGTCGAGCTCGCCGGCGAGGAAGGCGGCCTCGACCGCGCGCCGCTGGTCGAGATCCTGGCTGGAGTTGAGGAAGCCGGCCCGCACGCCGAGCGCCCGCAGCGCGTCGACCTGGTCCTGCATGAGAGCGATGAGCGGGGACACCACGACCCCGGTGCCCGGGCGGACCAGCGCCGGGATCTGGTAACACAGCGACTTGCCGCCGCCGGTGGGCATGAGGACCAGCGCGTCGCCGCCGTCGACGACATGATCGATGATCTCCCGCTGGCCCGACCGGAACGACTCGTAGCCGAAGACCCGCCGCAGGACCTGTGCGGCGGCGCCGGTGACCATCCCGGCACCGGCGCCCCCCGCGGCACCGGCGCCCCCGGCACCGGCGCCCCTGGCGGCGCCGGCGGAGGTGCCCGACGGGTCGGCGAGGTGCTCCGGGGGGCCGGGCGGCAAGGTCATCTGGCCACCTTACGGCCATCCGACCGGGTCGGTGGGCCCGTGGTCCGCGGCTGTGGACAACCGTCGTGGTCCACAGCCCGGGACGTTCGGCGAGGTCGGAAAGCCGACGACCATGGGCGGGCAGGGGCAGGCTCGCTACCATCCAGGTGATTTGTCACCGCGACGCCAGTACCCGTGGGAGTCGTCCACCCGTGGGCTCGGCGCGGCCGCGGTCCGGGCCGAGGAGAAGATCGCGTCATGCCAACCGACCCGGAGCAGGTCGCGGTCGCGGCCCTGCGTCTCACCGATCCCGTCCAGGTCGGGCCCCACCGCCTACTCGGCCGGCTCGGCGGCGGCGGGATGGGCGTGGTCTACCTCGGCGACGGCCCGCTCGGCCGGGTCGCCGTAAAGATCATCAGATCCGAACTGGCCGACAACCCCAGCTTCCGGGTCCGCTTCCAACGGGAGCTACAGGCCTGCTTCCGGGTCCGCGGCCGGCACACCGCCCAGCTGCTCGACTTCGACATCACCGCCGAGCCGCCGTGGCTGGCCACCGAGTTCCTCCCCGCGCCCACTCTGGGCCAGCACATCACCCGCCACGGCCCCCTCGACGAGGCCGACCAGGTGCGGCTGGCGGCCGGGCTCGCCGACGCGCTCGTCTCGATCCACGCGGCCGGCCTCATCCACCGCGACCTCAAGCCGTCCAACGTGATGTGGANGGCCACCGGGCCGATCGTGATCGACTTCGGGGTCGCCGCCGTACGCGACGCCGACCAGCTCACCGCGACCGGAGTGCTGATCGGCACGCCGGCCTGGTTGGCCCCCGAACAGGTCACCGTCGGTGAGGCGGCGGTGGCCTCCGACGTGTTCGCCTGGGGTGGCCTGGTGGGCTACGGCGCCACCGGGCAGCCGCCGTACGGGGAGGGGCCGTCCGACGCGGTGACCTACCGCATCGTCCACGAGGAACCCCGGCTGGACTACGCGCGGATCGCGCCGTCGCTGCGCGAGCTGGTCCGCCGATCGATGGCCCGTCAACCCACCGACCGGCCGACGGCCGCGGAGCTGCGCGCCGCCCTCGCGGACGCGGCCGGCCTCGACGCCGCGTCAGGCTCGGGCGGCGGGTCGGGTCCGGGCGGCGGGTCGGGTCCGGGCGGCGGGTCGGGTCACGGTGGAGGGTCGGGTCCGGGTGGCGCGGCGGGCCGAGGCGGCCCGATGGACGACGGCGGGTCGAACGAGTCGGATCGTCCGGTCGGGTTCGGTCCGAACCGGGACGTCACGCTGACCGTCCACGCCCCCACACCGCCCAGCGGGCCGCCGCCGACGATCCCGTCGCCGCCGCTGCCCGTCGGTGGCCCGGCAGGCGTCGGCGCGTCCGGCGGCACACCGCCGTGGAACGTCTCGGGCGTGGTCGGTGCCGCGGCGGGGGCGCGGCCAGGAGACACCTCCGCGGATGGGCCGAGGCGCCGGCGCGGCCGGCTGCTCGGGACCGGTGTCGCGGTCGTCGTGCTCGCGGCGGCCGCCGTCACAGCCGTGCTGCTCACCCTCGGGGGTGGCGGCACCGACGCGCCGACGACCTTCAGCTACACCGCGACCGGGCCCTGGCGACTGGTCGTCGCCGACCGCCAGTCCGGCGACGACGTGGGCTGCACCGTCACTCCGCACGGCGCCAACCCGTCCGGGTTGGCAGGGTCGGAGACCGTCTACGGGGACAGGACCTTCCAGGTCCACCAGACCGGGCGAATCGAGCTCGACGTCACGCCGTCCCCGCCCGGCTGCCGGCTCACCGCGCAGGCCGGCGGCGGCGACGCGACCCTGCCGTTCACCGTCCAGCAGACCGGCGACAGCAGTGCCTTCCACGCCCCCAGCGCCGTCGAGGTCCAGGTCAAGGACTTCAACGGCAGCGAGACGTGCGAGTTCGTGCTGCGCGATCTCGCCAGCGGGGAGAACGTCGACTTCGCCACCGCCACGAAGGACGCGCCGACCGTCCGACTCGACCCCGGCGGCCGCAGCCAGGTCTACCTGGCCGCCAGCGACTGNGCGGTGCGGATCGGCNCAGCCGGCTGAGCCCGGCCGCATGGGCAGGGACTTGGACGAGTAGGCCCGAATCGCTTTCGAGACGCCAGGGTGTTGCTCACCAACTCTGCTGGTGCCGTACGGTCACGAGCGTGTCTCTGGGGGTGTGTCCGTAATCTTCGCCTTCCCTGAGGGGGCTCGCCGACGAGGGTGGCGGTCGATCCAAATTTGTTCAGCCGAGGTCGCTGTGTCCACGTATCAAGATAGGGCGACAGATCGCATACGAGGACGAATTTCGGCGCGTGGGCGTGGGCCGTGGGCGTGGGCCGTGGGAGTGGGCGGGAGTCGCGTACGGCTCGGGCGGCTGGAGTGGGCGCCGAGCGTGTCCACCGCTCGGACGGTTGCGCTCGGGCGATGCATCAGCAGATGCGGGGGAGCTGCTCGCCGAGCGGCCGGTCGACGATGCGGGTCCCGCCGAAGGCCGTGCGGGCGACGACGACGCCCGGATGCTCCGCGGTGACGGAGNCGATCATCACCGCGTCGCGTCCGGCCGGATGCGCCCGCATCGCGGCGAGCACCGCGTCCGTATCGGCCTCGGCGACGAACGCGACGAGCCGGCCCTCGCAGGCCACGTGCAGCGGGTCGAGACCGAGGAA
Source organism: Frankia sp. AvcI1 (assembly GCF_001420875.1). Lineage (NCBI taxonomy): Bacteria > Bacillati > Actinomycetota > Actinomycetes > Frankiales > Frankiaceae > Frankia > Frankia sp. AvcI1. The sequence goes on along the minus strand of NZ_LJFZ01000019.1, from coordinate 96,183 downwards.
GCCACAGGCCGCCTCGACCACGGGCGGCACCGGCACCGTGGACTCGGTGAACTCGACGCCGGCCCCGGCCGCCGCGGCGATCTCGCACAGCGCGGTCGCCAGACCGCCGCGGGTCGGGTCGCGCAGCGCGTGCACCCCGGGCACGGTCGCGGCCAGCATGGCGGCCACCAGCCCGTGCAGCGCCGCGGTGTCGGAGCGGACGTCCCCGCCGAACTCCAACCCCTCGCGGACGCTGAGCACCGCGATCCCGTGCTCGCCGATCGGCCCGGAAACGATGATCCGGTCTCCGGGCACCGCCCGGTCGGGCCGGACATCCACGCCGGGCGGGACGAGCCCGATGCCGCTGGTGTTGACGTACAGGCCGTCGGCGAGGCCGCGCTCGACGACCTTGGTGTCGCCGGTGGCCAGCCGTACCCCCGCCGCGGCGGCGGCGCGGCCCATCGCCTGCGCCACCCGGCCGAGGACGGCGAGCTCCAGCCCCTCCTCCAGGATGAACCCGGCCGACAGCGCCAGCGGGACCGCGCCGCGGCAGGCCAGGTCGTTGACGGTGCCGTGGACGGCGAGCTCGCCGATCGAACCGCCGGGGAAGAACAGCGGCCGCACGACGTAGGAATCCGTCGTGAAGGCCAGCCTGAGCCCGCCGACAGCCAGGACCGCCGCGTCCGCCAGCGCCCCGGCTGGCAGTGCCGTGTCCGTCGGCGCCGTGTCCGTCGGCGCCGCGTCCACCGGTGTCCCGCCGCCGGCGAACGCCGGGAGGAACAGGTGCTCGATCAGCTCGCTGGTCAGCACGCCGCCGCCGCNGTGGCCCAGCACGACCCGCGCATAGTCGCGCAGCGGAGCCGGGCAGGCCCAGCCCGTCATGTCCGCAAGGTCGGTCATGCCTGCATCGCCGCCGCCGGCCCGGTGGNGTCCGGCGAGTGGGCGCTGCCGGCCGGGGTGAGGCGCCGGTACTGGAAGTAGGCGGCGCACGCCCCCTCCGCCGAGACCATCGTCGCTCCCAGCGGGCGGCGCGGCGTGCAGGTCGTGCCGAACGCCGCGCAGTCCGGCGGCCGGAGCAGCCCCTGCAGCACCGCGCCGCTGCGGCACGCCGCCGGTTCGGCGACGGTGAGGCCGCCGACGTCGAACCGGATCTCCGCGTCGAAGTCGCGCCACGCGTCCGCGAGCCGCCAGCCCGAGTCCGGGATCGTCCCGATGCCCCGCCAGGCCCGGTCGCACACCGTGAAGACCTCGGCCAGGATCGCCCGGGCGGCCGGGTTGCCCTCGGGCTGCACCGCCCGCTGGTAGGCGTTGGCGAGCTCGGCCCGGCCGGCCTCGAGCTGCGCGACGGCGTGGCGTACCCCGTCGAGGAGGTCCAGCGGCTCGAACCCGGTGACGACGATCGGCATCCGGTGCGCGGCGACCAGCGGTTCGTACTGCTCGGTGCCCATCACCGTGCACACGTGGCCGGCCGCGAGGAACGCCTCCACCCGGTTGCCCGGGGCGGTGGCGACCGCGCTCATCGCCGGCGGGACCAGCACGTGGCTGACGAGCATCGAGAAGTTCGCCAGGCGGCGGCGGCGCGCCGTCACCGCCGCCAGCGCGTTGGCCGGCGCGGTCGTCTCGAAGCCGACCGCGAAGAACACGACCTGGCGGTCGGGATGGGCCTCGGCGAGGCTGACGGCGTCCAGCGGCGAGTACACCACCCGGACGNCCCCGCCGCGGGCCTTCACGGTGAACAGGTCGGTGTCGCTGCCCGGCACCCGCAGCATGTCCCCGAACGAGCAGAAGATCACCTCGGGCCGGGCGGCGATCGCCAGCGCCCGGTCGATCGTCTCCAGGGGCGTCACGCAGACCGGGCAGCCGGGTCCGTGGATGAACTCGACCTGGTCGGCGAGGAGCTGGTCGAGCCCATACCGGATGATCGCGTGGGTCTGGCCGCCGCAGACCTCCATCAGCGTCCAGCGCCGGCTCGCGGTGGCGGCGATCGCGTCCAGCAGCCAGCGGGCCAGGTCCGGGTCGCGGAACTCCGTCAGATACTTCACCGGCTCGCCTCGACTTCGGCCGCGCCGAGTTCGGTGTCGAGCAGCCCGAGGTCGCGGAACATCGCCAGCGTCTGGCGCGCCGCGTCCTCGTCCACGCTCGTCAACGCGAAACCGGCATGGATGATCGTGTACTGCCCGACGGTGGCGTCGGGCAGGTAGGCCAGGCACACGGTCCTGGTGACGCCGCCGAAGTCGACGAGCGCCATCCGGGTGCCGCGGTCATCCCAGATCTCGGTGATCCGGCCGGGTATCCCCAGGCACATCGCGTCACATGTCCTTCCTGTCGGCGACCGGCGCCGGATCCTGGTCGCCGGCCAGCGCCGCGACGACGGCCTGGCCGAGAGCCAGTCCGCCGTCGCCCGCCGGCACCTCCTGATGAACGAGTACGTCGAAACCGGCGGCAGCCAGCCGTGCCCGGCAGGCCCGCAGCAGCACGACGTTGGCGAAGACCCCGCCGGTCAACCCGACCAGGCCGACGCCGTGCCGCCGCCGCGCCACCTCGGCGACACGGGTCACCGCGTCCGCGACGGCGACATGGAACGCGCCGGCCAGCGTGCCCGCGGCCATCCCCGCCCGCAGGCCGTCGACGAGGCCCGCGAGCACCGGCGCCGGCTCCAGGACGCCGTCCGCCAGTCCGAAGACCAGCGGCCACGCGCCCACGCCGGCAGCGGCCCTGCCGGCAGCGGCCGTGCCGGCGGACGGCCCGCCCGTATCACCCGACCGGCCGGCGGCGAGACCTTCGGCGGTGGGTGCCTCGGCGGCGAGGGCCTCCAGCTCGACGGCGGCCTGCGCGGCATAGGTGGTCCGCTGGCGCACCCCGAGCAGCGCCGCCACCGCGTCGAACAGCCGACCCATGCTGCTGCTGGGCGTGCAGGCCACGCCCCGGTCCAGGGCGGTGCGCACTGTGCTCAACTCCGCGGCGGAGCAGGCCCGCACCGGGGCGAGATCCGCCGACCAGGCCAGGCCCGCCGCGGCCAGGTGGGCCAGCGCCACCCGGCACGGGTTGCGCACCGCGGCGTCGCCGCCGGGCAGGCCGACCGGGCGCAGGTGGGCGACGCGTTCGGNGCGGGTGACGTCGGAGCCGACGAGGAGCACCTCGCCGCCCCAGATCGTGCCGTCGTCGCCGTAACCGGTGCCGTCGAAGGCGACGCCGACGACGGGCTCGCCGAGCCGGCCGTGCTCGGCGAGCAGCGCCGCCACGTGGGCGTGGTGGTGCTGCACCAGCCGCAGGGGGCGCTCGGCGCCGGCGGTCCGCCGCGCCCAGGCCCGGGTGGCGTAGCCCGGGTGGGGGTCGGCGGCGAGGACCGCGGGTTCGATGCCGTACAGGCGCGCCAGCCGCGCGCCGGATCGCTCGAACGCCGCCATCGCCGCGAGGCTGCCCAGGTCGCCGTGGTGCTGGGACAGGATGGCGCGGCGCCCGGTCGTCAGGCAGAGCGTGTTCTTCAGCTCGCCGCCGACGGCGAGCACCGGCCCGACCGGGCGGGGAAGATCCACCGGCAGCGGGACGTGGCCGCGGGCGCGGCGTAGCGGCACGACCTGCTCGGCGTCACAGCGCAGCACCGAGTCGTCGCACGGCGCCAGGATCGGCCGGTCGTGGGTGAGGAAGGCGTCGGCGAGTCCGGCGAGGCGGGTGCGGGCCTCGCGGTCGTCGAAGCAGATCGGCTCGCCGGAGCGGTTGGCACTGGTCATCACGAGCAGTCGCGGCGGCGGGCCGCCGCCGGGGGCCGGCGCGAACAGCAGGTGGTGGAGCGGCGTGTACGGCAGCAGCAGCCCGACGAGTGGGCTGCCCGGCGCGACCAGGGCCGACAGCGGCGCCCCCGGGGCGCGGCCGGTGAGCACGATCGGCGCGGCCGGCCCGCTCAGCAGCGCCGCCACCGCCGGCGAGACGGTGCCGACCCGGGCGGCCGTGGCCAGGTCGCGGGCCATGACCGCGAACGGCTGGTCCGGTCGGTTCTTGCGCCCGCGCAGCCTGGTCAGGCCCTCGTCGTCCTCGGCGCGGCAGGCCAGGTGGTAGCCGCCGACACCCTTGACCGCCACGACCGCGCCGGCCGCCAGCGCCCGCTGAGCGGCCGCGAGCGCCGCGTCGGTGCCGGTCACCGCCGGCCCGTCGAGCGGGCTGAACCACAGCCGCGGCCCGCAGTCCGGGCAGGCGATGGGCTCGGCGTGGAAGCGGCGGTCGGCGGGGTCGGTGTACTCGGCCGTGCAGCGCGCGCACATCGGAAAGCGCGCCATCGTCGTCGCCGCCCGGTCATACGGCAGCGCCTCGATGATCGTGAACCTGGGGCCGCAGTTCGTGCAGGTGATGAACGGATGGCGGTGGCGTCGGTCCGCCGGGTCGAACAGTTCCCGCAGGCAGTCCGCGCACACCGCCGCGTCCGGGGGCACCAGGGTACGGGCGCCGGCCGCGGCCCTGCTCGCCACGATCCGGAACCCGGCCCCGCCCGGGCGGGGGGTGCCGGGAACGTCGGTCACCGTGATCCCGTCGATGCGGGCGAGGGGCGGCGCGGACGGCGCCAACCGGCGCAGGAACTCGGCGACGTCGGCGGGGTCGCCGTCGACCTCCGCGAAGACCGAGGCCGAGTCGTTGCCGACGAAGCCGGTGAGCCCGAGGCCGCTGGCCAGCCGGTGGACGTGGGGCCGGAACCCGACGCCCTGCACGATGCCCTCGACGACGACCCGCCGGCGCACCCGCCCGTCCGGCGGGCGCGTCGCGGACCGTTCGACGGCGCGCGGGGGGATCATGGCCGCCGCTCCCAGATCACGACCCGGTTGTTGCCGGAGTCGGCCACGGCGAGCCGGCCGTCGGACAGGGACAGGCCATACGGCCAGCAGAACGTGTCGGCGGTCACGCCCGACCAGCGGTTCTCGCCCGTGTCGGCGAACGACGGCTGGCCGAGGACGGCGGTGGCCGCCGTGCCGGTGACCTGCGGCAGGCCGTCCCAGAGCAGGATCCGGTTGTCGGCGGTGTCCGCGACGGCCAGCAGGTCGCCGTCGCAGTCGGCGGCGTAGGGGAACCGCAGCGTGCCGGCCTGGCCGGGGGCGTAGGGGGATTCGCCGCAGCCGGTCAGGTCGGTCTGGCCGAGGGCGAGGTCGGCGGCGGTGTCGGCGTCGGGATGGGGCGACCAGCCGAGCAGCCGGTGGTTGCCGGCGTCGGCGACGAGCAGCCGCTCGGCGTTCCCGGTGATGTCATGCGGCCACCNGAAGGTGGCGGGCCCGGCCGGGCCGCCGCGGTTGTCCTCCCGGCTGGTCGGATCGGGCTGGCCCAGGATCAGGTCGGGGGCCCGATCGGGGGAGGTTGGCAGGCCGCCCGACCAGCCCAGCACCCGCCGGTTACCGGTGTCGGCGACGTAGAAGCGCCCGCCGATCACGGCCACGCCGAACGGCCAGTAGAAGGTGGTCGGCCCGCACGACCCGCCCCGGTTCTCCCGCACGCTCGTCGCATCCGGCTGGCCGAGGACCAGGTCGGGAGGGGTGTCGGTGGTCACCGGGACGGTGTCCCAGACGAGGACCCGGTGGTGCCAGGCGTCGGCGACGACGAGCCGGCCGTCCGTGACGGCGATTCCGGTCGGCAGGTGCATCCCCCGTTCGGGCCCGCGCCCGCNGGCCGCCGGGCCCTCGCTGCTTGCGTCGGCCTGGCCGAGCACGACGTCGGCGGGGGCACCGTCGCGGGCCGGTCGACCGTGCCAGATCAGCACCCGGTGGTTGCCCGAGTCGGCCACCACGAGCAGGTCGTCGCCGAGCCACACCCCGCGCGGCGCGTACAGCCAGGACGACGACGGCTGCGCCGCGGGCAGCGCCAGCCCCCCCGGCGCCGGCGCCCCCAGCCACACCGACGGCTCCCAACCCGCCGCCGGGTCGTCCGCGGCGGCGGTGACCGGCCCGGTGCCTCGGACGGCGGCCGCCGACCGGGGGGAACTCATGCGGGTCCGGGCGCGCCGCGGCGGCGGGTGATCTCGTCGAGCACGCCGCGCACCGCCAGCGCCGCGTCGTCCGCCCCGGACTCCTCGAAGATCGTTTGCGCCTCGCGCAGCACCGCGGTCGCCTGGTCGTAGGCGCCGAGATGGGCCAGGGCGTTGCCCTGGTTGGCCAGCGCGCGGGCGTGGCCGAGCGGATCGGTGTTCCGATCGCGGGCGACGATGACCTGCTGGTAACGGGCCGCCGCCTCGATCAGGTTGTCCTTCTGGTGCGCCGACGGCGCGTAGACCAGGGCGTTGGCCAGGTTGAGCTGGGTGCTGGCCCACTGCTCGGGGTGGGTCTCGGGGGTGTAGACGGTGAGCGCCGTGCGCAGGCCCTGGATCGCGACGCCGATGCGAAGCTGGTCGGACGCCTGGCTCATCGGCATCGCCAGGTAGGCGGTGGCCAGGTTGACCTGCACCGCGGCGAACAACTCCGGCGAGCTGTCCAAACTGATCAGCCGCAGCGCGGCCAGATAGTGTTCCACCGCGGTGCGCAGGGCCGCCGCATCGTCGCGGGCGCGCTCCTGGTGGGCCGCGCCGAGGGCCAGGCGCAGCTCGGCGCGGGCGACCACGAGATCGGTGGCGTCGAGGGCGGCGAGCGCCGNGGTCAGGTCGGCGAGGACGGCGTCGGTCGGCCCCTCGATGCTGCGGCGCAGGTCGGCCGCGGTCGACAACAGCTGCGCGGTCAGGCCCGGGGACGCCCCCCACGCCGCGGCGACGGCCCGGCCCAGCGCCCCCGCCGCCTCCCCGGTCCGCCCGGCGGCCATGGCGTGGGCGGCGTGCGCCGAGTGCACCAGCGCCGCGATCTCGCCGGTCTCCCCGGCCAGCGGCGGGGGCTCGGCCAGATCGCCGAGGGCGAAGCGGACCACGTCGACGAGGATCCCGAGCTCGGCCCCCAGCGCCTGGCGAAGCTGCGCGGGATCCTCGACCGGGGGGCCGCCCGGACGCAGGACGAACCGGTTGTACCGGTCGATCGGATCGTCGCCGTCAACCTGGGTCGCGGCGCCGACGACGTCCCCGCCGTAGGCCAGCTCCAACGCGAGCAGCCGCGTCGGCCAGGCGTCCGGGCGGCGCCCGGCGGCGAGCGTGCGGCGCAGCTCGGCCGTGTCGTCGCCGCCCGGCACCAGCAGGAAGCCGGCGGGCAGGGGAAACACCCCGACCGGCTGCGGCCGGGCGCAGTGCGCCGCCGACTCGGTGGCGACTGGGTCCGTGTCCGTGTCGGGGTCCGTGTCGGGGTCCGTGTCGGTCTCGGTGTCGGTCGCGGTGTCGCGGTCAGCCATGTGAGTCTTCCTCGCTGTGCGGGTCGGAAAGATCTGCGAGGATCAGCCGCTGCATCCGTTCCATCGCGCGGCGCACGGCCGGGGTGAGGTCGGCACCGGGCTCCAGCCCGCCGGCCTCGACGAGGTAGACGGTGACGTCGGTCGGGTAGTCGTCGCCGAGCAGCCACCGGCCGAAGGCGAGTGCCTGGTCCCAGCGCACCGCATGGGGGTGTGGCAGGTGCAGGGGAAGATCCGCAAGTTCCGCGGCCGGCACCCGGTAGACGGTGCCCGGCGCGGCGCCGGTGCGGGCGGCGTCGACGATCACGACCCGGCGCGCGCCGCGCATCGCGAAGGCCGTGTCCATCCCGGCCGTGCCGCCGTCGACCAGGCGCACCCCGGCCGGCACGCCCGCCTCGGCGAGGCGGCGGATCAGGATCGGTCCCACCCCGTCGTCGCCGCGCAGCAGGTTCCCGCAGCCGATGACCACCGTGTCGCAGCGCGGCGGCTCGAAGCCGGGCGGGTCGACCTGCACCCGCGGGCTGGCGGGCACCGGCTGTGCGGCGGGCACCGGCTGTGCGGCGGGCACCGGTCGTCCGGCGTTCAAAGGTCCCCGTTGATGACGAACCTGCTCAGTTCCCTGCCGGTCCGCCCGTCGTAGGCGTGGACCGTGCAGACCAGGCAGGAGTCGAAGCTGCGGGCCACGTGGCCGAGCTCCACCGGGTCGGCCGGGTCGGCGACCGGCGTGCCGACGAGCGCGGCCTCGATCGGGCCGGGTGTGCCGTCACCGTCGCGGGGCCCGATGTTCCAGGCCGTCGGCGTGACCACCTGGTAGTTCGCAATCTTGCCGTTCTCCAGAACNATCCAGTCGGACAGCGAGCCGCGGGCCGCCTCCGTCGAGCCGAAGCCACGCCCGTCGGCGCGCTGCACCGGCGTGGCGTGGAAGGGCTCGTGCAGGTCGATCTGGTCCAGCCAGGCGCGTACCCACTGGTAGTACTTGGCCGCCTCGTGCATCCGGGCGAGCAGGCGCACCATCACCGACGGGCCGATCGCGTCGAGGATGTCCCCGAACAGCGGGTCGTCGTCCTGGTGGTCGNCCGCGCCCGGGGCGGCGGCGGCGATTCGGCGGGCCAGCGGCCCGGCCTCCAGCGGCACGTACCCGAGGTTCGGCACGTCGTAGCGGGGGGACTTGGCCCAGCTGTACTTGCCCTGCTCGCGGCCGCGGACCGGGTCGATCGGGTTGGTCTCCCCNTCGAACGGGTGGCGCGCCGAGGTGCCCGCGTAGAACGAGTGGGTGACGTCCTCGCGCACCCGGGCCTGGTCGAACGCGCTGTAGGAGCCGCCGGCGTACACCCCGGAGCGGCCGATGAGCGCCGCGTTGCGGCCCTCGATCGTCGGCCGGGCGTACTTCTCGGGGGAGAAGTACGTGCCGGTCGCCAGGTAGTTGCCGATGCCCTGGCCGTAGCCGTCGAGGCCGATGTCGAGGCAGTAGCGCAGGAAGAAGCCGCAGTCGCTGTCGTGCTGGGCCTCGTTCTCGTAGATCCAGGCGAGCACGTCCGCCCAGGTGCGGTTGGCCAGCCAGCGATCCACCGAGCAGCCCAGCCACTGCTTCTCGAGCCACTCGGTCTTCCAGTGCTCCAGGATCGCGATGGAACGGGTCACGTCCGCGAGCGTCGGCGCGCACATCACCCCGCCGGGCACCATGAAGCTGGAATGCGGCCACTGNCCGCCGAAGATGGCGTACACCTCGATCGGCTTGGCGGACAGCACCACCCCCGGGCCGTAGCTGGACCCGGTGAACGGGGCGAACCGGCGCACCGCCTCCGGGTAGAGCTGCGAGGAGGCGTACCTGGGGTTGGTCAGGTCGATGGCGAACAGCGCGTAGAAGCACCGCGGGATGCTCTGCAGCGTCTCGCATGCCTGCGCGATGTTGCGGATCAGCGTCGCGTTCGGCGGCAGCTCGGTCTGCCACGCCACGTCCAGCGCGTACGCCGACTTGTACAGGTGGCTGCCGCCGCAGATCCCGCAGATGCGCGGGGTCACGATCAGGCCGGCCTGCGGGTCCTTGCCCCGCAGGATGATCTCGAAGCCGCGGAACATCGCCGCCTCGGTCCAGGCCGAGGCCACCACCCCGTCGTCGATCGTGACCCGGACGTCGAGGTCACCCTCGACGCGCCCCATCGGGCTGACGTTGAGATCGACGGTCGTCATCGACATCGCTTCTTTCCGTGTGCGTTCCTCGCGGGGCCCCGGGCGGGACGCGCGCGCCGTGGCGGCGGATCAGACGACGAACATGTCTTTCTTCGACCACTTCGGGGCCGCCGCCCGGGCGGCCGCCGCCTGGGCCAGATAGGTCAGGTGGCCGCTGCCCTCGGGGACCTCGCGCGGGATGACCCCGGCGACCTTCTGGGTCTGGAAGACCGTGCCGGGGGCGAGGTCGAAGAACGGGAACTCCGGCTCGGTGCAGCCGATGCACGGCATCCCGGCCCGGGTCTTCGACGACTGCCGGTTCCACAGGATCCGGTTGCACGGAGAGTGCGTCATCGGCCCGCGGCAGCCGAACTCGTAGAACAGGCAGCCCTGCCGCGTCCCGTCGCCGAAGGTCAGCGTCGACTGCTTGTACTCGAAGTACTGGTTACGGGTGCAGCCGGTGTGGGTGAACGTGGTGAAGAACGTCTGCGGCCGGTGGAGCTCGTCGAGCGCGATGTCGGCGGCCCGGCCGGTGGCCAGCGCCACCAGGATCTGCGTGATCCAGTCCGGATGGGCGGGGCAGCCCGGCACGTTGATGACGGGCAACCCGCCCCGCGAACGGAAGTCCGAGCCGAGGAACCCGCCCGGGGCGCGCTTGTGGAACTGCAACCCGGTGGAGTCGGTCGGGTTCGGCGCCGTCGCCGGGACCCCGCCCCAGCAGGCGCAGTCCCCGATCGCCACGACCACCTGGGCCTGGCCGGCAAGGTCGCGCACCCAGTCCTGCATCGGCCGGTCGGCGAACACGTCGAAGCGGCCGCTGCCGTCCGGGCCGCGCATCACCGAGCCCTCGAAGACGAAGATGTCGACCGGCCGCTGTCCCCGGGCGCAGTCCCAGAACAGCTCCCGCGCCTGCCCTCCGGTGGCCAGGCCCAGCGACGGATGCCAGAGCAGATCCAGACCGAAGTCGGTGATCAGGTCGATGACGGTGGGTTCCTCGGCGTTCAGGAACGACATCGTGTTGCCGCTGCACGCCCCGCCCTGAAACCAGAGCACGGATGACATCGGTGGTCCCTTCGTCGGATGGCCGGCANCCGGTGGGGCGGCGGGTCGCGACCGGTCGCCGCGCGCCTCGCGTCGCATGGCTCAGGCCNCACGAGGACTGCCGGCACAGCGACGCTACGTGCCCGGGAAGGGGACGCCGATGCGTCGTGTGCGGAGGCTGCCACCAAGGCGTGGTGGCGTTTGCCGCTGCGTGCTCGGCGGGACCACAGTGAGCCCGGCTGGGCGTCGGGGAGCCCGGCTGGGCGTCGGGGAGGGCGAGGCGGTGCACGAGCTGTCGATCTGCCGCTCCGTCGCGGGCATCGTCGCCCGCCACGCGGCCGGCCGGCGGGTGACCCGGGTGCACCTGCGGGTGGGGGCGCTGCGGCAGGTGGTGCCGGACACCCTCGTCTACTGCTGGGGACTGGCGCATGCCGACGCGGTCGGGGCCGAGGCACTGGCCGGGTCGGAGCTGGTGGTCGAGTCGGTCCCGGCCGGGGTGCGCTGCCGTCCGTGCGGCGCGTACAGCGAGCTGGCCGTGCCGGTTCTGCGCTGCGCCGCCTGTGGCACCGCCGACGTCGTCCTGGTCAGCGGCGAGGAATTTCTCGTCACCTCCTTCGAGGTGGCGACCGACGCCGTGGAGGCGTGACGAACAATGGGCAGATTCCATCCGCACTCGAACAGCCACCCGCACTCGAACAGCCACCCGCACTCGAACAGCCACCCGCACTCGAGCAGCCACCCACACGACGATCCGCTCGAGGACGGTCATTCCCGGGCCGGTTCGGTGGGGGACCATTCTGGCTATCGCACCGGCGCGGAAAGGGTCGAGGTGCTGGAGCGGATTCTCGGGGAGAACGAAAAGGTTGCGCGGGCCAACCGGGCGGCATTCGACGCGGCCGGCGTCACCGTGGTGAACCTGATGTCCGCGCCCGGCGCCGGTAAGACGACCCTGCTCGTCGAGACGCTGCGCCGCCTCGCGCCGCACCGGCGGATCGGCGTCATCGAGGGGGACATCGAGACCAGCCTGGACGCCGACCGCCTCGACGGGTTCGGCGCGTCGATCGCCCTGGTCAACACCGGCGACGGCTTCGGCGGGGAATGCCACCTGGATGCGCCGATGGTCGCCTCCGCGCTGCCCCGGCTGCCGCTCGCCGCACTCGACCTCGTCATCATCGAGAACGTCGGCAATCTGGTGTGCCCCGCCGAGTTCACCGTCGNGGAGGACCGGCGCGCCATGGTGTTCGCCGTCACCGAGGGCGAGGAGAAACCACTCAAGTATCNGGTGATGTTCCGCTCCGCGGATCTCGTGCTGGTCAACAAGACGGATCTGCTACCCCATCTCGACTTCGACGTCGAGGCGTTCCGGCGCAACCTCGACGCCGTCCATCCGGGGGTGGCGGTGCTCGCCGTGAGCGCCCGTACCGGTGCTGGCGTCAACGCCTGGTGCGACTGGCTCGCGGACCACGCCGGAGCGTGTGGCGCGACTCCGGCCCGGCGTTAGGCCGTGCCCTGATTTACTTGACATTTCGGCGTCGGCGGGAAATTCGGTGTTCCGTCTCCGGTGAGTCGGCGATCCCGAGAAGATCGAATATTGAGATCAGGGGGTGCTCGGCGCGTCGCGTCCGGTGATTGTGTCCGATCCGGTAGAAAGTCAGTGGTCGGGAATGCGGAACGCGGAAAGGTCGAGACATGCGCCCATCCAGCGGCAGTCGCAGGCATACACGTACCGCGGGTAAACGCCGGGCACTGGCCGCCGTCGCGGTGGCGGCCGCCTTCGGCTTCCTCACCACGGGCGCCGGCTGCCCGCCGCCCGGACAGCCCTGCCAACCCTATCCGCCGTCGTCGGCTGTCTGCTGATCCCGGCTGGAGTGGGAATCGACCGGGGNGGCCCGGGACCCGCGGTCGTCGGCGCACTGCCGATCCGGGCGCCACCGGGCACGTCCCGCCCGTGTTCCGACACGGCGTGAGGTAGCCGACACGGCCGTCTGAGATGCTGTCCGGGTGGATTCGGGGGAACGGGCCTGCGACATCTTCGTCTCCAACCTGCCGCAGGACAACGAGTGGGCCGCGTGGATTGCCTGGCAGCTCGAGGACATAGCCGGCTACNGCGTTCTGCTACCGGAGTGGGATGATGTGCCCGGCTCCCGTCGGATCGCCACGTTGGAGACCGGCCTGCGGACGGCGTCCCGTTTCCTCGCCGTCGTCTCCGCGCAATACCTGGATTCGCCCGTCGCGCAGACGGTGTGGCGGAAGGCGTGGGAGCTGGATCCCCACGGGGACCGTCGACAGCTCATTCCGGTTCGCATCGAGCCCTGTTCGCTGCCCGGCCTGATGAACGACGTCGTCCCGTGCGACCTGTTCGGGCTTTCGTCCGAGGTGGCGAAGGAGACGCTGGTGGCCGCGGTGCAGGCGGCGATGGTCGGACGGGCCCGGCCGAGCGCCGAGCCGGCGTTCCCGTGGGCTCGCGCCTCCCAGCACCGCCCTGGGTCGGGCGAGCCGGTGTTCCNGGGCGTGCCGGGGCTGCGCGGCCACGGTGACGCCGATCCGGCCCCGGTCGATCCGGTCCTGGCGGAGGCGGCCAACGAACTCGCCGAGAAGGTGGGCGTCCAGTGGAACGAGGAGTTCCGCCGCCGCCGCCTCAACGAGACGCTGCTACCGGTGCGCTGGGTGCCGGCGGATCCCGACCTCGTGACCGACTGGCCGACCCTGGTCGGCCTGGCCACCTCCGACAGCGCCGGCTGGCCGCCGCCGTCACCCGGTCGGTGGGCCGCACATCCCGGCGAGCTGGCCGGCGGTGGCAGCGACCTCGCCGATGTCCTCGACCGGGTCCCGACGGGCCGACTGCTCGTCCTCGGTGAACCCGGTGCCGGCAAGTCGGTGCTCCTGGTCCGCCTGGTACTCGATCTGCTCCGACGCCGCCGGCGATCCGGNCCGGTGCCGGTGCTGCTGTCGCTGGCGTCGTGGAATCCGGTCCTCCCGGACGGTGACGGGCGTTCGCGGGTGGGGGAGAGCTTCGACGACTGGGTGCGGGCCCGCCTGCGCGAGTACGGCCTGGGGACCTCGCCGGCAGGGCGGTCCGGCCCGGACCCGGTCGTCCGACGGCTGCTCGACGAGGGACTCGTGACCCTCCTGCTCGACGGGCTGGACGAGATCCCGGGCGACGTCCGCGGTGTGGTCCTCGGGCAGATCAACGACGGGCTGCGCAACGGCCTGCGGATGGTGGTGACCGCGCGCGTCCGGCAGTACCGGGAGGCGGTCCGGCTCTCGGCGGGCACCGAGATCCGGCTGACCGGAACCGCCGGGATCGAAATGTGTCCGCTGGAGCCGGGAGCCGTCGCCCGCTACCTGCGGGCCACCGCGGCGGGCCCGCAGACCCGCCGGCGATGGGAGTCGGTTCTACGGGTCATCAGCCCGGAAGGCGACGGACGCACGGATGGTCGTGCCACCGATCGGACGGCTGATCGGACCGCTGATCGGACCGCCGGACGCACCGTCGAGCCGGGCGACGATCCCCTCGCGGAGCCGGCCGACGAACCCGACCCGGCCGACGGAAGGGCTGCCGCCACCCTGCGGGGGGCCCTGTCGACCCCGCTGATGACCGCGCTGGCCCGAGCGGTCTACAGCCCACGCCCCGGGGAGCACAGCGGTGCTCCGCCGAACCCGGCGGACCTGCTCGCCCTCGGCCGGACCGGCGATCCGGCCGCGGTCGGCCGGCATCTGCTGGACCGGTTCATCCCGGCCGCCTATCGCGACTCGCCCCGCTGGCGGCCGGCGCAGGCCGAGCACTGGCTGACCTTCCTCGCCCGCCACCTCGAGCACACCCGTGGTGGCAGCCCTGATCTCGCCTGGTGGGAGCTCCCGCAGGCCGTGCCCGCGCGGCACCGGTACTGGTACGGATGTCTCGGTGGGCTGGCGATCTGGGCCGTCCTGATGCTGGGTCTGCTGGCCACGACCGGGGCGGCGCAGCTCGTCCGGCTGTGGCCGGGAGTCAGCGGCCCGCAACCGGGTCGCCTGGTTCTCCTGGCCTGGCCCCTCGGCCCGGTCTGGGCCGGCCTGCTGGTCTGGTGCCTGTTGGTGTCGGGAATCGCGTTCAGCTCCGTCGGCGGGGTGCGCCGCTGGGGCGTCAGGCCGCCGGCGCGGGCCGTGCGGTTCCGGNTTCGGCAGGCGAGTCCCCAGGTCGTCGCCTACAGCGCGCTGCTCGTGGTCGTGGCGATCGTGGCGAAGATGGCCACGGCAACCGGAGCCACGGCTCTCCTCGATCGGCACGGCCTGCCGGCCACCGTCGCGATCACGGCCATGGCGGTCCTGCTCGCGGGCCTGACCGGTGTCCTGCTGAGCGCGACCAGGACGCAGACGGCCGACCTCACGACGGCCTCGGACCCGCGCCGGCTGATGGCGGACGACCGCCGGGTCTTCGGCACCCTTCTCGCCGTCATGGTGCTGGGCACGTTCCTCGGCACGGGCGCGTGCCTCAGCCTGATCTGGACCGTGACGTCCACGATCCCGACCGGAGCGGCTGTCGCAGTCGCGGCCTTCCTGGCCGCCCTGTTTGCGCTCCCCGCCGGTCTGGCGGTGGCGATGGGGCGGACGGCCTGGGCTCCCTACACGGTCGTGCGGTGGCGCCTCGCCCGACGGGGGGTTCTTCCCCGACAGCTCGTGGAGTTCCTCGACGACGCGCACCTGCACCGGGAGGTGCTGCGCAGGGTCGGCGCGCTCTACCAGTTCCGACACCTGGAGCTCCAACGCCGCCTTGCCGGCGTCGCCGAGGATCCGGTGACCGCCCACTTTGCCGCGCAGACCCGCGCGCAGGAACAGGCGCGGCTGGGCGACCTCGCCGCGATCATGCCGGTGCTCACCGAGCGCGACGCGCGTCCCGAGGGGAGCATCCCGCCCTCGAACAACCTCGTTCTCGGCGAGGTGGNCGACAGCATGCTGGCGGGACACCGGGCAGGCCTGATCCTGCTCGGTGACGCGGGCGCGGGTCGTGTGACCGTGCTGACCGGCCTGGTGAACGTCCTGCATGCCCGACGCGAGCCCGGCGGACCGGTGCCGGTTCTGCTGCCCGTGACCTCCTGGCAACCCGAGCGGATGGGCTTCCCCGACTGGCTCGAGCTCGAGCTCAGGCGGCGCCATCCCTGGCTGACGTCGTTCGAGGCCGAGGTCAGCCGCGCTCGCTCGCTCGTCGACAACCGGCGCGTCCTGCCGGTCCTCGACGGTCTGGAAGCGCTGCCCGCGCAGAGCCGCGTCGCCGCACTCACCTCGATCCAGCAGTGGCTGGGCGACACGCTGCCGCTCGTCCTCGGAGCCGACGAGGAGTGCCTCGCCGCACTGGGAGGATGGTGCCCGCCGGCCGGGGCCTGGGTGATCGACGTGCACCGGCCCGGGCCGGTCGCCGTCGCCCGCTTCCTGGCCAGGACGTCGATCGCGCCTGCCGCGCCTGCCGCGCCTGTCGCGCCTGTCGCCCCTGTCGCCCACCTGCCTGCGCGGTGGGCGGAGATCGTCGCGATGCTCGCCGAGGAGCCCGCGTCGGCGGTGGCCATGGGGTTGCGGGACCCGGCCGCAGTCGACCTCCTCCGATCGGGCTACGGAACGCGGATCGGTGAGCCGCGGTTCGAACCGCCCGATCCCGCCGAGCTGCTCGACCGCGACCGGTTTCCGTCAGCGGCGGCGGTACGGATGCGGTGCGCGCACCAGTTCCTGCGGGCGACCTGCCGCGGCGGTGACGGCGTGCCCGACGTGGCTCGCGGTGGCGGGGATGACTCGGCCCAGGCCCGCATGCACACGCTGCGCTTCCTGGCCGGGCGCCTGGCCGCGGACCGACGCGTGGCCCTGGGCTGGTGGGATCTGNAGCGGGCCGTGCCAGCAGCGATCCGGCTGCTGCCTTCGCTCGCCTTCGGTCTTGTCCTCGGGATCGAGGTGTCATGTCTGAGCGGCTTCGCAGTCGGCCTGCCGATGGGTGTCCTCTGCGGTCTGGTGTTGGCGTGGGTGCGGCGTCGGGACGCGTCACAGCCCCGTTCCCAGACTCTCAAGATGGTGACGTTCTGGACGCCGTGGCAGTCCCGTCCGCGGCGTCCGTCACCGACCGATCGTGCGCCCGCCGGAACCGTGGGCGACGATCCGTGGACGTCGTTACGCCAGGACCGGCNCTACGCGCTCTACGTCGTCGTGCCCGGCGGGATCCTCCTCGCCGGATGGAGTGGCTACTTCGCCCTGTTGTTCACGTCCGTCCATGTGTCGACAGCAGTACTGCTGCTCGGCTCGGTCGGCGGCGCGGTCGCCGCGCTGGACACCCCCTGGGGCCAGTTCGAACTCGCGCGCCACTGGCTCGCCTGGCGCCACGCGCTGCCGGTCGACATCCTCGGTTTCCTCGAGGACGCCTGCGAGCGCGGAGTGCTGATCCAGACCGGCGGCGTGTGGGAGTTCCGCCATCGGGATGTCGCGGCCTACCTGGCTTCCCCGGCGGCGGACTGAGCCGTGCCCGAAACACGGCGCAGTTCTTGCGACGTGTCCGCACCGCGGCGTTCGGGCGGCCGGTCAGAAGTCCTGTCCGTCGGGATCCCGCGTGGCGGCGGGGGCGTCGCCGCTGGTCACGGCGGCCGGCGCGCCGGTGAGCTCCGGCCTGCCCGGCAGGTTCGGCTGTGGTCCGGCCCAGGTGCCCCGCAGCACGGCCACGGCGTGGTCGTAGGCATCGTGGGTCGGCAGCAGCCGGCGGATGTTCAGGGGCAGCAGGTCCTCGCGGTTCGTCCGGCCGCACCGGGGGCAGGTCTGCTGGTTCAGCGGGAGCAGCACGCCGCAGCCGCCCTCCTGCGCTCCGCAGCGTCGCCAGTCCCGGCCGACCTCGATGTGTCCGACCGGCTGCCAGCGGCGCGACGCCGTGGCTGGCCCGATCGTGGTGGTCGCGCCGGTTTCCACCAGGGCGGACGCCCCCGGGCGGAACCATCGTGCGCTCCTCCTCGCGGTCCATCGCGATGACAAGGCGCAGCGCCTCCCTAATTGTCCGGGTACTACCTATCTTGCGGTGGTTCCCTGGCCTCTCCGAGGGAATCGCCTGGCGACGCTGGAGGCAAGCGAATGGCACTTTCGGGTGATGCGTGGCCTCCGCGCACCTGCGCAATCCGGCTGGGCCGCCGAAACCCGGCAACCCCTGTGATCTGCGCGATCACCGCCGCTACCGCGTGGGCGATGCGTGCGTCGCCGCCGTGGCCGCCGAGGGACTGCGCTTTCGGCTAACCCCGATGCCGCGCCGGGGCAGCGCCCGTCATCCCAGCGGCGCGGACGCCCGCCGCACCGAAATCCTCGGCTATCACCCGTGGAATGTCGATCCCTCGCGGTGCGCCGTCCCTGAGGTCGGCGCCCACAGCGTCACGGCGCGCTCGGATGCCGGCCTGTCCGCTCGAGCGCGGTCCGGCGACCCTTCGCCGGTGGGTTCGAGGCGCATCCGGGGCCCGGATGGCGCTGCGCCGCCATACTTGTTCCGGGTCTGTGAGCGCGCACGACGACTGCACGATGACGAGTCCGACGGGGGTTCGATGGGGATGTCCGGCCACATCTTTCTGATGGCGCTCACGGTTTCGAACATGCTCGTCCAAGGTCCGTTGGCCAAGCTTGTGCGTTCCCGGTATGGCCAGGGCGGCGCAACCAGGATGCTCGATGGTGCTAGTGGCGTCTATGGATTGATCTTCACTGTCTGGGCGTCGGTCGCCTGGGGCTTCCCCTGGCCGGGCGCCGGCGTCGGCGCGGGAATGCTCCTGATCGTGCTGGGAACGTGGCTGTACCGGCGCCGCGAGGCGGGGAGNCTCCGGGCATCGGCCGGGCAACAGACTGTGCCCGGNCCGCGCGAGCCGGCATAGGCAGCCGTCGCGCGAGGCGGCCGCGAAGAAGAGCAACCACAGCGCCTGCGTTGTCCTGGGGTGAGAGGGCCGAGCCGACATCGCGGTGTCCACCGGTGTCCACCGTCGGTCCGTAACAACCAGATACATCCCCAGATCTTCCTCGACGCAACAGGTGGACAACACCGGGAAAACGCCGAGCTCCGGGCTGGAGTCGCTAGTGTGCCTGGTCGTATCCGTTCGACACTCCCGCCCCCCGGCGCCTGGGACGGCCTTCGCTTTTCATACGATATGAGCACAAGGTTGTCCGCCTGCGTCTTCATCGGAGGGCGTCGGCCTGGGGGGATGCCGGATCGGTCCGGTGGTCTTGGTGGAGACATCGTGGGGGGAAAAGCGGCACCGTCCGGAAAGGTGGCACGGTCCGCGCCGGACGACCATTACCATCACCTGGACGCGTTACGCGGCATCTTCATGCTGGGCGGAGTCTTCGTCCACGCCTCGACGCTCGGTGACGATCCGGTCTTCCACGGGATTGCCTATGCCTCCGGTCTCTTCCGGATGGCGGACTTCTTTCTGATTTCCGGATTTCTTTCCGCGATGCTCGTCGGGAAGTACGGACCCGCGCGCACGGTGCGCCGCAGGCTCGCCAGCGTGGGAGTGCCCTTCCTGTGCACCCTGGTTCTGTTGAATCCCACCGCCCTGTGGCTGAGTTACNACTTCCACAACCCGGACGTCTCGTTCCTGGACTTCCTGCACGGCCGCACCGTCCCCGAACCCGCGGGTGAGCTGCGCTGGCTTCTGCAGCTGTGGTNTCTCGTGGCGCTGCTCGTCTACGCGCTGTGCACCCCGGCGGCCNTGAGCCTGNTGTCCCGCGTCGTGTCCAGCCCCGTCTACCGGCGGGCAACCACCGGTCGACCACGCGTCATGGCCACGATCATCGTGTCGGTCATGGTGAGCATCATCGTCATGCGCGGGGGGTACCGGGCCGCCGTCGTGCCCGCGATCGGCTCCGATCCCCTCGACCTCCCGGTCGAGGAGACACTGGACTATCTGCCGTTCTTCCTTCTCGGGGTGCTTCTCCACCTGGATCGGCGGCGACTCCTGCCGGCCTTCCAGCGGCCGGCGCCGATCCTGCTCGCCGTGGCCGGTGTCCTGCTGCTGGCGTCCACCCGGGGCTGGGTGGGCGGGCTGGCCTCGTCCACCGGCGTGGTACTCAGCCGGACCCTGTTCACCGTCGCGATCACCGTCAACCTGTTCGCCGTGGCGAGCCGGCTCGTTCCCGGCCCCAGGCCGGCCGTCCGCTACCTTTCCGACGCCTCCTACACGGTCTACCTCTTTCACTACTTCTGGATCTACGTCATCGCCACGCTTCTGTCGTTCGACCCGAGCCTGCGCTGGCCGCAGATGCTTCTGGTCACGGCCCTGACCTTCGGCGTGACCTTCGCCCTCCACCACTTCGTCATTCTGCGGTCGCCCTTTCTCCGCAAGATCTTCAACGGAAAGTTCCCCGCCGGCGGCCGTCAGGGAGGCCGCCACGGCGACCGCCGGCCCGCTGCGGCACCCGCCGCCAGGACTGCGACCGTCACGGCCGCAGGGTCGGAGCCCGAGCGGACCCAGCCGCTGCGCTGGCTTCCCCCGGCCCCCCACCTGGACCCGGAACGGACCCAGCAGCTCCACTGGATTCTCTGATGTCCTGGCCAACAGTCGAACCTGAGATGTAGCAGCAGCGTGACGACCGCGCGCAGGCGGGCGTGGGAGATTTGCCATCCGGTCTGAGGACTCCGCGGACCCGACCTTTTGGATCATGGTCCGCGAACCGCAGGCCAGGGGTACCGACACCCTGCTGGGTGCGCCCGGCAGGGATCGAACCTGCGACCTGGTGCTTAGAAGGCACTCGCTCTATCCACTGAGCTACGGGCGCGTTGGTACAGGAGGGGCCTACCGGGAAGCTCCGCCCAGCGTAGCAAGCCCTGACCAGGTACTGGATACGCGGGGACGCGTCGCCGGCCGGTGAGTCGGGGNGACCACGTGGAGGTGCGGGGGAACGGCGAGGGACCGGGCGCGCCCCGGTTCTCTGGTCCGACCGGGCGATACCGAGGACGAGAGGCCGGGGCGCGGGAGGTTGAGGTCCGGGAGGTTGAGGCGCGGGTGGCCGAGGGTCAGGAGGCCAGGCGGGACAGGTCCTCGAATTCGACATCGGTGAGTTCGACGCCGGCAGCGGCGATGTTCTCCTCCAGATGGGCCACCGACGACGTGCCCGGAATGGGCAGCATCACGGGGGAGCGGCGCAGCAGCCAGGCGAGGGCGAGCTGGGCGGGGCTGGCGCTGTGGTGCTTGGCGGCGGCGTCGAGAACGCTGCCGGGAAGGGCGAGCCGGCCGGTGTCGACCGGGTTCCACGGAATGAAGCCGATGCCCTCGCGGTCGGAGTAGTCGAGGACGTCCTCGGCGGTCCGGTAGGCGAGGTTGTAGCGGTTCTGCACGCTGACGATCGGAACCAGGGTGCGGGCGTGGGCCAGCTCGGCGACGCTGACCTCGGACAGGCCGATATGGNGGATCTTCCCCTCCTGCTGCAGCGCGCGCAGTTCACCGAGGGAGTCCTCGACGGGGGNGTCGGGGNCGATGCGGTGGAGCTGGTAGAGGTCGATCCGCTCCAGCTTCAGCCGGCGCAGCGACATCTCCACCTGCTGGCGCAGGTAGGCGGGGCGAGCGACGGGAGCCCACCGGTTCGGACCCTGCCGGGTCAGGCCGCCCTTGGTCGCGATGACCAACCCCTCGGGGTAGGGGTGCAGCGCCTCGGCGATCAGCTCCTCGCTGACGTGCGGGCCGTAGGAGTCGGCGGTGTCGATGAAGTCCACGCCGAGCTCCACCGCCCGCCGCAGCACGGCGCGGGCCTCGGCCGGATTGGCGGGGGGACCCCAGATGCCGGGGCCGGTGATGCGCATGGCGCCGAACCCGAGCCGGGTGATCGGCAGGTCGCCGCCGAGCAGGAAGGTGCCGCTGCCGGCAGCCGTGGGGGCGCCGTCCGGGCTCGTGGTCGAGCTGGTCGTGGTCGTCGACATCGCTGTCCTCCGGATACGACGGTGCTGGTGGGGAACCGCCTCGGCGAGAGGTGACCGCCGGGCGTCGGGTGGGGCGGGTGAGCGCCGGGTCAGGCGCCGCATCGTCCGATCGGGCCATGGCCGGGCATCTCGCCGACCTACGGATCGGCAACCGGGCGTCCAGGAACGGTGTTCCCGCTCCGGTCGTCCCTACTGCTCGTCTGGCCCGGGCGGGTCCGGGCGACCGCGGGCGCAGTGGTCCGAAGCGGGGATACGCGGGGGATGGCGGGGTGTGGACGGTCGCCGGTTATCCACAGCCCGACGGTCGGGGCTTCCGGGGTCGCTNCTGGCGGCCCACAGTGGAACGACGCCGGCGCGACGCAGCGCCGGCACCTTCCTCCCTGATCCGAGGAGCACACCATGCTCGACACGACCATCACCCTCGTCGGCAACCTCGTCGAGGACCCGGAGCACCGGACGACGACGAACGGTGCGTCGGTGTGCAGCTTCCGCCTGGCCTCCACGCCGCGCCGCTTCGACCGATCCGAGAACCGGTGGGTCGACGGCGCCACCCTGTTCCTTCGGGTGTCCTGCTGGCGGCAGCTTGCCGACAACGTCGCTGCGAGCCTCGTGCGCGGGGACCGGGCACTGGTCTACGGCCGGCTGCGGCAGCGCTCGTTCGAGACGAGCGAGGGCGAGCGGCGCGTCAGCTACGAGATCGACGCCGACGCCGTCGGCACGGAGCTGACCTGGCACGCGGCGCGCTCGCAACGGCTTGCCCGGCGGCCGGCGACGCCCGCGGCCGCACCGGTCGAGGCCACCGGGCTCAGCCTGCCCGGCGGCGGTCCGCTGGTCGACCTGCGCGAGTCGGCCGAGATCGGCCTGCCGCAGCCGGAGCCCGTCCCCTCGGTCGCGGGCACCGGCGGAGGGCAGGGCCTGGTGCCCGCCCTGACGAGGGACGTGCAGCCGATCGGGGTCGCCGCGATCGGGTCGTCGGCGGTCGGCCTGGTGCCGGGGGCGGCGGCACCACGGGCCGATGCCCTGAGCGGGGGAGGAACGGGAGCGACGCCCTTCCCGTCCGGCTCGGGAGTGGATGGCTCCCCCTGGCGCGCGTACTCCGCCGTCGCTGAGCAGCGCTAATCACTTTAAGTCCGATTGTGACTCCAATAAGTATTGGTGGGGTGGACCTGCCTCCGGCGCCGTCGGCGGCGCTGGGTACCGTGCCGGGAGTGAGCAGCCCGCACGAGAGCAGGCGGCCCGCACCCGCGCCCGCCGAGCCGGACTCCGGTCTGGTGCCGCCGGCCGTCCCGGCGCAGCGGGCGGTTCGGGGAAGGGTGCCCGCGGGCGGTGGCGGAGGGCCGGGCGGGGACGCCCTCGGCCGGCGCCTGTGGGGGCGCCTCGCCGTCGCTCCGGCCGCGGCACGGTACGTCGCGGTGCTCGCCGTGCTGAGCGCCGTCGCGGCCGTCGTGCTGCGGCACACCGTCTTCCCGCTGCTGTCGGTCAACAACGACGAGGGCATCTACCTGTTGCACGCCCGGACGCTGGCCGAGGGCAGGCTGTTCCCGCCCGCGCCCCGTCCCGCGCAGTCCTACCTGCCGTGGCTCGGCACCGTCGTCGACGACCACTACGTCCTGAAGTACACGCCCTTCGTGCCCGCAGTCTTCGCGGCCAGCCTGTTCGTCGCCGGCAGCATCGACCCGGCGCTGGCCGTCATCGCCGCGGCGGCGGTCGTCGTCACCTACCTGCTCGGCGTCGAGCTGTCGGGCAGCCGCAGGGTCGCGGCGCTGGCCGCGACCCTGCTCGCCCTGTCCCCGCTGGTGCTCCTGCAGAGCGCCATGGTGCTCAGCTATCTGCCGGCGCTGGTCCTGCTCCAGGCGACCGTGCTCGGAGTGCTCCGAGGCCGGCGGTCACACCGTGCGCCTCCCGTGGTGGGCGCCGGGGTCGCGCTGGGCGTCGCCGCGGCGGTGCGGCCGTACGACGTCGTGCTGCTGCTGGCACCCTTCGCGGTCTGGCTGCTGGTGGCCTNGGCCGGGCGGCGCTGGTGGCTGCTGCGCTGGCTGATGTGCGGCCTGGCCGCGCCGGTGGTGATCGTGCTGCTCACGAACGCGGCGGCGACCGGGAACCCGTTGCGCCTGCCGTTCGCGCTGCTCGAACCCGACGATCGGATCGGCTTCGGGCTGCGCAAGCTCTACCCGGCCGACGGGCGGCACGACTTCGGCCTCACCGACGGCCTGAGCTCCGTCGGTGACCATCTGTGGCTGCTCGGCGGCTGGGCCTTCGGCGGCGTCGTGCTTGCGGCGGCGTCGCTCGCCGCCGCAGCGCGGCGGCGGCTGTCCGCGCCGGCCGCGATGCTCGGCCTCGGCGGCCTGGTGTTCCTGATCGGGTACGTCGGCTTCTGGGGAGCGTGGAACGCCGCCGAGCTGTGGGGCGGCATCCGCTTCGTCGGCCCGTTCTACATGGTCGCCGTCCTCGTCCCGCTCGTGCACCTCGGGGCGATCGGATGCGCGTGGGGCGCGGCTGCCCTGGTCGCCCGTGGACGCCGGCTCGGGTTCGCCGCGTTCGTCCCGGTGGTGGCGGCCGTCGTCGCCCTGACGATCGTGGTCCTCACGGGGGCGGTGCGCGACAATCTGGCGTTGACCGGCAACGACCGGGACCTGCGCGCCATGCTGCGCCGGCTGCCGGATCGGCCGCNGGTGTTCGTCGCGGCGAACCCGGCGTTCCTCGGTCATCCCACCCCCGTGACGGCCAACGGCCCGGATCTCGACGACCCGGTGCTCTACGCGATCGCCCGTGGCGTCGACGACCTGACCGTGGTTGCGGACCACCCCGAGCGGCCGGCCTACCTGCTGCGCCTTGCCCCTGCGTACGACCGATCGCCCGGGTCGCCGTCCACGGCGCGGGTCGAGCGACTCGCTGTCCGCGCCGGGGATCGGGTGGCGGCGACCGTCGCCGTCGCGGCCGGCGCCGCGCCCCCCCGCAGTCGGTCCGCCCGGCTCGTGCTCACCGCCGGCCGTGACCGCCTGTCCCTCCCGGTCGACCCGCGGACGGCGACGTCGCTGACGTTCACCATCGACGACGACGGCCTCGACGTGAACGACCTTGCCGTGAACAACGCTGCCGTGAACGACCCCGCCGTCGATGACCACGACACGGGCTCGGCCCGCGCGGGTGCGGCGCGCAGACCGCCCGCTCGCCCGACGGCGACGGTGGTGCGCGGCGGTCGCGGCACCTCCGTCACCGTGACGCTGTACGCGACGGACCGCCTGGGGCGCGAGCGCACCGTCGACCAGCAGATCCTCCCCGTGCGGCTCGCCGCGGGCCGCGGCGAGCCGGACCGGGACGAGCCCGCGGTCACGGTGCTCGGGTCGGTGGGGCAGGTCGACGAGGTCGGCACGGGTGCCCGGCCGCCGCTGCGAGTCACCCTCGCCGACGCCGGTGGCGCCCGAGGGGCGAAGCCACGGACAGGCGGGAGAGCCGAGTGATCAGTGGACGCGGCGGATCGGTGGCGGCGCGTACGTGCCGTCGAGCACGTCCTCGCCGGGGCTGTGGATCCGCAGCGTGGGACGGAAGTCGCCGGTCGCCGCGGGCAGCCAGTTGGCCTGCTCGGCCTCGTCGGACGGGGGGTCGCTCTGGATGAGGACACGGACCGAGCCGTCCGGGCCGCGGCGCAGGTCGCGGGTGCGACTGCCCAGGGAGTACCGGTGCAGGGGATTGTCCACCAGATAGTAGTCGGGGGCGTCGTACATCGTCACCGACCATTCCGCCGCCGGGGGCGGCGGCGCCAGATCGAGGACGTAACGGTGGGCGCCCGTCAGCCGGCGGCCCTCGACGTCCACGAGGCAGGTCGCCTCGATGCTCTCGTAGCCGTGGGTCGCGCCGATCGGCTGACGGGCCGCCATCGCCCGGGCCAGTCGCGCCTGGTCGCGGTCGGTCATCCGCCAGGCCGACTCGTCGCGGGTGCCCGGGCCCAGGCGGTCCAGGTTGAAGTCGAGGGCATGCGGGGTGCTCGACCAGCCGTTGCTCAGCGCCCGCCCGGCCTGGGCGACGCGCTCGAGCCCGTCGCGGCCGGCGCGCAGCCCGCCGCGCAGCGACCAGGTGAGCGCCGGATCGGGATCGACGTACGGCGAGGGATCATCAAAGATCCCGAGCGGGGCGAAGCGGCGCGCGTAGTCGGCCTCGGCCGGCGGCGGCGGACAGGCCCGCAGCCAGATCCGCAGCTCCTCCCAGAACCGCAGGTCGTCGCAGACGCTCTTCGAATGCTCCGGCGGTCCCTCCGCTCGGCGCGCGTCCGGGTCCAGGGAACGCAGCCGGAGCTCGTCCTGGAGCCGGTGGACCGGGCGGGCGTCGGCAGGGTCGTCGAGGCCGAAGCGGCCGATCACGGTCAGCAGCCGGGTGGGCGCCTCGAGGCGGATCAGGTCCGGTGGCGTCGGCTCCGTCCAGCCGGGCGGCACGAGCACGTAGGACCCACCGCGCCCGGCGCCGGTCCGTCGCCCCGCGTAGGCGAAGTTGTTGCGCCAGGCGTCGACGAACAGCAGCAGGCTGTACCGGTCACCGCTGTCCGGGACGGACAGGAGCAGCGGGCCCGGGGCGAGGTCGACCTGGGCCACCGAGTGCAGCACGCCCGCGTTGATGCCGACGAACGCCGAGCGCGGGCCCGGAAGGTCACGCACGTGGGCGAAGGNGTTGAACCCGGCGGGTGTGAGCAGCCCGATCCCCTCGGCGGCGAACAGCCCGATCAGCCGGACGTTGCTCACCAGCGGGTAGCCGAAGACGTACGCCTCGGCCGCCAGCCCGAACCGGTGGTCATCCGCCCGCATACCTGCCCGCCCGCCGCCTCTCGCCGTCCGGTGTCGGCTCTCGTACCGTCCGTGCCCGCAATCGGGTGGCGGTATCCCACCGAGGCCGCGAGGCCGGCGGCAGCGGGCGGGAACGGGCTGCGAATCGGCGGCGGGCGGTCACGCCACCGATCANCGCCGCGAGGATGGTCGCCGCGATGCCCTAGGGTTGACGACATGGCGCAGTACGTCTTCCAGTTGCGCAAAGCGCGCAAGGCCCACGGTGACAAGGTCATCCTCGATGACGTGACCCTGGCATTCCTGCCCGGAGCGAAGATCGGGGTGGTCGGTCCGAACGGGGCGGGGAAGTCGTCCCTGCTCAAGATCATGGCTGGGCTCGACCAACCGAGCAACGGCGAGGCGATCCTCAGCCCCAGCTACTCCGTGGGCATGCTCGCCCAGGAGCCGGCGCTCGACGAGACCAAGGACGTTCGCGGC
This sequence comes from Frankia sp. AvcI1, assembly GCF_001420875.1. Taxonomy (NCBI): domain Bacteria; kingdom Bacillati; phylum Actinomycetota; class Actinomycetes; order Frankiales; family Frankiaceae; genus Frankia; species Frankia sp. AvcI1. The sequence goes on along the minus strand of NZ_LJFZ01000019.1, from coordinate 69,579 downwards.
AACGTCGAGGACGGGGTGCGCGAGATCCGTCGGGTGCTCGCCCGCTACGAGGAGATCAACGAGAAGATGTCCGCGCCCGACGCGGACTTCGACTCGCTGCTCACCGAGCAGGCCGAGCTCATCNACAAGATCGAGGCCGCCAACGCCTGGGAGCTCGACAGCCAGCTCGACCAGGCGATGGACGCGCTGCGGCTGCCCCCGGGCGACGCCGACGTGTCGCTGCTGTCCGGCGGTGAACGGCGTCGGGTCGCCCTGTGCAAGCTGCTGCTCGAGGCGCCCGACCTGCTGCTGCTCGACGAACCGACCAACCATCTCGACGCGGAGAGCGTCGCCTGGCTCGAGCAGCACCTGGCCCGCTACNCCGGCGCCGTGCTCGCCGTCACCCACGACCGGTACTTCCTCGACAACGTCGCCGGCTGGATTCTCGAGCTCGACCGGGGCCGTGCCCACGCCTACGAGGGCAACTACACCACCTACCTGGAGGCCAAGGCCGCTCGGCTCAAGGTCGAGGGCCAGAAGGACGCCAAGCGGCGCCGGGTCCTCGCCCAGGAACTCGAGTGGGTCCGCTCCAACCCGAAGGCCCGCCAGACCAAGAGCAAGTCACGTCTGTCCCGCTACGAGGAGTTGGCCGCCGAGGCGGACCGGGCTCGTCCGCGCGACTTCGAGGACATCCAGATCCCGCCCGGCCCGCGGCTGGGCAACCAGGTCATCGAGGCCAAGGGCCTGGCCAAGGGGTTCGACGGCCGTCCGCTCATCGAGGACCTGTCGTTCACCCTGCCGCGTGGTGGCATCGTCGGCGTGATCGGCCCCAACGGGGTCGGCAAGACCACGCTGTTCACGATGATCACCGGNCAGGCGACCCCCGACGCGGGCAGCCTCGTCATCGGTGACACCGTCGACATCGCCTACGTCGACCAGTCCCGGGCCGGTCTCGACCCGAAGAAGAACGTCTGGCAGGTCGTCTCCGACGGCCTCGACCACATCGTCGTCGGCAAGGTCGACTTCCCCAGCCGGGCGTATGTGTCGTCGTTCGGATTCAAGGGCCCGGACCAGCAGAAGCCCGTCGGCGTGCTGTCCGGTGGCGAGCGCAACCGGCTCAACCTCGCCCTGACCCTCAAGCGCGGCGGCAACGTGCTGCTCCTCGACGAGCCCACCAACGACCTCGACGTGGAGACCCTGCGTTCGCTGGAGGACGCGCTGCTGGAGTTCGCCGGCTGCGCCGTGGTCGTCTCCCACGACCGCTGGTTCCTCGACCGGGTCGCCACCCACATCCTCGCCTGGGAGGGCACCGACGAGGACCCGGCCCGCTGGTTCTGGTTCGAGGGCAACTTCGCCGACTACGAGACCAACAAGATCGAGCGGCTCGGCCAGGAGGCCGCCCGCCCGCACCGCGTCACCTACCGCAAGCTCACGCGCGACTGACGCCTCGCCGCCACCCGGGCCGGGAAAGCAGCCCGGGTGGCGGCGGTGCTGTCGTCGGCGGTGCCGTCGTCGGCGGGCTCAGTCGGCGCGGTTCTGCAGCGAGTTCGCCGCCATCTGCAGGTAGTCCCAGAGCGTCTTGTACTGGTCGGGCGGCAGGCCCAGGGAGTCGACCGCCGCGCNCATCACGACGAGCCACGCGTCGCGCTGCGCCGGGCCGATCGCGAACGGCACGTGCCGCATCCGCAGNCGCGGGTGGCCCCGCAGCTCCTGGTAGTCGCTCGGGCCGCCCCAGTACTGGATGAGGAACAGGCGCAGGCGATCCTCCGCCCCCGCCAGGTCGTCCTCCGGATACAGCGGACGCAGCACCGGATCGTTCGCCACCCCCTGGTAGAACCGCGCNACCAGCCTGCGGAACGTCGGTTCACCACCGACCGCGTCGAAGAAGGTCGTGGTGGTGGGCTGGGCCGGTGTGGGGGGCTGGCTCACGCCTCCATTGTGCGTCACATCGGCGCGCATCCGGCCCGCCGCAGCGCTCTCAGCCCNCACGGGGCGCGACCCACGCCGTGGTGTCCGGTGGCAGCGTCAGCGTCGCGCCGTCGTAAGCCACAGGTCCGCTCGCAAGCACCAGCCGGCCGCTCAGGTCGATCGTCACCTCCCGCCCCATCGCCGTCACACACGTCATACGCGCCGCCCCCACCGAGGTGGGCGACCCCGGGGTCGCCCGTTCGGCGGTCTCCCGTTCGGCGGTCGCCCGTTCGGCGGTCTCCCGTTCGGCGGTCGTCCGGTCGAAGGCGAGGCAGCCCGCGGGTGCGTCGTCGCGCCAGCGCAGCTCGTCGCCGCGCAGATGCGGCAGGGCCCGGCGCAGCGCGAGCGCCCCGCGCGTGAGCAGCCAGGTCGACAGCGGATCCGCGGCCTGGGCGAGCACCGCGAACCCGGCCCAGTCGGCCGGCTGCGGCAGCCACGGCTCGACGCCGTCCACGGTGAACCCGTACGGCGGCGCGTCGCCGGACCAGGGCAGCGGCACGCGGGCGCCGTCCCGGCCCGCCACCGTGCCCCCCGAGCGGGTCCACGCCGGGTCCTGGCGGGCCGCCGGCGGCACGTCGGCCTGCGGCAGCGCCAGCTCGTCGCCCTGGTAGAGCACGGCGACGCCGGGCAGCGCGAGCAGGGTCAGCAGCGCCGCCCGGGCGCGGCGGGTGCCGACCTCCCCGCCCCCGTAGCGGGTCACCGGACGCACCACGTCGTGGTTGGCCAGCACCCAGGTGGCCGGCGCGCCGACCGCCGCAAGCGCCGCGCGTTCGGCGTCGATCACCGTCCGCCAGTCCGCCGCCGACCACGGGACGGTCAGCAGGGAGAACGAGAACGTCAGGTGCAGCTCGTCGGGGCGGACGTAGCGGGCCAGGCGGGCCGGGTCGCGCACCCAGGTCTCGCCGATCAGCACCCGGGGCCGGCCGTCCCGGGCGGCGTACTCGTCGGTGATCGTCCGCCAGGTCCGGTAGATCTCGTGCACGCCGTCCTGGTCCCAGACCCGCGGTTCGCCCTCCTCCCGGAACCCGCTGCCGTCGATCACCGGGCCGGGTGGGTTGTCGCGCAGCTCGCCGTCCTTGACCAGGCCGTGGCTGANGTCGATGCGGAAGCCGTCGACGCCCCGGTCGAGCCAGAAGCGCAGGGTCGCCTCGTGATCGGCCCGCACGGCGGGATGGTCCCAGTTCCAGTCGGGTTGCTCGGCGTCGAACAGGTGCAGGTACCACTGGCCGTCGCCGACCCGGGTCCAGGCCGGACCGCCGAAGACGGACACCCAGTTGTTCGGGGGCTCGCCGCCGTCCGCTCCCCGCCCGTCCCGGAAGATGTACAGCTCCCGCTCGGGTCCGCCCGCCGGGGCCGCCAGCGCCGCCTGGAAGGCCGGATGCGCCGAGCTGGAATGGTTCGGGACCAGATCGACGAGGACGGCGAGACCGGCGTCGGCGGCGTCGGCGAGCAGCGCGTCGAGATCGGCGAGGCTGCCGAACAGCGGGTCGACCTCGCGGTGGTCGGCGACGTCGTAGCCGTGGTCGGCCATCGGCGACGGGTAGAAGGGTGTGATCCACAGGGCGTCGACGCCCAGCTCGGCGAGGACCGGCAGGTGCTGGCGCAGGCCGGTGAGGTCCCCGACGCCGTCGCCGTCCGAGTCGGCGAAGCTGCGCAGGTAGACCTCGTACAGCACCGCCCGCCGCCACCACTCGGCATTCCGGTTGCCGACACCGGCCGGAGCCGAACGGGGGGTTTCCCCCCTGTTACCAGAACTCGATCCAATCGTGGAATAGTCAGTACTGGAATGATGTATCCCCATGTGATCCTTCCTGATGCCCTTGGTCCTGCGGGGACCGATACCCACCCGGGCGCCGTCGCCGACGCCGGGACGCCGACGGACCCGCCGTCCCTCCTGGCCTCCGGCGGCGCACCGAGCACCCCGGCCCCGTCGGGCCTGCCCCGCCCGGACCCGCCGCCCCGCCTGTACGCGGGGCCCTGTCCGGGCCGGCGGCCCCGGGCTGTCCCACCGCCGCGACCTTCCGGGTGCGGTCGGTCGGACGGCCGTCCTGGTGCGACACATGCTCCTCCGGTGGCGGCTCGGCGGCGGCAAACCCGGTCTGAGCGCGCGAAGGGATGGCGATGGGGTACTGCTCCCGGCTCGGGTCGACGTTCTCGCGATGCGCGATATCCGGTTACCGAACTAGACTTCCGCGGGTGGACGAGGTGACTGGCCGTTACGGCACAGTCCCGGGAGTCGGATTCGGTCGGGGGCGGGGGGATCCAGCCCCGACGTCCGAACCCGTCACTGGGAGTTCGTCCGGCATGTCCGCAATCACCGCCGCGGCGGATGCCGGGATCGCCCTGGGTTCGCAGGCGGCCGCCCGGATGTCGCAGCAGGTGCGCCGCTCGGCGTCCGCGGGCCTGCGCGGCGCCCGGGGGATCGTCCGCGTCCTGTGGGGCGGGCCGAGCGGCGACGGCCGGGACGGGCCGGAGGGCTCGCCGGCGTCGTTCCTGGCCGACGCCGGGCTCGTCCTTGGCGGCACCCTCGATCCGGAGCACGTCCCCGACCTGCTCGCCGGGCTCGCGGTGCCCCGCTTCGGCACCGGCGCGATGGTCTGGGTCCGCGACGGCGACGACGTGCGGCTGGGTGCCACCGTCTTCGTCGACCCGAAGGTCGACAAGATCATGCGGGCGATCGTCGCCACCCGCCCGCCCAGGCTCGCCGACGAGTTCCCGCCCGGCGTCGTGCTGCGCAACGGGCAGACCTACTGCCTGCCCGATTTCGACGATCTACGAGCCAAGATGTCGTTCCCGCACGAGCTCGCCTACCAGCAGTTCCGTCGCATCCAGGGCGGCCCGACGGTGAACGTGCCGCTGTCGGTGCACGGGCGGATCCTCGGCGCCATCACCGTCGGCCGGCGCGAGGGCTTCTACACCAACGCCGAGGTCACCCTGCTGGAGGATCTGGCCCGCCGCGGCGCCCTGGCGCTGGAGAACGCCCTGCGCTTCAAGGAGGCCCAGGAGTCGGCGTTGACCCTGCAGCGCTCGCTGCTGCCGGCCCATCCACCCGCCCTCGAGGGTGTCGAGATCGCCATGGAGTACCGGCCGGGGACGGCGGGCACCGAGGTCGGCGGCGACCTCTACGACGTGATCCCGCTGTCCGGCGGCCGGGTGGGGGTCGCCATCGGCGACGTGATGGGCCGCGGTCTGCGGGCCGCCGCGGTGATGGGCCAGCTCCGCGCGGCGCTGCGGGCCTACGCGCTGGAGGACTGGTGCCCCGCGGAGGTCCTCACCCGGCTGGACCGGGTCGTCGGCCTGCTGCCCGGCCTGCAGCTCGCCACCTGCATCTACGCGGTCTACGACCGGCACACCGGCCGGGCGACCATCGCCAGCGCCGGGCATCCGGCCCCGCTGGTGATCCTGCCCGACGAGGACCCGGACTATCTGGTGCTCGACCCCGGCCTGCCGCTCGGCGTCGGCGAGGGCGGCGGCTTCAGCGAGACGACGGTGACCCTGCCGCCGGGTTCGGCGCTGGTGATGTTCACCGACGGGCTGGTGGAGTCGCGGCGCCGGCCGCTGGTCGACGGCCTGGAGAACCTGCGCCGCGGGTTGATCGAGCAGCGTGCCCGGGTGGCCGCCGCGCGGGCCGGCCAGGCCGCGGCGAACGGCAACGCCGCGGACGCCGCAGGGGGGGACGCGTCGGGCGGCACCCTGGCCGGCGGCTCCGGCAGGCCCGGCGAGGCGTCGACCGGCGCCTGGGTCGATCGGCGGGCGCCCGGACCCTCCCTCGGCCCGCCGCCGGGCATGGCCGACCGTCGCAGCGGCCGGGACCGGCGCACCGGCCCGGATCGCCGTGTCGGGGGCGAACGCCGCGCCGGGGCGGATCGGCGCCGCCGCGCCCGCGGCGACAGCTTCGCCGCGCGGAGCTGGTTCGGCCCGGACACGGTCGCCGGCACGGGCGAGGGTCCGGCCGAGGAGACGGCCCGCTCGCTGCTCGAACGGTGCCTGATCGCCGCCGACCTGCCGGCCCGCACCGACGACGACACGGCCATGGTGGTGCTGACCACCCAGGCGGTGAACCCGCCGCTGCTCGAGCTGGCGCTGCCCGCGGTGGCCGCCTCGGCCGGCCAGGCTCGGATGGCGATGCGCGACGTGATGCTCGACTACGGCATCACCTCGGTCGAGGACGCGACCCTGCTGGTCAGCGAGGTGGTGACGAACGCGGTTCTGCACGCGCGCAGCGACCTGGTGCTGCGGGCGTCGCTGGAGCCGGGCCGGCTGCGGATCAGCGTCGAGGACCGCGAGGGCGGCCACCTGCCGCGTCCGGGTGCGGCGGCGGCGAACAAGCCCGACCCCGAGTCGGGCTGGGGCCTGCTGCTGGTGGAGGCGCTGTCGCTGGCCTGGGGCGTCGAGACGACCCCGGGCGGTAAGCGCGTCTGGTTCGACATCGAGATTCCCGACGGGCCGGGACGTGGCATCGGGGGCCGGCTGCCGGCCGGCTCCGAACCGCCGCCGATGTCGGGCCCCCCGGGGCTCGGGCCGTTGCCCCCCGACCCGCCGGCCCAGGGCCGGGGCTGGAGCTGACCACCGGGCCCTCAGCGCCGCCCGGCCCTCAGCGCCGTCCGTCTCTCAGCGGCGAGCGGTCGCTGCGGGGGACACCCGGGTCGCCTCGGCGGTACGCACGATGTTGCGCAGCATGCCGCCGAACACGGCCGCGTGGAAGGGGCTGACCGCCCACCAGTAGAGCTGGCCGGGCAGCCCGCGGGGCAGGAAGATGGCCCGCTGCCGGTAGACCGTGCCGCCGTCGTCGCCGACGGCGGCACGCAGCTCCAGCCAGCCGTCGCCGGGCATCTTCATCTCCGCCCGCAACCGCAGCAGCCGGCCGGGCTCGATCTCCTCGACGCGCCAGAAGTCCAGCGCCTCGCCGACGCGCACCCGCTGCGGGTCCCGCCGGCCGCGGCGCAGGCCGACGCCCCCCAGCACGGTGTCCAGCCAGCCGCGGGCCGACCAGGCCAGCGGCCACGAGTACCAGCCGTTCTCGCCGCCGATGCCCTCGATGACCCGCCAGAGCCGGTTTGGCGGGGCGGCCACCGGCATGCTGCGCTCGTCGACGTAGAGCGCCCCGCCGGTCCAGTGCGGATCCGTGAAGGTCGGCTCGCCGGGCGGGCGGGGGGCGCAGGTCACGCTGCCGCGGCCGGCCGCGGTCCCCAGGATCGACGGCGACAGGGTCCCGGCGGTCCGCACGGTCCCTGCCGGCTCTGCGGTCCCGGCCGCCTTCGCGGTGGTCTCCACCGGCTTCGGCCGGGCGGCCCGCCGCGCGGTCCGGGTGGGCGAGCGGGTCGGCCAGACCGCCGTCGACCAGCGGGTCTCGACGCCGCGTTCGCGGACGCGGGCGAGCGCGTAGGCGGCCGCGGTGTCGAAGGGCATCAGCCCGTCCGGCGGGTCCGGGATCCACCGACGTACCGCGTGCCCGTCGCGGACCACGACCTCGGTGCGCAGCGACCGGACCAGGGGCTTTGCGATGGCCTTGGGCACCGGGGTGACGACGCCGACCCACAGCGAGGACAGCCCGGGCGACAGCACCGGCACCGGGATGATGATCCGCCTGCGCAGCCCCTCCACCGCCGCGAAACGCTGCATCATCTCCGCGTAGGTCAGGATGTCCGGGTCGCCCACGTCGAACGACCGGTTGACCTCCGTGGGCACCCCCAGCGCGCCGATCAGGTAGTACAGCACGTCGCGGACCGCGATCGGCTGGATGCGGGTGCGCACCCAGCGGGGGGTCAGCATCACCGGCAGCCGTTCGGTGAGGTAGCNCAGCATCTCGAACGACGCACTGCCGCTGCCGATGATGACCGCCGCCCGCAGCACGATGGTGGGGACCCCGGAGTCCAGCAGGATCCTCGCGACCTCCTGGCGGGAGCTCAGATGCGCGGACAGGCCCTCCTCGCCGCCCGCCGGGCTGAGCCCGCCGAGGTAGACGATGCGCCGCACCCCGGCCGAGCGGGCGGCGGCGGCGAAGGCGCTCGCCGCCTGGCGGTCCACCGCGGAGAAGTCCCCGCCCGCGTCGATGGAGTGGATGAGGTAGTAGGCGACGTCGACACCGGACATCGCCGCCGGCAGGGAGGCCGGGTCGCGGGCGTCGGCCTGGACCACCTGCGCCCGGGCCGCCCAGGGGACGCCGCGCAGGCGGGCCGGATCGCGGGTCATCGCCCGCACGTCGTACCCCTGGTCGAGCAGGCGGGGGGCGAGCCGGCCACCGATGTAGCCGGTCGCCCCGGTGACGAGGATGCGCACACCGCCTACCTGCCCAGCGCCGACGACGCGTACCCGGGACCGGTCGGGCCAGGTGCCGCCGGTGCCTCAGGCGGAGGCGGCCTCGGTCACGTCCGTGCTCAGGTAGGCCGACCAGCGCGGATCCATCCGTCGGGACCCCAGAATGCGCCAGGCGGCTCCGCTCGGCGCTCGGGGGGCCGTGCGGAGCCGCCAGCCAAGATCAGCCACGGCGCGGTCGGCTTTGACATGGTTGCAGCGACCGCAGGCCGCCACGACGTTCTCCCACACGTGCGCGCCCCCACGGGAGCGTGGAATGACGTGGTCCAGCGATGTTGCCGGCGCATTGCAGTACACGCACCGGTGATGATCGCGCGCCAGCACACCCTTGCGGGTCAGCGGGACCTGCGAGCGGTATGGCACCCGGACGAAACGCGCTAACCGGACCACGATCGGGACGTCGACGGACGTCGTCGAGGACCGAAGAACCTGGCCCGCCGATTCGACCATCACGGCCTTGTCGGTCAGGACCAGGACAAGCGCGCGCCTTTGCGACACCACGCACAGAGGCTCGTACGTGGCATTGAGAACCAGCGCCTCCGCCACGCGCCGACCTCCTGCCCACCGAGGGCCCTTTGCGGGCCGTTCTGCCCAAGCGTCTCCGGTGACAATGGACAGTCAACCGTCTTCGGNGGCAGAACGCGAGCCTGTTTGCATGGTCATCGGCTTTTGTGCCGTGGCGCTGCACATATCTGGTGGCCTTTGTCACTCTCCGCCCATCAATCGGTGAGCTTTTGGCCACTCTCCGTCGATCCAGTGTGAGCGGGGTCATCATGGCGGCGCGTGGTCGCCCGTTGGCCTGCTCCGGGGGTGGGCACCGATGGGCCGTCCCCATGGGCGAGACTGATCTCGATCGTCGCCCCCCGAGCATGGGCGCGCCATGCCGCGGATCGGCCGCCCCGGTGGTGTCGCGACCGCCAGGGCCGCCACGACCGCCGCCCGCGGTCGCCCTGACCGCCCACGGCAAGCCGACACCGCCGTGACCGCCGATGCCGCCATGACCGACGGAACCAACAGGAAGGATGACCGACGTCGTGACGCCCGCCCCGTCCCTGCTGGCCCAACCGCTCATCCCCGGCCTGGGGATGCTGCTGTCCGCCTCGCCGTCGCCCGCCGCGTCGGCGGGCCCGCTGTCCGCCGCCGCGACGGCAGCCCCGTCACCCTCGCCGAGTCCGTCGGCGACGACCGATCCGCTGGTCTCGCTCGAGGGGGTCGCCAACGCCCTGCGCGACGCCTGCGGGACCAGTCCCGGCCTCCTCTGTCGGACCGTCTACAACGCTACGCACAGTAACTATCTTGCCTCCGGCGCCGAGGTGTTCCTGGGCACCCCGATCAGGATCATCCTCATCCTGCTGATCGCCCTCGTGGTGCGGGCGCTGCTGCACAGGTTCATCCGACGGACCACGGAACGGGCCGGTTCCGGGGGCGGCGGCGGGCTCTTCCGTGGTTCCCGTGCCGGGACGCTGCTGGGCGCGTTCGGGGATCCGACGGTGCTGATGGAAAGGCGCCGGCAGCGGGCCGCGACAGTCGGTTCGCTGCTGCGCAGCGTGACCTCCATCTTCGTCTTCGGCCTGGCATTCCTGAGCATCCTGGGTGAGCTGGGCATCAATCTCGCGCCCATCGTCGCGAGTGCCGGCGTCCTGGGAATCGCCGTCGGTTTCGGCGCGCAGAACCTCGTCCGCGACTTCCTGTCCGGGATGTTCATGNTGCTCGAAGACCAGTACGGCGTGGGTGACGTCATCGACGTCGGCGCCGTCTCGGGCACCGTCGAGGCGGTGAGCCTGCGGATGACGAGGCTGCGGGATGTCGAGGGAACCGTCTGGTACGTCCGTAATGGTGAGATCACCCGGATCGGTAACAAGAGTCAGCAATGGGCGAGGACCGTGCTCGATGTCCCGCTCGACTACGACACCGAGGTCGGCGAGGCCAAGCGGGTGCTCGGCCGCACCGCCGACGAGTTGTGGGCGGACCCCCGATGGAGCAGTCTCATCCTCGCCGAGCCGGAGGTGTGGGGCATGGAGACCATGACCGCCGACGGCTACTCCCTGCGTCTCGCGATCAAGACCCAGCCGCTGAAACAGTGGGAGGTGGCCCGCGAGCTGCGGGAGCGGGTGCGCACGGCGCTCAGCGACGCCGGCATCGCCCTCGGCACCGTCCAGCGCAGCGAGGTGACCGTGGTCGACGACGACGAGGAGGAGGAGCGCGACGACGACGAGGCCGAGGACGACGGCTCGGGGGCGGGGCTGCCGGGCGGCTCGATCACCGAGGACCTGCCGCGGCCGCGGCTGGACCCGCCGAGCCCGTCGCGTTCCGGGTGAGCCCGTCCGGGGCCTCGCCGTGCGCCGCCGGACCGCCGCGCCACCGGCGGATCCCCGTCGCAGCCGGGGATCCGGGCCGGCGGGCCGGCTGAAGCCGGCCTGAAGATCGCGGTAGGTGTTCCTGAGACGGCCCGGCAGCCGTCCATCTGCCCCTCGTGCCCAGGCAGACTGGAACCGTGCGGGTACTGGTGGTGGACGACGACGCGGCTGTCCGGGAGTCCCTGGAGCGCTCGCTCCGGTTCGAGGGTTATGAGGTGACGACCGCGGTCGACGGCGCGGACGCCCTCGACGCGGTGTGCCGTGACCAGCCGGACATCGTGGTCCTCGACGTGATGATGCCTCGCATCGACGGGCTGGAGACCTGCCGCCAGTTGCGGGCCCGCGGCGACGACGTCCCGGTGCTCATGCTGACCGCGCGGGACGGCCTGGCCGATCGGGTCAGCGGTCTCGACGTCGGCGCCGACGACTACCTGGTCAAACCGTTCGCGCTGGAGGAGTTGTTCGCCCGGCTGCGGGCGCTGACCCGCCGGGCGGCGCTCGCCGCCCGGGCCGCCGGGGCGGGCGGCGCCGGCGGGCCGGGTGCGCTCGCCGACTCGGTGCTGCGCTACGGCGGCGTGAGCCTGGATCAGGCCAGCCGGCAGGTGACTCGGGGCGAGCGGGAACTGACCCTGACCAAGACCGAGTTCGAACTGCTGGAGCTGTTCCTCAGCCATCCGCGGCAGGTGCTGTCCCGCTCAATGATCATGGAGAGGGTCTGGGGCTACGACTTCGGCCCCACCTCCAACTCGCTGGAGGTCTTCGTGAGCTACCTGCGACGCAAGCTCGAAGCGGGCGGCGAACCGCGGCTGCTGCACACCGTGCGCGGTGTCGGTTACGTGCTGCGTGAGCCGGCGGGGGACCGCGGGTGACGCGAGCCGGCGGCGGTTCGCCGGCACGCGGTGCGGCGCCGCCGTCCTGGGGGCGGCCGTTGCCCACCTTTCCGGCGCCCGCCGGTGCCGGTACCGGCGGACCGGTCGGTGGTGCCGGCGGACCGGTCGGTGGTGGTGCGCCCGCCGGGGGTGAGTCCGGCCTGCCGGGGGGCGCCGCCCCGCGAGCCGGGTTCGCCGCCCGGGTCGGGCCGAAGCAGCGGTCCCGGCTCAGGTTCTCCTCGCCGTTGGGCCGGCTCACCCTGCGGGCGCGGCTCGCACTGCTCGTGGGCATGGCGGTGGCCGCCGCCGTCGCGGTGGTCGCCGGGGTCTCCCTCGGCGCCACCAGCATCGTGCTCAACCAGGCCATCGACGACCAGCTCATCGAGCAGGCGGAGGCGTCCGCGGACACCATCCAGACCAACTCGCTGGGCCTGGGACTCGGCCTGCAGGCCTTCAGCTTCGGCCTGGAGGGCCAGTTCCTCGACGCCGGCGGCAACCCGCTGCAGAACGCCGTGTCGTCCTGGAACAGCGTGCGGATCCCGGTCGACGCCGCCGACGCCGAGGTCGCCCGCCGGGAACGGACCCAGAACCTGCGCACGATCACCGTCGACGGCCAGTCCTACCGGCTGGTCACGGTCCCGCTGCAGCGCCCGGCGTCCGGCGGGGCACTCCAACTCGCCCGTCCGACCACCGATGTCGACCGGACGCTGCGCGATCTCGGGCTGGTGCTGCTCGTCGTCGGGGTCGTCGGGGTCGTCGGCTCGGCGCTGGCCGGGCGGATCGTGGCCCGGGCGGCCCTGAAACCCGTCGACGCCGCCGCCGCGGCCGCCGAGGAGGTGGCCCGCACCCAGGACCTCTCGGCGCTGATCCCCGTCACCGGGGCCGACGAGATCACCCGGCTCGCGGAGAGTCTCAACAGCATGCTGCGGGCCCTGGAGGCCTCCAGGGCCCGCCAGCGCCAGCTCGTCGACGACGCCAGCCACGAGCTGCGCACCCCCCTGACCAGCCTGCGGACCAACATCGAGCTGTTGCTGCGCGCCGAGGCGAACCCGCACCGTGCGCTGCCCGCGGCCGACCGCGCGGCCCTGCTGCGCGATGTGGACGCCCAGATGCGCGAGCTGTCCGGGCTGGTCAGCGAGCTCGTCGAGCTCGCCCGGGACGAGGTGCCCACCGAGGATGTGGAGCGGCTCGACCTGGCCGAGATCGTCGCCGCCGCCGCGGAACGCGTGCGTCGACGCGCCACCGGCAAGGGCATCCGCATCGAGGTCGACGCCGCGAGCTCCCCGGTCGACGGCCGGGCGAACATGCTCGAACGAGCCGTCACCAACCTGCTCGACAACGCGGTGAAGTTCTCGCCGCCGGCGTCGGTCGTGCGGGTGCGCACCCGCGACGGCGAGGTCACCGTCGCCGACGACGGCCCGGGCATCGCCCCGCAGGAGCGGGCTCAGGTCTTCGATCGGTTCTACCGGGCCACCTCGGCGCGTGGGCTGCCGGGATCCGGGCTCGGCCTCGCGATCGTCGCCGACGCCGTGCAGACCCACGGCGGCACCGTGGTCGCGGAGGGCTCGCCGAGCGGCGGGGCCCTGCTACGGATGCGGCTGCCGCCGGCGATCCCCGACCCCTCGGACCCCCGAGACGCGCTGACCCTCGCGGGCGGCCTCTCGGCCACGGATGCCGATCTGGCGTGGCGGCCGCCGCCGTCTCCCGACCCGGTCTCCTCACCCTGGAGCCGCACCGGCGCCGCTCCTACCACAGGCTCGCCGGCCCCGACGCCGGCGGACGGTGCGTCCCGGCCGGGTCCCGCGGCGGAGAATCCTGGTCCGTGAGCCCAGACGATTCCGCCCGGTCCGTGCCGCCCGACCATTCCGTGCCCGTGCGGTCACGTGCGGCACCTGGGCCGGGAGCACCTGGGCCGGCGGCGGNCGGTCCGGTGGCACCGGCCCCGGCGGCCCTGGGTGTCGATGCGGCGGTGGCGCAGCCCGCGGACCCGGCCGAGGAGTGGACGGCACCGGCCGTCCGGGAGCTCGCCGAGCTTGCCGAGGTGGCCGGAGTCGCGACCTCGTACCGCGACGCCGAGGGGGCGCTCGTGCGGGTCGCGCCGCAGACCGTACGGGCGGTCCTGCGTCTGCTGGGGATCGACCCGAGCGACCCGGCGGCGGCCCTCGCCGAGGCCCGGGAGGCGCCCTGGCGGCGCCGGCTGCCAGCCTGCGCCGTGGTGTCGGCCGCTGCGCCGCGCCCGGTCGTCGTGCACCTGCCCGCGGGCGCCGTGGCACGGGCCGAACTGGAACTCGACACCGGCCGGCGGATCCCCCTCGACCCGCCGGGCGAGCCCACCGAACGCCGCAGCCTCGACGGCGAGTCGTGGGAGGCCCGGCCGCTCGCCCTGCCCGCCGGGCTGCCGCTGGGCGACCACGTGCTGCACGTCGCGGTGGGGGCGCGGCGTCTGCGCTGTGCGCTCGTCGCCGTGCCGGACGCGGTGCCCGGGCCCTCGGCGCTCGCCGAGCCGGCGCGGGCCTGGGGCTGGATGATCCAGCTCTACGCGCTGCGGTCGGCGTCCTCCTGGGGCATGGGTGACTACGCCGACCTCGCCGACCTCGCCGACTGGTCCGGCCGGGCGGGTGCGGACGTGCTGCTCGTCAATCCCCTGCATGCCGCCGCCCCGACCCTGCCGGTCGCCGCGTCGCCCTACTCACCGGTCAGTCGCCGCTTCGCCGCGCCGCTCTACCTGCGACCCGAGGCGACGCCCGAGTACGCGCGGGTCGACGAGCAGACCCGGGCCGCCGTCGACGAGCTCGCCCGTGCGGCCCGCCGGGACGGTCGTCCGGACGGCCTGCTCGACCGCGACGCCGTCTGGCGGGCGAAGTCCACCGCGCTGGAGCTGCTGTTCCGGGCCGCGCGCGGCGCCGCCGACCCCGACGCCGTCGACCCGCAGGCCGTCGACCCGCAGGCCGTCGACCCGCAGGCCGCCGACACGGATGCTGCCGTTGCGGGGCTGGCCGACTTCGCGACCTGGTGCGCGCTGGCCGAGCGGCACGGGCCGGACTGGCGGGCGTGGCCCGCGCAGCTCGCGCATCCCGGCACACCCGCCGTCGCCGCCGCCCGCGTCGAGCTGGCCGACCGCATCGCCTTCCACGCCTGGCTGCAGCGGCGCTGCGACGACCAGCTCGCCGCGGCGCAGGCCGCCGCCCGCGGCGCCGGGATGGCCGCGGGGATCGTGCACGATCTCGCGGTCGGGGTCGATCCGGGCGGGGCGGACGCCTGGGCCCTGCAGGACGTCCTCGCCGTCGACGCCACGGTGGGGGCCCCACCCGACACGTTCAACCAGCAGGGCCAGGACTGGGGACTGCCGCCCTGGCGACCGCAGGCGCTGGCCGACACCGGGTACGCACCGTTCCGGCAGATGGTGGCGGCGGTGCTGCGCCGCGGCGGGGGGCTGCGGGTGGACCACATCCTCGGCCTGTTCCGGCTGTGGTGGATCCCGTCGGGGGCCGGAGCGGCGAACGGCACCTACGTCCGGTACGACGCCGAGGCGATGCTCGGGCTGGTTGCCCTGGAGGCCGCGCGGACCGGTGCCGTCGTCGTGGGCGAGGATCTGGGCACCGTCGAACCGTCCGTGGCGACCACGCTGGCGCGTACGGGGGTGCTCGGGTCCACGGTGCTGTGGTTCGAGCAGGACGACGCCGGCCGCCCGCTGCCGCCGGCGCGGTACCGGGCGGNGACGATGGCCAGCGTCACCACGCACGACCTGCCCACCGCGGCGGGCTATCTCGAAGGTGAGCACGTGCGGCTGCGGGCCGGGCTGGGCCTGCTCGGACGGTCCGAGCAGGCGGAGACCGCCGGCTGGCGCGCCGAGCGGGACGCGTTGCTCGACCTGCTGCAGGCCGAGGGGCTGACGGGGCTGGCCGAGATGACGGGGCTGGCCGAGATGACGGGGCTGGCCGAGGTGACGGGGCTGGCCGAGGTGACGGGGCTGGCCGAGGTGACGGGGCTGGCCGAGGTGACGGGGCCGGCCAAGGTGACGGGGCCGGCCGAGGTGACCGGGGGCGGGGCGCAGTTCACGACAGCGGCCCGTACCGAACTCGCCTTCGCCCTGCACCGGCTGCTGGTGCGCTCACCGTGCCGCATCGTGCTGGCCGCCCCCGGCGACGCCCTCGGCGACCTNCACCAGCCCAACCTGCCCGGGACGGTCGACGCCTACCCCAACTGGCGGCTGCCCGTGCGCGACGCCGACGGCGAGGAGGTCACGGTGGAACGCCTGCGCACCGACCCCGCGGTGGCGCGACTCGGCGCGTTGCTGGCCGAGGTCCGCGGCGCATCCGGTACCGGTGGGGCCTTTCTCACCCCCGGGCGGGGACCGTCGGCACCCCTGAAAGAGGACCCTCGACCCACTTCCCGGTAACCTTCGCTGCGTGACTCCACGTCAACCGCGCTGGTCCCGCTGGCTGCCCCTCGCCGGTATGTTCCATTCGCCGCGAGGGTCGGGCGGCCGCCCGGCGTCGCGTCGCGGCACCGCCCTGCGCCGGGTGTTGACCATCGGCGGCCTGTCGCTGTTCGCGCTGCCGGTCTTCGCGGCCACCGCCTCCGCGGGGGAGATCGGGACCAAGTACAACCCCGACCCGCTCACCGCCCTGCAGACCTGGGGGATCTACGGTGGCGCGATCGTCGGCGGGTTCCTGGTCGCGATCCTGCTCGCCGCCTGGTCCAGCCGCAAGAGCGGGCCGACGCGCTACCGGCCGGGTCAGNCCTGGGAGCACGACGAGGTCTGGATCGGCACCAAGCCGGAGGAGATCGAGGGCGAGCGGACCCCCAGGGCCGTCCCCGGCGCGGGTGGTGCCAGTGGCAACTGGTGAGGCGTTCACCTCGGAGCAGCTCGAGCGGCTGAACCGGGCGCTGGAACTCGCCCAGAAGCACAGCGGCGTCCGCTTCGGCGTCCGGCTCGGGTCGGTGCGCGGCGACGTGCGGCTCGCCGCGGAGCGGATCCTGTCGACCCTCGTCGAGGACCCGGCCCGGGATCCCGCCGTGCTCATCCTCGTCTCGCCGGGGCAGTGCTTCGTGCGGGTCGCCACCACGCCGGCCGCCCGCAAGCGCATCAGCGACTCCGCCTCCGGGCTCGCCGCGCTCACGATGACGTCCAGCTTCTCCCTGGGAGACCTGGTAGGCGGCCTCACGACCGGCATCCGCCAGCTCGGCGAGGCGGCCGGCCCGGCCGCCCCCGCCCACGCAGCCCCCATCTCGTCCCCCGCCGCCGGCAGCCCGGCGGCCCACTGACGCGGCGAGTCGCGCCGGGCCCACCGCCCGGCGACTCGCTCGTCCGCACCTGACACGCGCGACGACCGTCCCGCCTGCCACGCGCCGCGATCGCCGCGTCGGCCTCGCGGTCGTCCCGGGCCGGTGCACCACCGCGGGTTTCTCGGACCCGCTGGATTGCTGTGCCCTCCGGAGTGACCATCGTCGACGCCGGCGGTGTACTCCCTGGGGCTTCACCGCCAGTTCCTTCTGCTCGCTGTCCGCCGATCCGCCACTGGCGCTGGTCTGCCTGACCAGGACCGCACAGTGCCACGTCGCCTTCGCCACCGCGACCCAGTGGGCCAGCCAGGTGCTGGCAGACCGGCATGCCGGCCTGCTTCGACGGTGCGCGACCCGGGATGCGGACAAGTCCGCCGGCGTTGAGTTCCGGCTGGACGGACGCGGGGTGCCGGTCCTACCGGGCGCCGTGGTCCTACTGGCCGGCGCCGTCGGAGCGCAACACGGCCTCGAGCAGACCTGGAAACCTGACGGCGAGATCTTCCCGACGCAGAGAGAGCAGGTTCTCCCGGCCGGCGGGGCGCTGCCAGATCACGCCGCTGTCGCGGAGCACCCGCCAGTGATGGGTCAGGGTGGACTTGGAGATCTCGGTGCGCAGGCTCGCCCCGACGGTGCCGCAGGAACGCTCGCCCTCCTCGTCGAGGATGCGGACGATCTCCAGCCTGATCGAGTTGCCCAGCGCCGTCAGGACGCTCTCCAGCCGGATCTGCTCACGGAGCGGGTGCTGGCTCAGCATGACGGCCAGCGTAGTCGAACGATACGACGGTACGCGAACGGCAGGACTGCAGGGAAGCGGTCGCGGCGCGGATAGACCGCCGTCCGAGGACACTGCGTCGACATCGACCTGCGTCACGGTCGAGTCAATTGTACGTTTGAACTCGTACAGTCGTACTGACAACGGATCTCGTCGAACAGGGGTGCCCGCGACATGTCCACGCCCTCGACCGCGCCGGCCGGCTCGCCCACGACCGGTCATCGCCATCTCGGACTGAGNCTCGCGCTGTTGGCCCTCGCGCAACTGATCTTCTCGCTGGACCTGAACATCGTCTTCGTGGCCCTGCCCGACATCAAGGAGACCCTGCACTTCTCGGGGCAGACGGAGCAGTGGGTGGTCAGCGCCTACGCCGTGTTCGCCGGGGGGTTCCTGCTGCTGGGGGGTCGGGCGGCCGACCTGCTGGGCCGGCGTCGCATGTTNGTGCTGGCCCTGGCCATCTACGCCGTCTCCTCCTTCGTCGGCGGCCTGGCGGGCGCGCCGGCGGTGCTCGTCGTCGCCCGCGCGGTGCAGGGAATCGGCGCCGCGTTGCTGCTTCCGTCGACGCTGTCCCTCATCAACACCCTGTTCGAGGAGGGTCCGCGGCGAAACCGGGCGCTCGCGGTCTGGGGCGGCGCCGGAGCCAGTGGCCTGACGGTCGGCGCGGTGCTCGGCGGCGTCCTCACCCAGGCGTTCGGGTGGTCCGCCGTCTTCTTCGTCAACGTGCCGCTTGCGGTCCTCGTCGCCCTGGCGGCCCTCGCCGTCATCCCCGCCGACGCGCCGCGTCACGCCGCCCGGCGCTTCGACCTGCCCGGGGCTCTGACGGTGACGGCGGGCGCGACGATGCTGGTCTTCGTACTCGTCCAGGGCCCGGAGTCGGGCTGGACCTCGGGTGGCGTCGTCGCCGGCGTCGTCGCCGCCGCGATCCTGCNGCCCGCATTCGTCGTGCTGGAGGCCCNCACTGCGGATCCCCTGCTGGCGCTCCGGTTGCTGCGTAACCGCCCGCTGACGGTCGCCATCACGGTGACCTTCATCTACATGGCCACGTTCGGTACGTTGCCCTACTTCCTGACGCTGCTGCTGCAGGAGGTGCACGGCTACAACGCGCTGCGCACCGGCCTGGCCTTCCTCATCCCGTCCGTCGCGATCGCCACGGGCACCCAGGTGGGCGAACGGATGACGAACGCCGTCGGCGCCCGCCTCACCCTGCTGGCCGGGTTCGCCTTCGGCGCGGTGGGAACCGCCGTGCTCGCGCTGGGCTTCGACAGCGCGCGGTCGTTCTCCGTCCTGCTGCCCGGGCTGATCCTTTCCGGCATCGCCCAAGGCGTGGTCTGGACGGCGATGTGGATCGCGGCCGCCTCGGGAGTGGCAGCGCGGGAACAGGGCGTCGCCTCCGNCATGGCCTCCACCACCCTGAACATCGGCAACGCCGTCGGGCTCGCCGTCCTCGTCGCCGTCGCCACCGCGGACATAGCCGACCAGCAGGGAGATCGCCTGCGCGCCGATCTCGCCGACGGTGCGTTCACCGCGGTCCTGCTCACGGCCGCCGGTATGGTCATCGGCCTGCTCCTGGTCGCGTTCGCTCTGCCGCGGACACCGGCGGCGGCGACCGTGCCGGCGCTCGACCTCGACGAGCCGGTCCCGGTCACGGAGGCGAGGTGACCCCAGCGGTGGGACACGCCGGCGGGGCGGACCCCCCGACCCTGCGGATCGCCCTCCTCGGCCGCCCGGCTTCCGCACGCCCGCACGGCGGGCACGCACGATCGGTTCCGGCCCGCTCGACGTCGGCCGAGACGCCTGCTACGGCGTCTCGGCCGACGTGGGCCGAGTCGCGGTCGCCTACGCCCCGGCGGCGGCGTCCTTGGCGCGGGCGGCCAGCGCCCGGACGAGGCCGTCGCGGCCCTCGAGCAGGGCGCGGCGCAGCGGCGGTGTCGGGTTGCGGTCGGCGAGGTACGCGTCGACCCTGGCCACCGTCTCCGGCTCGATGACGGAGGACGGGAAGAGCATCTGGGTGATGGTCGAGGCCGTGTCGAAGCTGCGGGTCTCCCAGATCCCGCCGATCTCGTCGAAGTAGCGGTCGACGTACGGCCGGGTCACCTCGAGCTGGTCGGAGATCCAGAAGCCGCTCATCGTCGCGACGGCCAGGTGGTTGGACAGCTCGTCAGAGTCCATCACCGCGGACCACGCGGCGGCCTTCGCCTCGGCGCTCGGGCGGGCGGCCCGCGCGGTGGCCGCGCGCTTCTCGCCGGTGGCGGTGCGGTCGCGGGCGAGCTCGGCGTCGATCTCGGCGTCGCCGTAGACGCCNCGGGCCACGAGCTGGGTCAGCAGCGTCCAGCGCAGCTCGGTGTCCAGGACGAGACCCTCGATGACGTCGGTGCCCTCGAACAGTGCCCGCACCCGGGCCACCTGGTCGGCGTCCTCGGCGCGGGCGAACGTGGTCGTGTAGACGAGCTGCACGTCGCTGCCGGGCGGCGCGGACCGGGCCAGCTCCTCGGCCCGCTCGGTCAGCGCCCGCAGGGCCGGCGTCCGGTTCGCCGGCTCGNCGTAGGCGTCGATGGTGAGGTCGGCCTTGGCAAGCAGCGACTGCACCACGCCGATGTCGTCCTCGGCGGTCACCCCGGACAGCACGAGCCGGACGTAGTCGCGCGCGGCGAGCTCCGCGTCGCGCGTCATGTCCCACGCCGCCGCCCAGCACAGCGTCCGCGGCAGCGACTGGGAGATCGCGCCGATCGACTCGACGAGGGTGGCCAGCGAGNGCTCGTCGAGCCGGACCTTGGCGTAGGTGAGGTCGTCGTCGTTGAGCAGGATGAGATCCGGCTGGCGGGCACCGACGAGCTTGGGCACCTCGGTCAGCTCGCCGGTCACGTCCAGCTCGACCCGTTCGCGGCGGACGAGCGCACCGAAGGTGTCGCGGTCGTACAGGCCGATCGCGAGCCGGTGGGGACGCAGCGCCTTCGACGCGGTCGGCGGGGCGCTCGGGGGCTCCTGCACCACGTCGAACGAGGTGAACAGGCCCGAGGAGTCGGTGAAGAAGCGCGGGCGCAGCGTGTTGACGCCCGTCGTCTCCAGCCACTCGGCGGACCAGCTCGTCAGCTCCCGGCCGCTGGCGTTCTCCAGCTCGTCGAGCAGGTCGCGCAGGGAGGTGTTCGCGTACTCGTAGCGGCGGAAGTACGTCCGCAGCCCGGACAGGAACTCCTCCTGCCCGACCCAGGCGACGAGCTGCTTGAGCACCGAGGCGCCCTTGGCGTACGTGATGCCGTCGAAGTTCGTGCGCACCGCGTCCATGTCGGGGGCGTCGGCGACGATCGGGTGGGTGGAGGAGAGCTGGTCCTGCCGGTAGGCCCAGCCCTTCTCCGCATTGGCGAAGGTCGTCCAGCCGTTGGTGAACCGCGTGGAGCTCACCTGCGCCAGCACCGACATGTAGGTGGCGAACGACTCGTTGAGCCACAGGTCGTCCCACCAGCGCATGGTGACCAGGTCGCCGAACCACATGTGCGCCATCTCGTGCAGAATCGTCTCCGCGCGGCGCTCGCGGCGGGCCTCGGTGACCTTGGCCCGGAAGACGTACTCCTCCAGGAACGTCACGCAGCCGGCGTTCTCCATCGCACCGGCGTTGAACTCCGGCACGAAGAGCTGGTCGTACTTGCCGAACGGGTACCGGTAGTCGAACACGCGGTGGTAGAAGTCGAAGCCGGCCTTGGTGATCTCGAAGATCTCCGCCGGGTCGAGGAACTCGGCCAGCGAGCGCCGGCAGTACAACCCGAGGTCGATGCCGTCGTGGCGGTCGCGGACCTCGTGGTAGGGACCGGCGACGAGCGCGGTGATGTACGTCGAGATCACCGGCGTCGGGAGGAACCGGATGGTGCGCACGCCGATCGCGGCCTCCGCGACCNCCGCGACCGCGCTGTTGGAGATGGCCGACCACTCGGCCGGCACCGTCACCGTCAGCGTGAACGTCGCCTTCAGGTCGGGCTGGTCGAAGCAGGCGTACATCCGGTGCGCGTCGTACGTCTCGAACTGNGTGTACAGGTAGACGGCCTCGTCGACCGGGTCGACGAAGCGGTGCAGCCCCTCCCCGGTGCGCGAGTACACGCCGTCGCCCACCACGGTGAGCCGGTTGGACTCGGCGAGGTCGTCGAGCCGGATGCGCTCGCCGTCGAACACGGCGGCGGGGTCCAGCGACCTGCCGTTGAGCACGACCTCGTCGACCTTGGCGGCGGCGAGCTCGACGAACGTCGACGCCCCCGGCTCGCGGGCGGTGAAGGTGACCGCGGTCGACGTGCGGAAGGTCCCGGGGCCGGTCGTCAGGTCGAGTTCGACGTCGTAGGACGCCACGTTGAGCAGGCGGGCGCGCTCGCGCGCCTCGTCGCGGGTGAGATTGTTGGGCACCCGGTTCCTCTCGGCAGGCACGGACTTCTCGGCTGGCACTGCATTCCCGCGAAACGTACCCGCGAACGGGCGCGTTCGGCGTGTTGTCGGGCACGCAACCGCGCCGGCCGGGGCGACCCGCCGCGGCGGCCCGTGGCCCCGGACCCGCACTCCCGCGCCCTGGACCCGCGTGTTCCCCCACGGCGCGCCGCCACGTGGAGTTTTGCCGCCACGTGGAACACCTGCCGCCGCACGGACCCGCCGCCGCGCGGACCCGCCGCCACACGGACTCGCCGGCGTCGGTCGGCCCAGGTGGCCGCGGCACGGTCGTTGCCGTCGGCCCAGTCTCCCACGCGACGGGCAGGGTCTCCCGTGTGACGGGCGGGGCCGGCCACGTGACGGGCGGGGTCGGCGGGGTGACGGACGGGGTCGCTCACGTGCCGGGCCGGTCCGGATGCCGCCGGTGGAGGTGGTCCGCCGGGGCCACGCCGGGCGGCGGTGCGCCGGGGCAAGCTCCGGATTGTGGNGATTCACGCGGGGTAGGTCCTCCGTCCCCGGGCCCGGTGCGGCACCATGGCGACATGTCCCGCACGCGCGGGGCGCTGTGGGTACGGGAGCCGGAGGGGGCGCGGGTGAGGCGGGTGGCCGGGCTGGGCCGCGTGCCCGTGCGTCGGCGTTCGGACGGGTCCGGGACGGGTGCCGGGGGAGCGCCGGCCGGCCGACCGGACCCGGGCACCGGCGGCGCGCCACCGGACTCGCGTGGGAATGCAGGTGCCGCAGCGGGCGGCGGTCCGGGCACCGGTGGCGGGCCCGAGTCGGCCCCCGGNGGTGGTACTGCTGTCGGCGGCGGTACTGCTGCTGGCGGTACTGCTGCTGGCGGTGCGGCTGCCGGCGGTGCGGCGGCGGAGGATCCCGCGCGTTCCACGGCGCACACGAGCTCCGGGGCGCATTCGATGAGCTCTGGGGCGCATTCGGCGAGCTCTGGGACGCATCTGGCGACCGAGGCCGCGGGCGATCCCGGGTCCGGGGCCACCGTGGCCGGGGTGGGCAGCGGCCTGCGGCAGGGGATCGTCCCGCGCCGGCTGCGGATGCTGCGGGCCGCTCGGGCGGCCCGGCTGGACGAGTCGGGCGAGACCGGGTCGTCGGCCGCCATCAGCTCCGCACAGGGCGCCGCCGCCATCGGCTCCGACTCGTCACCGTCGACCGCCGCTCGCGCCGAGGAGCACATCCCGGTCTCGCTGCGGGTGTCGGCCGGCTGGTCGTGGCGCCTGATCATCATCGGCGCGGCCGTCTACATCCTGCTGATGGCGATCGGCCGGGTCCGGGTCGTGGTCATCCCGATCATCGCCGGGCTGCTCATCGCGGCGCTCATCCACCCGCTGGCACATCGGTTCCAGCGGCTCGGCCTGCCGCGGCTCGGTGCGGCGTTCGCCGCGCTGTTCGTCTTCTTCGCCGTGCTCGCGGGGGCCGCCGTCGCCGTCGGGTTCAACGCCGCCAACGAGATCCCGACGGTCAGCGACCAGGTCAGCGAGGGCGTCGAGCAGATCCGCGGCTACCTGACCAACGGGCCGTTCCACCTGTCCCAGAGCCAGATCGACGATCTCGTCGACGACATCCGTCGCAACCTGGCGAACAACCGGGGACGGCTGGTCTCCGGGGTGATCTCCGGCGCGTCGGTCGCGGCCGAGGTGATCACCGGTCTGCTCGTCGCGCTGTTCTCGACGTTCTTCTTCCTCTACGACGGCGATCGGATCTGGGACTGGATAGTCACCCGCTTCCCCGCGGGGGCGGAGGACCGGGTGCGCGGTGCCGGCCGGGAGGCCTGGCTCACGATCACCGGCTACATCCGCGGGACCGTCTTCGTCGCCGCCGTCGACGCCTTCGGCATCGCGATGGGGCTGGTCGGTGTCGGCGTGCCGCTCGTCGCGCCGCTGGCGCTGCTGACCTTCTTCGGCGGTTTCGTGCCGATCATCGGGGCGACGGTGGCCGGCGTGGCGGCGGTCCTGGTCACGCTCGTCTCGGGCGGGGTGACCGACGCCTTGATCATTCTGGCCGTCGTGCTGGCCGTGCAGCAGATCGAGGGGCACCTGCTGCAGCCGCTGGTCATGCGCCGGGCCGTGCGGCTGCATCCGCTCGCGATCGTGATCGCGCTGTCCGCCGGCGGCGTGCTGGCGGGCATCCCCGGGGCGATCGCCGCCGTGNCGTTCGTCGCCGTGGTGAACCGGGTGGCCGGATATCTCGCGGCGACCGGGAAGCGTCCACCGCCCTGACCGGTTCTACCCCGGCGAGCGCAGTCGTCGATCGAGGAGGCCTTCCATGACCACCGAGACCCTGTCCACCCCGGCGCCCGCACCGGGAGCGGCGNCAGCCGAGGACGATCCCGGCACGGTTGTCGCCGACCTCTGGTTCGACCCGCTGTGCCCGTGGGCGTGGTTGACGTCGCGCTGGCTGCTGGAGGTGGAGAAGGTCCGCCCGGTCCGGGTCCGCTGGCACGTGATGAGCCTCTCCGTNCTCAACGAGGGGCGCGACGACCTGCCCGAGCAGTACCGGGAGTTGCTGGCGAAGGGGTGGGGCCCGGTGCGGATCTGCATCGCCGCCGCCGAGCGGCACGGTGAGGGCGTCCTCGCCGCGCTGTACACCGCGCTCGGCCGCCGCCGGCACGTGGAGAAGGCCGAGTTCGACGAGGCGACCTTCGTCGCCGCCCTGACGGAGGCGGGCGCGGATCCCGCGCTCGCCGCCGCGGCGAGCTCGACCGAGTGGGACGCGAAGGTGNGGGCCAGCCACGCCGACGGCATCGGCCGCGTCGGCATGGACGTCGGCACCCCGGTCGTCGCGGTCGGCGAGAACNCGTTCTTCGGGCCGGTCATCACCCCGGCACCCAAGGGCGCAGACGCCGGCCGGCTGTGGGACGGAGTGCTGCTGGTCGCAGGCACGCCCGGCTTCTTCGAGCTCAAGCGCTCCCGGGACGTGGCACCGATCTTCACGTGATCAGGCATGATGACGCATCATGCGCGTCCATCTAGGTTCCGACCATGCAGGATTCCACCTGAAGGCGGCGCTCGCCGAGCGCCTGGTGGAGCTGGGCCATGCGCCTGTCGACCATGGTCCCGTCGAGTACGACCCCGACGATGACTACCCGCCGTTCGTCCTGGCGGCGGCGCGGGCCACCGCGGCCGAGCCGGACAGCCTCGGCATCGTCATCGGCGGTTCCGGCAACGGCGAGGCGATCGCGGCGAACAAGGTCGTGGGGGTGCGCGCGGCGCTGGTCTGGAGTGAGCAGACCGCGACGCTGGCCCGTCAGCACAACGACGCCAACGTGCTCAGCCTCGGTGCCCGCATGCACACCGTCTCCGAGGCGCTGGCGTTCGCGGAGGTCTTCCTCACGACGCCGTTCAGCGGCGAGCAGCGGCACGTGCGCCGGCTGCGGATGCTCTCCGCCTACGAGCGCACGGGCGAGGTCCCCTCGGCGTCCGGCACCGCCTCCTCGGCGTCCTGACCGGCCGGCCGACCCGGCGGGGCGGGGGCCGGCGGGCGGGGCGCGGGCGCGGGTCGGCGAGGTCCGGCGGACCGCCCATCGGGTCGCCGCGGTGGCCGCGGTCGGCGGCCTTCGCCCCGTCCGTCCGCCGCAGCCTGCCCGTCCGCCGCGGCTGGCCCGGCGGCCGTCGCCTGCCCGGCGGCTACCGGGGTGGTGCGCTGGCCACGGCGCAGCACGACCACCCGCTCCGCGTCGGCGAGGTCGTCCTCGCTGGGCTGGGCGGCGTCGCGCGCCCGCATCGCCGTCGCCGGGGGCAGCCGCGAGCGTCCGGCGCCGACCAGGCCGCGTAGCTGCGCGTCGGAATCGCCGACCTGGGGCGAGCGCACGCGCGGGCGGCCGGCGCGTTCCGACTGCGGCATGGACCCTCCTTCGGCTGCCGCCCCGCGGCGCCACCGGGCGGGCGCGGCCACCTCGACGAGTCTCGCGCCGGCCGCCGGCGACGTGATCGTAGCCCGCGGCCGTGTGATACGCCGGTCACATGAGCGGAATCGGGGTCCGATATGGCGCCCCGCGCTGATGACGCTGATGACGCTGATGACGCTGATGACGCAGTGCGATGCCAGCTGCCGTTCTCGTGCCTCGTCGGAGGTCCCGCCCTCGCTCGCGGGCGCCCGGACGCCGGGGCGGGAGACCGCGTCGAGCTCGGTGCGGCCGCTGTGATCGGGCTCGAGCGGCGTGGGTGACGTGGTCGTCCACGGCGGGCGTCGGCCCTGGCGGCGTCGGTCTGCCGGCAGTCGGGACGCCCCTGCCGCGGTGGGAGGCCGTGGGAGCGGCGGATTCCACCAGCCCCGTGGCCGTGGTGAATCGGCGCGAGGAATGCCTGCATAGTGCTCCAGGTGGTCATTCCTTGTTGGTGGGGAGACCGGGCGGATATCTGACCGTCGGGAGTTCGTCGCTTTCCGTGATTGATCATTCTCGTCCGCCCGCCCTGGCGCCGTCCACCCGCTGTCCGATCTGTTCTTCGGTGTCCGTATGCTGGGCGCCGCTGGGACGCCCGATAAGCAATGTATGGCCGATAAGTGCCTGTCGCGGATTCTTCGGTGTCCGTATGCTGGGCGCCGCTGGGACGCCCGATAAGCAATGTATGGCCGATAAGTGCCTGTCGCGGAGCGAAGGGGACGAAGGTCGGGATGGTGGACTTTGGTGCTCATACATTGACACTCTTGGTGAATCGTCTGAAACTGCATGNTGATCTCGTCCAGCCGTCACCAATCGCTGCGCCCTCGTCGGCGTCTGTCACCGGTCCGCCGTCGCAGCCTAGGAGTTGAGTCTTGGACAGCGTGCCCGTCAGCGTCATCATCCCGGCCTACAACGAGGCGATGCGCCTGCCCGGTTTGCTGGCCGAGCTGGTGTCGGTGATGCGCAAGATTCCCGACGCCGAAGTGATCTTGGTTGACGATGGGAGTACCGACGGCACCGCCGCCGTCGCGGAGGGGTATCTCGCCGAGGTGCCGGGTGGCCGGGTGCTACGGCTGCCGTGGAACTCGGGCAAGGGTGCGGCGGTGCGCGCCGGTGTGTCGGTTGCGCACGGTGCCTCGATCGTCTTCATGGACGCCGACGGCGCCTCGGACGTCAACGACCTGCCGTTGTTGCTGGCCGCTCTGGAACATGCCGAGGTGGCGCTCGGCTCGCGCCGCATCGGCGCCGGCGCGGTGCGTAGCAGCGGTCGCCGGGTCGGTAGCTGGGCCTTCAACCAGATCACCCGGTCGCTGGCGAGCCTGGATGTCGCCGATACCCAGTGCGGATTCAAGGCGTTCCGGGGGCAGGAGGCGAAGCTGCTGTTCAGCCTCGCCCGCTCGACGGGATTCGGCTTCGACGTCGAGGTGCTCTCGATCGCCCGCTCGATCGGCTACCGCATCGCCGAGGTCCCGATCCACTGGGCGGAGATCCCCGGCGGCACGTTCCGGGTGACCCGGCACACGCCGGCGATGATCGTCGACGTGGTGCGGGCCCGCCGCTACCTGGGCCGCGCCGCGCCCGGCCTCGTGGTGCCCGCCAACCCTGTGTCGACCGTCCAGCCCGTCCCGACCGTCCAGCCGGTCCGGCCCGAGTCGGCCGTCCAGCTCGGTGCGGCCGGCCAGAGCCACTCGCCTGCCCAGCCCGCTACGGCCGCTCAGCCTGCCTCCGCTGTCCCGCCCGTCTCCCGTGACCCAGCCGTGTCGCGTGGCCCGGCGGTCCCGTCCGACTCGTCCGCTGCGCCGGCGCGCGGGGGCGCGGCGCGGCGCGGGGCCCCGGCGGCGCGTCCCGACCGTGCCGATGGGCTCGGTCGGCCGGTTGTCGGCGCGGTTGCGCGTGGCCCGCTGTCGCCGCCGCGCCGCCCGAGGCCCGAGACGGTCCAGCCGGCGGCGGCGCGCCGGGGGGACCCGCCTGCGGGCGTTGCGGGCTCCGATCGCTCCGCGGCGGACCGCTCTCCGGCGGACCGCTCTCCGGCGGACCCGGTCGTGCTCGGCTCGGCCGCCGAGCCCGCCGGCGCGGGCCGCACGTCGGACGCCGGGGGTGCCGCGTTGGTGCTTCCGAGTGCCACGATGAG
The DNA here is from genome assembly GCF_001420875.1 of Frankia sp. AvcI1. Taxonomy (NCBI): domain Bacteria; kingdom Bacillati; phylum Actinomycetota; class Actinomycetes; order Frankiales; family Frankiaceae; genus Frankia; species Frankia sp. AvcI1. The sequence goes on along the minus strand of NZ_LJFZ01000019.1, from coordinate 41,603 downwards.
CCTCCCGAGCGCGGGTGTGAGCCGGCTCGCTGGCTCGAGGGTCGCCCTCGCGCACCCCGGGGAGACCGTCGAGGAGCCCGTCGTGACCATCCCGACGCCGGGCGGGGAGCCGACGACCGCCGCCACGGCCGCGCTGGCCGCGGTGCTGGCGACGACGGTGGGCCGCGGCGAGCTGTCGGCGCGTCCCGCGCCCGAGCGGGACGGCGCGGCCCGCTCGTCGTAGCGGTCGCCCCACCGGCCGCCCGACCGTCGTCGCCGTCGTTGCTTCCACGCCGGGACGAGATGCCATCGGGTGTTATCGGCCGGGGAGGGGCGAGACATCCCGGTTCCGGTGCCCTGGGTAGGGTCGGGCATACCTGTTCTCGACCCTGGAGTCAGCGATTCTCTCCCCCGCCCGCGGTCCCGTCGCGACGNCGACCGGCCCGCGCGCGTACCGGTCATCCGCCGCCTTCACCTCCGCCGCCTCGTCGCCGCGCGCCCGCCGGACCTCGCGGTGGCCGCTGCTCGGGATGGCGGTGGGGTTCGCGGTGCTCTACCTGCTCCAGGCGCCCGGCCGGCTGACCGCGGACACCAAGCTGGACGTCCCCCTCGACCCGTGGGGCTTCATGGGCCGGGCCACCCATCTGTGGAACTCCCTCGCCGAGTTCGGGTACCTGCCGAACCAGTACGTCGGCTACCTGTTCCCGATGGGGCCCTTCTTCGGCCTGGGCAAGCTGGTCGGCCTGCCGCCCTGGGCGACGCAGCGGCTGTGGATGGCGCTGCTGCTCACCGTCTCGTCGTGGGGCGTCNTGCGCCTCGCCGACGCGCTGCGCCTCGGCGTGCCCGCCACCCGGGTGCTGGCGGGGCTCGCCTACACGCTGTCGCCGATGTTCCTCGGCAAGATCGGGGCGACCTCCGTCGCGCTCGCGGGCGCGGCGATGCTGCCCTGGATCACCCTGCCGCTGATCCTCGCGCTGCGCCCCGACGGCGCCCTCGGCGCGGACACCGGCACGGCCGCGGCCCCCGGCCCGCCGGACGGCTACGGGTATCCCGACGGGCAGGATCCGGCCGCCGACCCGGCGCGGCGACTGTCCGCGCGGCGCGCCGCGGCGCTGTCGGGCCTCGCCGTCGTGGGGACCGGTGGCACCAACGCCACCGTCACCCTGTGCGTGCTGCTCTGTCCGGCGGTGGTGCTCGCGTTCGCGGGCGGGACCCGCCGGGCCTGGGCGCTGCGGGCCTGGTGGGTGGTCGCGGTCATCCTCGCCACGATGTGGTGGCTGCTGGCGCTGATGGTGCAGGGCCGCTACGGGCTGAACTTCCTGCCGTACACCGAGACCGTCCAGACGACGACGGCGACCACGTCGGTCGCCGAGACGCTGCGCGGCGCGACGGACTGGATGGCCTACCTCCAGCTTCCGCGTCCCTGGCTGCCCGCGGCGACCGAGTACGTCTCCCGACCGGTGCCGATCGTCGGCTCCGCCGCCGTCGCCGCGATCGGGTTGTGGGGCCTGTCCCGGCCGGACCTGCCGGCCCGCCGGTTCCTGCTGGTGACGCTCGCCGTCGGCACCGTCTCCGTCGCCGCCGCCTACCCGGGCGACCCGGGCAGCCCGCTGTCGGGCGTGGCGCGCGACCTGCTCGGCAACCAGCTCGGCTTCCTGCGCAACGTCTATAAGTTCCAGCCGGTGGTGCGGCTGCCGATCGCGCTGGGCGTCGGGCACGCGCTGGTAGCCCTGCCCGTCCGGGTCCGCCGCGCGCCCACGCGGCTGCGCCGCGCCGCCGGCCGGCGGGGCTGGGCGCGCCCACGGGCCGGCGTCACGACGGCCGCCGCCGCGGTGACGGTGGCCGCGCTCGTCTGCGGCATGACTCCCGCGCTGTCCGGCCGCGCGTTGCAGCCCCGCCCGTTCACGCAGGTGCCCGACTACTGGGTGCAGGCCGCCGACTGGCTCGGCGGGAACCCGCAGGGCGGCCGCGCGCTGGTGCTGCCCGGTTCGCCGTTCGCCGAGTACGACTGGGGCCGCCCCCTCGACGAGCCGCTGCAGTGGCTGGCGAAGACACCCTGGGGGGTTCGCAGCCTCATCCCGCTCGGCGGAGCCGGGGTGACCCGGCTGATGGACGGCATCGAACGCGAACTGGCCGCGGGCTCCGCGCCGGGGCTCGCCGACGCCCTGGCCCGGGCCGGCATCGGGCAGATCCTGCTGCGCAACGACCTGGAGCAGAAGGACTGGGACATCCCCCCGTCCACCGACGAGCTGCACCGGGCGCTGCGTTCCTCCGGACTGACGCTGGCCGCCTCCTTCGGCCCGCAGGTGCCGGCACGCGCCTCGGCGAAGGAACGGCTCGTGCCGGAGCTGCGCAACCCGAAGCAGAAGGTGCCGGCGCTGGAGATCTGGACGGTGCCGACGGGCGCGAAGCTTGTCCAGTCCTACGCCGCCGACAGCGCCGTCGTCGTCTCCGGCGGACCCGAGGCGACGGTGCAGCTCGCCGCGCAGGGCCTGCTCGGCGCGGACCGGCCCGTCGTGCTCGCCGCCGACCTCGCCGGCCCGTCGGCCGCGGCGACGGCGCCGACGAGCCCGAACGCGATCAAGGTTGCGCCGGGGGAGGTGATCGGCCCGTCGACCGCCTGGGTCGACACGGACACCCTGACCCGCCGGGACAGCACGTTCGGCATCGTCCACGACGCCACCTCCTACCTGCTCGGGCCGACCGGCAACGCCGTGGGCAGGACCGGGGAGCCCAACCAGTGGGCCGAGGACGACGTGGCCGGTCACCAGACCGTCGCCGGCTTCGTCGGTGGCATGTCGGTCACGGCCTCCTCCTACGGCTACGACCTGCTCGCCGCGCCGGATCTCGCGCCGCCGGCCGCCGTCGACGGGTTCACCGCGACAGCCTGGACGGCGATGNGCAAGAAGGGCACCACCTCCGCCGGCCAGTGGATCCAGCTCGACGTCGGTCACCGGATGGCCGTGCCCTACATCGACATCCGGCTGCTGTCGGAGGGCCCCTGGCGACCGGCCGTGCGGGCGATGCGGGTGACCAGCGAGTCCGGTGCGGTCGTGACCGAGGTGTCCCCGGTGGAGGACGTCCAGCGCCTCGCCGTCCCGCCGGGGGAGAGCCGCTGGTACCGGATCACGTTCGAGCGGGTCGACCGGGAGAACGACGACACCCTCGGCGCCGGCATCCGGGAGATCACCATCCCCGGGGTCACGTTCGAGCACTACGCGCAGCTCCCCGACGACNTCGGCCGGCTGTTCGCCGGGGCCGACCAGGGGACCGTCGCCTTCTCGCTGGCGCGGGAGCGGGTCGACCCGGCGCAGCCGTTCGGTGGTTCGGAGGAGCTGGCGCTGTCCCGCCGCTTCGACGTGCCCCGTGAGATGACGTTCACCGTGAACGGTGCGGCGAGCTTCCTGCCGCCCCCCCGGGGGACCCCGCCCGCCGACGACGAGCCGCTGGTCGTGCCCTGCGGTAGTGGTCCCAGCCTGATCGCCGACGGGAAGCGTTACCCGTTGCGGATCACCGGGCGCAACAGCGACGTCACCTCGGTGCTGCCGGTGAAGGTCTCGCTGTGTACCGACGGGGGCCGCCTCGCGCTGCCTGCCGGGACCCACCAGCTGCGCGTCGACCAGGGCCCGACCTCGATCCTCGTCGACTCGCTGGCGCTGGTCGGCGCCGGGCGCCAGCCGGATGGGCAGGCGGCCCGCGCGACGCAGGTGCGCCAGTGGGGCGCGGAACACCGCAGCGTCCAGATCGGGGCGGGTGAGCGGGCGTTCCTGGCCGTGCGGGAGAACGCGAACACCTCGTGGACCGCGAAGCTCGACGGCACCACGCTGACGCCGGTGCGTCTCGACGGCTGGCAGCAGGGCTGGATCGTGCCGGCCGGCGCCGGCGGCACCGTCGTCATCGACAACGTCCCCGGCACCGAGTACCGGCGCAACCTGATCGTCGGGCTGCTGCTGCTCCTGGTGCTCGTCGGGCTCGCCGTGCTGCCGGAGCGGTTCCGGCTGCGGCGCCGCTCCAACGAGAACGGGTACCCGGCCTTTCNCCCGCTGCCGCGGGCGACCCGGCTGCCGGGGGCAGCGTCGCCGGGCCGTGCCGTGCGGGTGCTGTGGACGGGGCTGGCGATGGTCGCGCTGGCCCTGGTGGCCGGCCCGGTCGCCCTGGCGGTGCCGGTGCTCGTCTGGTTCGGGCGGTCGCGTCCGCAGGTGCTGGGGTGGCTTGCCGCGATCGCGATGCTCGGCGCGGGCATCGGCGTCGCGGCGGAACCGAACAGTCAGCCGGGGGCGGGGCACGGGGCGTTCGGGGTGCCCGTGCAGGTGCTCGGCGCGCTGGCGTTCGCCGCGGCGCTCGCCGCGCTGGTCGTCTGGGTCTGGCAACGGCCCACGGACCCGGACGTTACCGAGGCCGGCGGTGGCGGTGGCGACGGTGCTGGTCTCGGGGGTGCTGGTCTCGGGGGTGCTGGTTACGACGGTGGGGGTTTCGTCGCTCGGGCTGGCCGTGTCGGGCGGCGGACTTCCGGTGGCGGCCCATGGTCGGCAAGCAAGAGACTGGACTAGCGGCGCCGCAACACCGGCAGTTCGAACCTCGGCCGCCATCCGTTTCAGAAGGAGTCACCGGGCCATGACAGTGGTTGTGAGCGGATCCTCGACCCGGCAGTCCGCAACGGCCCCCGCATCCGTGGCGGCCACCCCACCGCTGTTCGACGTGGGGTGCGTCGAGCGGATGGCGCAGGCGATCCACCGCCGCTACCTCGACCATGAGCTCGGCAAGCGGCACGAGGCGGGTTCACGCCCGGGCCTACGACCGTGGGCGGAGCTGGCCGAGNCGCTGCGGGAGGCCAATCGCGCGCAGGCCGCCCAGTACGCGGCGATCGCGCAGGCCCGTGACTGGTCGATCGTCTCCGCCGCGGCGGACGGCGACCCGTTCACCTTCACCGACGCCGAGATCGAGGAACTCGCCCGCGACGAGCACGTGCGGTGGCGCCGCCACAAGGAGCGCCAGGGCTACTCCTACGGACCGCTGCGCAGCGACGCCGGGCCGGACAAGCGACACCCGTCGATGGTGGACTGGGAGGAGCTCACCGAGGAGGACCGCGACCGCGACCGTGACGTGATCCGCAACATGCCCGCCGTGCTGGCACACGCGCGGCTGCGGGTGACCCGCCGACCGGAGGCCGACGCGGGCTGAGCCGCCTCGAGTCGGTCGGCTGAGTCAGTCGAAGCCGTTCGCGCGCAGCCACCGGCGCCGCCGGCGGGCGAGCAGGAGCCGGATGACGCGGGGCCGGCGGGCGTGGTCCTCCTCGAGGATGCGACGGACGACGGTCGCGTCGCTGACATAGCGGAAGCCGTCCTCGTCCGCCGATTCACCAAACCCCATCTCGGCCAGATCCTGCCGGTCCGGGGTCCTGTCCACCCAGCCCAGCAGGAACTCGGCGGCGGCGGGGAGTTCCACCGCCGCGGCGGTGAACTCGTGGGAGGGCTCAAGACGCAGCAGGCTCGCCGTCCGCCAGAGCGGGGCGAGCGCGCCTAAGTCGTCGCGGCGGTCCATGCTGCGCAGGCTGGCGAGGGCGACGGCGAGCAGCCCGAGGCGCAGCAGGTCGGGGTCGCCACGGCGGACCGCGAGCGAGGCCATCCGGATCCCGAAGGCCCGCAGGGTCTCCGCCTCCACCTCCGGGCGGATCAGGTCCAGTAACTGCTCGAGACCGCCACCGCGCCGTACCTTGCGCAACAGTGTGACGATAGCGAGGTCGCGTTCATGGGGGATTGTTTGGTCGGCGTAGTGCGCCGATGATTCTCCAGTGAGGCAGACGAGGTCCGCGAGCTCAATCCGGCCCGACGGGCACCTCTCGTCCCCGGTCATGGCGCTCCTCTCCGCAATGGGTCGGTCGGCGCTCGCGCCAACCCTGGACGCCCCAGCCTGCGATGGCGGCGACCGGCGCCCACCCGAACGGCCGCCACCGGTCCGTGCCCGGGCGGGCTCGCCGGTGCGGTCCTGCGACCCGGTGGCCGAGCGCCCCGATCGCGCAGAGTGTCGCCACGATGACCGGGAGGATCATGGGGGCATCCTCTCAGGTCCCNCCGGAGACGACCAGTAGGTAGCACTGGGTGACAGGGTGCCNGTTTCGGTACGGGGGGTAGGACGACGGTGCGGGCCGCACGCGACCTTTGGGATCTGTTACGCCCACATATTGGCTACTTTGCGTGAGTGGNGGCCCGGCGTGCGGAGGGGACATGCGTCCTGCTCGGCGCCGTTTTTGTGGCCTCTGCCTGCCATGTCCCGGTTCGGGGTCACCTTCCGGGGGCGGGTCCGGATGGTCCGGCGGTGGGTGACCTCGGCCCCGAGCGGGCGATTTCTCCTGGTTACGCTTGACCTGCTCCTCGACGGCGACGCGCGCCATCGCCGTGAAATCGCGAAATCCCCTGCAGAGAGGCCGGCCTACGACAATGGGATTGGCGCAGGACGGCGGGGCTCCGGCACCGCCGATACCCGATCGGGTGTTGACTCCCGGTGAGCAGATTCTCGCCGCGTCGGACCGGGCGAGTGCGCCGCTGACCTGCGGGCTGTTCGTCCAGTCGACGGGGCGGCTGGACCCGGCGCGGCTGCGGGCCGCGGTGTGGACGGTGATCCGTCGTCATCCGATGGCCCGCGCTGTGCTCTACGGATCCCGCCAGCACGCCTGGCGGTTCCCCGCCGAACCGACGGCAGATCCGGTCGGTTTCGTCGACGACGGAACCGACGGGTGGCGCATCCACGAAATCCTGTCCTCGGCGCCGTTCGACCTGCACCGCTACCCGCCGATCCGGGTGGCGCTGATCCGGCGGGCCGACGGCGACCAGCTCAGCGTGGTGGCCCACCACCTCGCCTTCGACGGCCTGCGGCTCGCCGCGCTCGTCGCCGAGATCCTCGACCACTACCGGGAGGCGGCCTACGACGCCGACCGCGACGGCGCCGTCGCGTCGGGCGAGGGACACCGCGGCGTGCCGGCGGGCGTGGCGCCGCTGGCCCGGGCCGGGGTGCCCGGCTGGGCCGCGCTCGTCCGCCGGTCCGGGCGCTACATCACGCCGCTGGCGGTGGGGGGCGACGGCTACGGCTTCCACCCGCTGATCCTGGCGGCGCCGGACGAGCGGCGGACGTTGCCGGACGGCCGGCGGATGACCATCAACGACCTGCTGATCGGCGCGGCGCACCTCGCGATCGACCGGTGGAACTCCCGCCGGGGCGGCGAGTCCAGCCGGCTGCGGATCCGGATGCCGATCGACCTGGGGTCGGCGTCGTCGTTCGCCGCGGTGCCGTCCTCGTCGTCCTTCCCCGCGGCGTCCGAGATCAGCGGCAACCGGACCGGTCAGACGATCATTTCGAGCGAGGTCGCCGACCGGGTGGACTCGCTGCAGCTCGCCGTGCGCGTGGTGGACCAGACCGACCTGGCCAAGCAGGTCGTCCCGCCGGCCGTGCCGGGGCTCTCCGGCGCGCTGGGGATCGCCGCGGCCCGGTTCGTGCCCGGCCCGTGGCGCAGCACGCTGCTGCGCTGCGGGGTCGCCGCGGGGCGCCCGGTGCTTGCCCCGACCGCCGCGGTCAGCAACCTCGGTCGCTTCGACGAGCTGGCTGGCGCCGCCGGGCGGCCGATCAGCGCCGTGTACTTCACCGGGACGGCCGGGATGCCGCAGGGGTTGTTCATCGGCGTGCTCGGGATGGGCGACAGCCTGCACGTCACGTTCGGCTACCACCGTCACCTTCTCGGCCCGGGCTCGGTGCCGACCTTCGCGGATCTGTACCGGGCCGCCTTCGTCGAGCTGAGCGACACCGGTGCGGCCGTGCCGGCGGCGGCGACCGCGCCGACCCCCGCCGTGGCCAGGGCCCCGCGGCCGGACCGCGCGGCGGCCCCCGCGGTGACCACCCGCCGCGGCGGGGCCGTCCCGTCGCGTTGAGGCGAGGCCGGGCGGCGCGCCGACGGGCCGCAGGCGCCGCCCGGCCGGGCCGCTCACCCGCGGCCGGCGGACGCCCCCCGGCCGTCGGACACTCCGCCGCCGGCGGACACCCTGCGGCTGGTGGGCACTCGGGCGGCCGGCGGGAAACCGGAGGCCGGCGGTGCGTCGGCCCCCGACGCCAGCTCGCGGCTCGCGGCGAGCAGCAGGTCCTCCCCGGTGCCGGGACGCAGCCGAGGCTCGGCGGACACCCCGGCCCGGGCCAGCGCCGCCCGCGCGGCGGCCTCGCCGGCGCCGTAGAGGACGGCGACCGCCTCGGCCCCGTCGGGATCCGGCCGGTACACCAGGTCGGTGCGGCGCAGGGCGGGGCGGGGCGCGCCGGCCGGCAGCGTGAACGTGGCGTGGGTGAGCTCGTCGTCGACCCGGCGGCGATCGCGTGCCACCCTCCGCCCCCGGCCCGCGCTCGACGGCCGCGCCTGCCGGTCGATCTCCGCGGTGACCACCCGGGCGAGCAGCTCGGCGCCGGCGTCCCAGGTGAAGCCGGCCGCCCAGGCGCGCGCGGCCGCGCGCAGCCGGGCCGCGGCGGGTGGATCGGCCAGCGTCCGCAGCGCGGTGCCGATCGTGCCCGCCAGCGGCACGCCCTCGTCGACGAGCCAGCCCGTCGTCCCGTCCCGGACCGCGTCGCGCAGCCCCGGCACCCGGAACGCCACCGCCGGCACCCCGAGGGCGGCCGCCTCCAGCACCGACAGCCCCCAGCCCTCCCCGTGCGAGGGGTTCACGGTCAGCCAGGCCGAGGCGAGCAGCCGGTCGCGGGTGGCCGCGTCGGTGTAACCATGCCACCGAACAACGTCGCCGCCGGGGGAGTCGCCGCCGGGGGAGTCGCCGCCGGGGAAGTCGCCGCCGCGGGCGTGGCCCTCCCCGAGGGCGCCGCCGGCGGAGGCGGTCGTCAGCCCGAGCGCGACCGCGCGGGCGACCAGTCGCTGCCGGTCGGGGCCATCGCCGACGACGTGGACGGTCAGACCCGGATGGGCGGCGACCAGCGCCGGCAGCGCGTCGAGGAGCAGGTGCAGCCGCTTGTGCGGCACGAGCCGACCGACGCACACGATCGTCGGCTCCGCGGCGGGACGCCCCGTCCCCCGGTCCGCCCCATCCGCCGAGGACGCCAGTCCGCCGGTGGTCATGGGGGAGGGGACGGATGTGGTCATGGGGGAGGGGACGGAGGCGGTCACGCCGTTGGGGACGAGGAAGCGCGGGCCGGGCAGGCCCAGCACCTCGCGCGCCTCCGTCCGGGTCGAGGGGGAGACGACGACCACCGGGCGACGGCGGTAGACCAGCCGGCTGCCCGGCGCCTCCAGCACCTGCCCGACCCTGGCCACCGGACCCGGGAAGTACAGCGGGAACTGCTTCTGGTGGACATGGTGCAGCACCTGGACGATCGGCGTGGACGCCGGCAGGACCAGNGGGCTGAAGAACGGGATCCCGTTCTGACAGTCGACGACCGCGTCGACCCGGTGGCCACCCCGGCCGAGGCCCGCCAGCCGGCCCAGCACGGACGGATAGACCCCGAAGGTGCCACCGCCCCGGCGGACGTCCACCCCGGCCACGTGCTCGGCCACCGGGAGCGACTGCCCCTCGCCCCCGGCCGGCCGGGAGGTCAGCAGCGTCACCCGCGCGCCGGCCGCGGCGAACCGCTCGGCGATCGACTGGCAGAACAGCTCGGCCCCCCCCGGCCTGCGGGTGGTCCTGATCACGCCAGTTGAGGAAGACGACATGCCGGCCGGCGAGGGTGGGCAGGTACCGGTGCTCCCCGAGCCTGGCGGGATGCGGCGTGCTGGGGCTTCCGATCACCGGTGGCGTTCCTCTCGGTCCGATCGACAGGGCTTAGCATGTTCGCCTGCAACCTACAGATGTCGGAAAAATCGGCGGGCACATACCATTGCCGGTGTTCCGCCACGGGTGATCGACGTGTTCCGTTCCCGATGGGGAGACTGATGGCGAAGCCCTCGCGAGAGGCTGTGTCCGGCCTGTTGGCCGGCCCGGCAGCCCTGGCGGTCNCCGGCATGCTCGTCAACGGCTGCAACCTGCTGATGAACCTGATCGTCGCGCGCGCCCTGGACTCCGATTCCTACGGCGCCGTGTCCGTTCAGGTGAGCATCTTCCTGATCCTGTCGGTCGCCGGAAATGCCCTGCTCATCGCCGTTGTGCAGCACGAGACGTCCGGAACCGGTGACACTCGCCGCGAGCAGTGGTCCTGGATCCGCCGGCTGCGCGGGGCCTGCGGNGTCGCGATCGTCGTCGCCACCGTCGCCGCCCTGGCGCTGTCCCGTCCGGCGGCGGCGCTGATGTCCTACCCCCACCCGGTGGCGATCGCCGAGGCCACGATCGGGGCCGCGTTGTGGACGCTGCTGTGCGTCGAGCGCGGCCTGATGCAGGCCCGCGGCGCCTATCCGCGGCTGGCCGTGAACTTCGTGGTCGAGGGCTTCGTCCGGATCGGTCTGGTGATCGCCTTCGTGGTCTCGGGCATGGGGGTCAACGGCGCGGGGCTCGGCATCGTCATCGGCGTGATCGTGGGCGCCGAGCATGCCCGCTGGGCGGTCGCCCGCACCCCGCGGCTACCCCGTCCGGCGACCGTGCGCACGTGGTCGGCGCCGCTGCCCGACGACGGCACCGCGGCGGCCACCGGCCCGATTCCGATGCCGATTCCGGCCCCGCGGGCCAGCGCCCGCCAGAGTGTCATCGCCGACACCACCGTGGCGCTCGGTGCGCTCATCCCGCTGGCCCTGCTGCAGAACATGGACGTCGTCATCGTCGGTTGGCTGGGTACGGACGGGGTGGGCGGCTACGCGGCNATCTCGACGGCCTGCAAGGTGCCGGTCTTCATCGGGCTGGCGGTGGCCAACTTCCTGCTGCCCGAGGCGGCCCGGCGGCGCAAGGAGGGCCGTCCGGCCGGGGCGACCCTGGCCGTGGCCCTCGCGTTCGTCGTCACGCCCGGCCTGTTTCTCGCCGCGATCGGTCTGGTCGGGGCGAAGTGGCTGCTGGGCCTGGTGTTCGGGCCCCACCTGACCGGCGCGGCCCCCGCCCTGTGGGTGTTGGCGCTGAGCATGACGCTGTTGGCCGTCACGCTCATGTTCACCACCTACCTGCTCGGCGCGGGGGTGCGCCGGGTGGTCGGGGTGCTGGCGGTCGCCACGGTGGCGACGGCGGGAGCGCTGGTCTCGGCCGGCGGCGGCTCGATGGCGACGGCGACGGCGGCGCTCGCCGCCGAGTCGGTGACCGCACTCGCGGTCGGGCTGCTCGTGGTCCAGCTCCATCACGCCGACCGGCAGGCGGCGGGCAGGCAGGCTAGTGAGGCCGGGCGCGGCGGCGAGGACGCGCCGCTCGGCGCCGTCTCGATCAGCGACGCGCGGCCCGAGGAAGGCTTCCCCGCGCCGGTCTAGGCGCCCCCGGACGGGCGTGGTCCAAAGACCATGTCCGATATGTCGTCCTGATCTGTCGGGTACGGTCGTCCTACTCGGCCGGGGCCCCCCACCCTCCGGCCTCGAGAGGGCCCACCGGCGTTGAGAGGCGAGGCCACCGTACATGCCAGCCAAGATCCGTTCGGATGCCGACGGCGGTGAGCGCGGGCGCACCACAGTCGGCAGATCTGGCCGCCGTCGCGGCAGGGACACCCACGACGGCCATGACCGAGCAAGCCGTCCCGACGCCGCTTCTGCGGACGCCCCTGACCCGGACGCCGTTGCTTCGAATGCCCCTGACCCGGATGCCCCTGACCCGGACAACCCTGACCCGGACAACCCCGGCCTGAACAACCCTGGCTCGGACGCGCGCGATGCGGACCCCGTGGCCCGGGATCGTGACCCCACTCGCCGCAGCGCCACCCCCGGCGACGGCAACCACGACCACGACACCCTGCCCGGCCGCGGCAAGCAGGTCCGGATCGGCAGGCAGGTCCGCTTCGGGAAGGGCCACGCCTCCGCCAGCGGCCAGGCCTCCCACGACCGCCCTGGCTCCCACGACCGTCATGCGCCCGGCGACCGCGCCGCCGGCGACCGTCATGCCGCCGGCGACCGTCATGCCGCCGGCGGCGGCCGCGCCATCCACGGCGGCCACAGTGCCAAGGACGGCGCCGACGGCGGTGCGAGCAGCGATGATCACGACACGCTGCCGGGTCGTACCGGTGCCTTCGTCCTCGCCGACACCGACCAGAACGAACACGGTCGCCGGGCCCGTCGCCGGGCCCGCGCCGGTCGGCGGGACCGTGCCACCGAGGCCACCTGGATCGGGGCCGCGGACCTGCCCGGCGCCGACCAGCCGGAGAGCTCCGCCAAGCCGGNCGCGGCCGCGGCCCCGGCTCCGGCCGCGCCGGGCGACGGGGCGGGCGAGCAGGCCGGGGCGGGCGACAGGGCCGCGGGTGCGGAGCACGCCCGGCTCAGCCGCCGGCGGCTGCTCGTGACCGCCGTGGGGCTCGGCGCCGCCGCGGGTGGCGGGCTCATCGCCGGGCGGCTGCTGTCGTCGGATGGGTCGGTGCCCGGCGGNCTGCCCCGGGGCCAGCCGTCCACTCCGGTCGGCGGGGTCACGGCCGGCCCCTCGGTGCAGGCCGGCTCGGTGACGAAGCTGCCCGAGAACCTGCTGACCATCTACGGCGCGCCCGGCAGCTTCGGCAACTTCGACGGCGGCCAGACGACGGTCCGGGTCACCGAGGTGCCCGGGTGGGGCTTCGGCCCCGGTCAGGCCGCGTTCATGTCCGCGGTGTCGGCCGACGGGACCGTGTTCGTGACGACCACGCCGTTCTCCGACGACCAGTCGAAGCTGACCGGTACCGACATGGAGATCGAGGTCTTCGAGCCGGACATCGAGCGGTTCACCCGGCTGGTGATCCCCTCGACGAAGGGCCGGCTGAGCCTGCCCCGGCTCGATCCGAACTACCGCGGCGTCGGCGGCGGGGACACCTCCGACGTGATCGTCGTGCCCGGCCCGGACGGCGNCCAACGGGTGCTGTTCACCTCGCTGATGCCCTACTTCGGCTGGAACACGGCCGTCGACGGGGAGCTGCCGAGCGTCGGCCAGCTCCGCCGGGACCAGCCGACCGCACGATGGGTCTACGACCCGCAGGNGTCCTGGACGGCGCAGCAGCTCGCCACCGCGACCTCGCCGTCCCTCGCCGCCCGGGCCTTCCCGGTGCTCGGCCCGCTGCAGCCGCGTTCCTCGCGCGGCCCGGCGTCCATCGCCCGCCTGCCCCGCAGCGGGCACCTGGTCATCGCCCAGTACCTGGGTGCCGGCGGCGGCGGAACCGACAACGGGGCGCTGCTCGTCGTCGACGTGGCCGGCCGGGTCCTGGCGCACTGGCAGTATCCGCAGGTCCGGCCCCTGGGCATCGCCCTGGTCGTCAACCCGCGAGAGGTTGTCGCCGACCCGACCAGCGAACCGGACGACGAGCGGTTCGTCCTCATCAGCGACGTGCGGGGCCTGGACTACAGCACCCAGCCGTTCCCGATCCAGGAGTTCTCCTACTCGGCGTCCCGCGGCACCATCACCCCGTGCAGCACCGCGGTGCGGGCCGTGCAGGACGGGTCCCGGATGGAGTCGGCCGTGTTCGGCGCGGACGGCACGCTCTACGTGGNGCGGACGAAGAGTGACGGCCTGCGCGCCGAGACCGTGGCCGTCTACCCGAAGCTCGGCCGCGAGCGCGGCCTGGTGACCCGCGCGCCGGCGACCGGCAACTGGCCGACGGACACCTGGGGCATCGCGAACCAGCCCGACTACCTGGTGGCCGGCACCGACCAGGGCGGGCTGGTCCGCAGCATCACCCTCGATCCGCGGACCGGCGCGATCCTGCTTGCCGGCCTCGACGGGCTGGTGCAGGTCGTGCGGCCGGCGGGGCGCGGCGCACGGATGACCTTCCGCACCGAGCCGCCCATCGACGTGGGCCTGAACATGCTGCGCGGTCCGTCGACCCGCTACGTCGGGGTGCGCCGCGGCGCGGTCGACCCGTTGCGGCGCAGCCTGTGGCTGCCCGTCAACCAGATGGTGCTCGACGGCCTGCCCTGGCCGTACCCGCCGTTCAAGCTCGACCAGTGGCTGATGCGGGTCGACCTCGACGTCCTGCTCGGCGACGACCAGGGGTGACGGCTGCGCGGGCTCAGCCGCCGGCCACGGCGCGCAGCGGCAGCGCCAGCAGGTGGGGATCGAACCGGGCGTCCCGGAAGCCGACATGGCGGTAGAAGGCGCGCCCGGGCTCCCGCATCGCATGGGCGAGCAGCAGGGGTAGCCCGACCATCCGATGCACGGTGAGGGAGCGCATCACCGCGTCGCGGACGAGTCGGGCGCCGATCCCGCGGCCCTGGTGGCGCAGATCGACGGCGAGCCGGCCGACGAACATGGCCGCGACCGGCTCGGTCGGCCGCCGCGAGCGCCGGCGCGAGCCGGGGATGCGTTCCACGGCGGCCGTCGCCAGGCAGTAGTAGCCGGCGATCCGGTCGGCGTCGAGGATCACGAACGTGTTCGTGGTCCTTTCCTGCTGGTGTTCGAGGGCGTGGTGGCGCAGCCAACCGTCGAGCAGGTCGTCCCCGCTGTTGAAGGTCGTGCGATCCATGGCCTCGGTCAGGGCCGCGGGTTTGGTCAGGGGCACTGCGTGACATCCTTCTTGCCGGGTCGGGGACGCGGTCGGGAGGCGGTGGGCGGTGGCGGACTACTCCGCGCCCGGCTCGTCGTCCAGCAGCCGGCGCAGCCGGGGGGTGTCCGCCGGTGGCCCGTCGAGCAGCGCCTCGAACGCGCCCCAGTCCGTGTCCGCCACGCGAAACAGCCGACGGTCGGCCAGGACCTCCTGGGCGTACCGCTTCATCGCCTCGACGGCGAAGTCCTCAAGCGACAGGCCCTCACCCTCCGCGGCGGACCGGATGACGTCCGCCGAGTCCGCGGGTAGCTGCACGGCGAGTCTGTCGTCCCTGGCGGCACTCATGCTGGCAGTCTGCTCCCCGCGCGTCCGGGCTCGCTCGCTGGGTCTGCCTCACCGTGACAGAAAGGTCTGCGCGCCGTGCCGCCTTCGCCCGTTCCCACCGTCCCCCTCGCGCACGGCGCCCGGATGCCCCAGCTCGGGCTCGGGACCTGGCCGCTGGACGACCACGCGGTCCAGGGCGTCGTGGAGCAGGCGATCGGGCTGGGCTACCGGCTGATCGACACCGCCCACAACTACGGCAACGAGAAGGGGGTCGGCGCCGGTCTGCGCGCCGCGGGGGTGGCCCGCGAGGAGCTGTTCGTCACCACGAAGTTCAACAAGNGCTCACACAGCGTGCGGGGGGTGCGTCGGGCAGCCGCGGAGAGCACCCGGCGCATGGGCCTCGACTACGTCGACCTGTTGCTCATCCACTGGCCCAACCCGTGGCGGGACCGGTACGTCGCCGCCTGGAAGGGCCTCGTCGACCTGGTGAAGGACGGTCAGGTGCGGGCCATCGGCGTGTCGAACTTCAAGACGACCCACCTGGACCGGCTGCTGGCCGAGACCGGGGTCGCCCCGGACGTCAACCAGATCCAGCTCGATCCGCGGCTCGGCCGGGGCGCGATCCGCGCCTACCACGCCGAGCACGGCATNGTCACCGAGGCCTGGAGTCCGCTGGGTGCCGGCACCGGCCTGCTCGACGAACCCGTCATCGCCCGGATCGCCGCCGCGCACGGCCNCACACCCGCGCAGGTCGTGCTGCGATGGCACGTCGAGCTCGGCGTGGTGGCAGTGCCGAAGTCGGCCAGCCCCGCCCGGCTGGCCGAGAACATCGACGTGTTCGACTTCAGCCTGACCGCGGCGGAGATCACAGCCATCTCCGACCTCGACCGCGGGGCCGCCGGCGAGGCCGACGCCCTGGACTCCGACGTCTTCGGCCACTGATTGATCAGGCGGTCATGTCCCGCCGCCGGAAGACCACCAGGGCGAGCAGCACCATGGCGCCGGCGTAGACCACCCCGCGCAGCAGGGCGTCGGCGTAGGGCGTGGGGTCGGCGGCGCCGCCGGTGGCGATCTCCTGCATGAGCTGCACCGGCAACCAGGAGCGCGCCGGGTGGTAGATGCGCGCGATCAGCATCTCCACCGGAAGCGCGTAGGCGAGCGCGACGGCGATCGCGGCCGCGGGCCCGCGCAGCAGGATCGCGGCCAACGCCCCGATCGCCGCGTAACCCAGCGAGCCGAGGCACAGGTTGACGAAGCCGGTGCCGAGATCGGCCAGCCCCGCCCCACTGCTCCAGGCCGCGGTGGACACCCCCCGGGCCGGCGCCAGCAGGAACGACAGCCCCACGGAGACGGCCGTGGCCGCGCCGACGACCAGGACGACGAAGGCCGCCAGGGCGAGCAGCTTGCCGGTGAGCAGCCGGGCCCGGTGGGGTTGGGCGACGAGCTGGTTGCGCAGGGTGCCGTGACTGTAGTCGCCAGCCAGGGCGGCGGCGACCACCGACAGCGCCACCACCCCCAGCAGGATGCTGACGGCCTGCACGCCCTGGATCAGGCCGTCCGACCGGGACAGGGCGACGGCGGTGACGGGATCGCCGTCGAAGTCCCGGTGCCCGACCGAGAAGAAGGTCAGCACGGTGCCAAGGAGGGCACACGCGATGACGGCGCCGAGCGTGCCCAGCAGGAACCGGGGCCGCAGCAGGGGCACCCATTCGGCCCGGAACGCCGTGATCACGTGGCGCCCCCGCGGCTGTGGGCCGGGTCGAGCCCGGCGCCCGCGGGCGGCGGCACGCTCCCGTCCGGCGCCTGCCCGGCCTGGGCGGTACGGACCAGGTCGCCGTCGATCTCTCCGGTGACGCGCAGGAAGGTCTCCTCCAGGTTGGGGCGATGGGTGCGCAGCGAGCGCAGGGTGATACCGGCGTGCATCGCGAGCCGGTTGAGGTGGGCGGCCAGCCCCTCCGGGGCGTGCGCGGTCACGACCGGCAGGCGACCCCGGGTGGCCGAGGCGTTCGGGGGGCCGGTGCGCAGATCGATCTCGACGCGCAGGCCCTTGTCACCGAGCAGCCCGGCGAGCCGGCGCGCGTCGCCGTCGTGCTCGGGGATCATCAGGATGCGGGGGTCCTCGGCCGCGAGCAGGTCGGTGACGTGGCCCTGGAACAACATCCGCCCGCCATTGATCATGACGAGGTGGTCGCAGATCTGCTCGACCTCGGTGAGCAGGTGGCTGGAGACGAAGATGGTCANCCCCCCGCCGGCGAGCTGGCCGAGCAGCGCCCGGATCTCCCGGATGCCCGCCGGGTCCAGACCGTTGGTCGGCTCGTCCAGGATGAGCAGGCACGGGTCGGGCAGCAGGGCGGCGGCGATGCCGAGGCGCTGCTTCATGCCGAGGGAGTAGGTGCTGAACCGGTCGTCGGCCCGTTCGCCCAGTCCCACCTGCCCCAGCACTTCCTCGACGCGGCGCTGCCGGCGGGCCCGGTGCCAGCCCCCGATCCCGCGCAGGACCGCGAGCTGATCGAGGTTGCGCCGGCCCGACAGGCCCGGGTGGAACGTCGGGCCCTCGATCATCGCGCCGACCCGGTGCAGGTAGCGGTCCGGCTCGGTGATCGGCTCACCCAGGACGTGGCCGTGGCCGGCCGACGGTCGGATGAGGCCCAGCAGCATCCGCAGGGTGGTGGACTTGCCGGCGCCGTTGGGCCCGACGAAGCCGGACAGCGCCCCGCGGGGCACCTGGAGGTCGAGATGGTCCACGGCGCGCCGGGCGCCGTAGCGCTTGGTCAGCCCGCGGGTCCAGATCGCCGTGTCGACGTGGGCCAGGCCCGCCGACCCGGCCGAGACGGCCGGCGAGGCGGCCCTCCCGTGGGCCGGGTCGTGGTGCGAAGGGGCCGGGTCGTGGTGCGAAGGGGCCGGGTCGTGGTGTGCGTGGGCCGGGTCGGTGGCCGAACCGGAAGTCATCGTGGTGCTGCTCCCACCCTGTGTGTCGGATGCCCGCCGCAGGGGCGCCCCGCGACGGCGAGCGTCGGGGAGTGCGACCGGGGCGGCCCAGGAGCGCTCGTGGCCCGGTCGAGTGGCGTGCACCCGCGAAAGTCAGGGGGCGGCACGTCCANGGATGTCAACGACCAGCCCGCGGGCCGGGTTCCGGCTCCACGGCGTCACCTGTTGTTTTCCCGCCGGTTGACCTCGTCACGCGCCGAGGTTCGGCGGAGAAGAGTAAATCGGNCATTTGGCTGCATTGCCTGACCGACTTCGTNTTTCGTACCACCGATGACTCGGCTGCCTTTCTGGACGCGATCTGGCGGTACCGCCGGGCATGTTCCCGGTCGCCCGGTCCGCATTCCTCGGCCGTCGGGTGCTCCGGACCCGTCGGGTTGCACGTCGGGACTGCCCGCCGGACGGCCGCCGGGTCAACCGGGACGCCCGTCACCCGGCACAACCCGCCCCCGACGGGTGGACGACAATCCTGGCGTGGGCGAAACGGCTGGCCTCCGGCGCGGCATCCGGACGCTGACGCTGCTCGCCAGCGTCGCGATCATTGTGATGCTGGTGCTGGCCGTGGCCTCCGCCCTGCGGTCGCAGCACGCCGCCACCGAGCGGGGCAAGCACCTCGACCCCGCGGCCACGACCACCGCGATGCTCCTCGCGGACATCGTCGATCAGGAAAGCGCGCTGCGCGGCTACATCGTCACCCGCGACCGCGGCTTCCTGAAGCCGTTCGACGACTCCCGGCGTTCGGTCCCCGCGCTCAACGCGCGGCTGGACGACCTGCTGGCCGACTTCCCCGACCTGCGGGCGCAGCGGACCCGGGTGGACGTCGCCTACGGGACCTGGCGGCGCGAGGTCGTCGAGCCGGAGCTGGCCGCGATGGCCCGCGGCGACGTGGCCGGGGCCGCCGGCATCGTCCGCGCGAACGCCCGCCGGGACTTCGACGAGCTGCGCCGCCAGACCGCCCGCCTCGCCGGACAGATCGACCGCGAGCAGGTCGAGGCGTCCGGGCGGGTCGAGAGCTCCTCCGTGCTGCTGCTGAGCTCGCTGGCCAGCGCGATGTTCGTCATCCTCGGCGTCCTGGTGACGATCATGATCGTGCTGCGCCGCTGGCTGCTGCGCCCGATCGGCGCCCTGCAACGGTCGGTCAACTCCGTGGCGGCCGGGCGTTACGACACGCGGATCCCCTCGGTGGGCCCGGCGGAGATCGTGGCGCTGGCGGCCGACGTCGAGACGATGCGCGCCCAGCTCGTGCGCCTCGTGCGGCAGAACGAGCGGTCCTGGGAGGCGCTGGCGCAGCAGGGGCCCGCCGTCATCGCCCTGCGTGACGCGCTCACCCCCTCCCTGCTGCGCGCCCGCGGGCTGATGCTGCACGGGCGGGTCGACCCGGCCCAGGGGGAGCTCGCGGGGGACTGGTACGACGCCTTCGAACTGCCCGACGGGCGCGTCGCCGTGGTCGTGGGCGACGTCTCGGGCCACGGCGCCGCGGCGGGCGTCTTCGCCCTGCGGCTCAAGCAGCTCCTCGACGCCGCACTGTCCACCGGCGCCGGGCCGGCCGCCGCGGTGGAATGGGCGGTGGAGAACCTCGGCGAGACCGAGGAGATGTTCGCCACCGCCATCATCGCCGTCGTCGATCCACGCAGTGGGGAGCTGCACTACGTCAACGCCGGCCACCCGGACGCGCTGCTGCTGCGCCGGGCCGGGCCGGCCTGGGCGATGGCCGCGCCGACGACACCGCCGACGACACCGCCGGCCATCGGTCTGGTCACGGCGCCGGCGACACCGCCGTTCGGCGCGGCCCGCCCGGCCGCGCCGCCGGCCATTCCCCGCCCGGCCGCGCCGGCCGACCCGACGCCCGTCTCCGCGGCCGACGCCAGGGCCGACGCCGCGGTGGACGTCCCGGTCGACGTCTCGGCTGACGCCGCGGAGCCGGCCCGCAGGCGGCCGGCCGGCGGCGCGGCGGGCAACGCCGGCGCCGGTGGAACCCGGCCGTCGGCGAACATCAGCGCGATCGTGGGGCCGGCGGCCGGTGCACGCCGCGGGCCGGCGAACCCGCCGCCCGCGCCGAAGGGGGGCCGCCGGCACGCCGCCGCCCAGATCGTGCGGCTGCCGCCGACGGGTCCGCTGATGTCGGGACTGCTCGCCGCGCCCGGCGCGTGGGAGATCCGGACGTTGCACCTCGAACCGGGGGACGTGCTCATCGCCTACACCGACGGGCTGGTGGAGGCACGCGACGCCGCCGGGAGCCAGTTCGGCGCGCACCGGCTGATCGCGGAGATCCTGCGTGACCCCGGCCGCACCCCGGTGGGCCTGCTCGACGACGCCTTCGACGCCGTGCGCCGGCATGCCCCGGGCCGGCAGGGCGACGACCGCACCGCGATCATCCTGGCTCGCACCAGCGAGCCGGCGACGATCACCGACGGGCGGTCGTGACGCCGACAATGGCGTGGTTACCGCGGTTTTCGGGTACATCAACGACTATGAACGACGAGCCCGGCACGGACCGGCCCACCCGCTCGAACCGGACCCTGCGCTCCCTGCCGACCCGCTTCAGCCCGCTGCGGCTGATCGCCACCATCCTGCTCGCCGTGCTCGTCGTCGGNCTGATCGCGGTGGTGGCCGGGTGGCGGCCCAGCCTCAACCCGTTCAAGGAGCGGACGATCGACCGCAGCTCGCCGGCGGTGCTGCGTTCCCTGGAGGACCTCAGCTCGTACCATGCCGCCGGCGCCCACTTCGAGGTCGTCGTCGATCTCGAGGACGACACCAAGTGGATCCCGGCGGCACTCAAGGGCGAGCGCACGCTGTTCGTGGGGGTCGGCACGGTCGACTCGACGGTCGACTTCGGTCACNTCGACGCCGATGCCGTCACGGTCTCACCGGACCGCCGATCGGTGACCATCGAGCTGCCCAACCCGACCCTGTCCACGCCGGTGCTGGACCTCGACCACAGCTACGTCGTCGCCCGCCAGCGCGGCGCGCTGGACCGGGTCGGCGGCCTGCTCGGCGGGGTCAGCAGCGACAAGGCGCTGTACCAGAAGGCCTCGTCGAAGATGACCGACGCGGCCAGGACCGACGGCCAGGTCATCGAGCTGGGCAAGAAGAACACGACCGCCATGCTGCGCGGTCTGCTGGGCGCGCTGGGCTTCACCGACGTCCGCGTGACCTACGCCGCCGACCGCCGCTAGCCACGCGGCGTCCCGGCACCGCCCGATCGCCGGGCGGTGCCGGGACTCGGCCGCCGAACCCGGCTACCGAACGCGGCTACCGAACGCTCAGCGCCGAGCCGCCTGCTCGGCCACCACCCGGTCGATCTCCGCCTGGAAATGCTCGGAGATCTTTATGACGTGCGGTTCCCGAAGCAGATAAAAATGTTCACAAGGGACGTAGNGCGTGTCGTGGCTGCCGGTGAGGAAGGCCGACCACGCGTCCGCCGAGTCCGGATTCTCGGCCGATCGGTAGACGAGGGTCCGGCCGGCCCACGGCTGCGGCCGGTAGAACCGCTCGAGCAGCCTGCCGTGATTGAAGAAGACGTCAAACTGCTCCATTCCGCCAAACTGCACCACGCCGGTCAGCGGAATCTGCACCATTTTTTTGAGCGTCGCGATGTTGGTGAAGTTCGCCCGCTGTTCCGGCAGCAGCCGCTGGGTGAAGCGGGCCAGGCGGTGGCGGTAGGCGCGGGCGTGCTCCTGCGCTCCTCCGGGCGCCGTCGGCGCGTCGACCGCGGTCGCGGTCTCGGCGGCCGGCACCGCGCCGTCCTCCTCACCGGGCGCGATCCGCAGGGAGGACGGCATGTAGGTGTCCATGATCGACAGGAAACCGACCTCGTCGCCGGCCGCAGCGAGCTGCTGGGCGATCTCCATTGCGATCAGACCGCCGAGGGAGTGCCCGGCCAGCAGGTAAGGGCCCCGCGGCGCGATGATCCGGATGATCTCCAGATGGCGGCGGGCGGTCTTCGCCACGCTCCAGTCGGGGAAGCCACGCCGTTCCAGCCCGTGCGCCTGGAAGGCGTAGACCGGCTGGTCGTCGCCGAGCCGGCGGGCCAGCGAGTGGAAACCGAGCGCGAGCGCGCCGGCTCCGGCGAAGCAGAACAGCGGCGGGCGCGAGCCGGTGGTGCGCAGCGGCACAACGGTCGGGTGGCGGGGGCCGGCCTGCTGGGCCAGCGAGACCGTCCGGGCGAAGGCGCCGAGCGTGGGGGAGTCGACCAGGGCCGACGAGGGCAGGGACACCCCAAGCTTCTCGCCGACGAGGGTGAGCAGCTCGTTGGCGGCCAGGGAGTCGCCGCCGAGCTCCATGAAGTCGTCCTCGATCCCCACCTCCTCGAGGTCCAGGACCCGGGTCCAGATGTCGGCGACGACGATCTCCCACTGGGTCCGCGGCCGGGCGNAGCCGGCGGGGGCCGCGGGCGGGGGCGGCAGGGCACCGCGGTCGACCTTGCCGCGCTCGTTGCGGGGCATCTCCGCCAGCGCCACGATCGTCGTGGGCACCATCCACACCGGCAGCCGTTCGCGCAGCGCCCGGCGGATGCGCACCGGGGACAGCGTGTTGCCGTGCACCGCCGGGACGACGTAGGCGACCAGGCGGTTCTGTGACCCGGTGGTCACCGCGGTGACCACCGCCTCGGCGATCTCCGGGGAGTTCAGCAGGGCCGCCTCGACCTCGCTCGGCTCCACCAGGTACCCGCGGATCTTCACCGCGGCGTCGCGCCGGCCGAGCAGCACCACCGTGCCGTCGGGCTCGAAGCGGCCGAGGTCGCCGGTGCGGCAGGTGGTCCGGCCGTCCGCGCGCGGGGTGAACTTCTCCGCCGTCAGCTCCGGGCTGCCCCAGTAGCCCGCGGACAGGTACGCCGAGGTCACCTCGACGTCGCCCGACTCGCCGGGCCCGGCGATGGAGCCGTCCTCACGGCGGAACACCACCTCCTTGCCCGGTGCGGGCAGCCCCGCCGGCACGGTGCCCGCGGGCACCGGCGCGTCGGGGGGGATCTCGAAGAAGCCCAGCGAGGCGATCTCGGAGGCACCCGACCAGTTCACGTAGGTACACGACGGCGGCACGTGCGGGCGCAGCGCGGCGATGTCGCGGCCGTACGCGGCCTCCCCGCAGGTGGTGACGATCCGCAGGTCGGCGAGGACCTCGTCCGGTCCGAGCGCGCCGAGCAGCGCCCGCAGCAGCGACGGGGTGGTCTGCAACGCCGTCAGCTGCTGGGCGTTGATCCAGTCGCCGAGACCGGCCAGCCCCGCCGACCGCGGGTCGTAGGCGTAGAGGCCCGCGCCGTTGAGCAGGCCGAACACGACGACGGTGATCCCCGCCGCGAACGAGTACGGCAGCACCAGCGCCAACCGGTCGCCGGGCGCGAAGCCGAGGCGCTGCGCGCCGGCATAGGCGTCGCACAGGAATGTGCCGTGGCTCCACACGACGCCCTTGGGCGCGCCGGTGGAGCCGGAGGTGAACACGATGCAGGCCGGGTCGGTGAGCTGCGGCTCGGGCCACCAGACCGCGTCGGCTCCGTTGGCGGCGATCCACTCGGCGCCGTCNCTGGCCGCGGCCGCGAGGTCCAGCACCAGCCGGGGACCGTCGCCGGCCAGCAGCTCCAGCAGCGGCTTCGGGTCGACCGACGCCGCGGCGCTCGCCTGCGCGTCCGACGATCCCACCGGCCGCAGGCCCACCGCGGAGCGGGCCACGGAGCCGTCGCTCAGGTCGGTGAGCAGCGCGACGCAGCCGGCCTGACGGATGATCTGAGCCATCCGTCCCGCCGGCACCATCGGATCGAGCGGGACGACGGGCCGGCCGGTCTTCATCGCCGCCAGGACGCCGAGCAGCCCCGGGACCCCGTGCGGCAGCAGCGTCGCCACCGGGCCGTCCTCGGTTGCGTCGAGGCGCCCCAGCACGGCCACCGCGATGTCGTCCGTGCGGNGGTCGGCCTCGGCGAACGTCATCGCGACGCCCGGGGACACCACCGCCGGGGTGTCGGGCAGGTGCGCGGCGACCTCGCGGAACCGGCTGACCACCGAAGCCGGTAGATCATCGAAGTCCAACGCGGGGAAGGGGATGTCACCCCCGGGCGTCGCGACCGCCAGAGCCGCGCGCCGATCGCTCTCGTTCAATGCCACTCCTTGTCCTCTGTGCTGCCGGCGCCATCGATCCGTGACAGATGACCCTCGACCACGTGCACTCGCCGATCGTGGGATCGTCAGTCGCGCGCGATCGGGCGGTCCGTCGGAAACGCCCCGAGGGGCCGTCGCCGCGGCGACGGACGGGCGGGGCTGTCGGCGGGATGCCGCCTGACGGGAGTGGGTCGTTCTGGGCGACCCCGCCAAGGAAACACGTGCGGCGCTGCAACCGTTCGCTCGAGGTACACGAACAGCCTCCCCAGCATGCAGTCCGGTATAGCGTGGGACTTTATACCACGATGGTGTGGCTTACTTGTCGTCACCCCTCGTAACCTTGACGGAAGTGTCGGTTTACCCGCTCGTAATCGGGGCCGACCTTTCTCCACTCCGTAAGGATTTGCTGGTCTTGCCGGGTATTCCGGCTACGGCGCGAACCGGTCACCCGGTGCTGATCTGCGCTCCTCGGGCATTCTCCCGTCGGGCGCGTCGCGGCCCCCGGGGCCGCCATCCCCGGAGCTGGCGCTCCGGCGGTCGGCGTGTCCATCGGTCGCCGGCGGGTCGCCCCCGACCGCTCCCGGCCGTCCGAACGCCCCTCGAAAGCTCCCGAACGTCCCCGAACGTCCCCCGAACGCCCCAGGCACCACCGGCGGCCGGCGGCGGGTGGCTGACTCCCGCGCCCGCCCGGAGGTGCGGGTCGTTCCGGGTACGCGGGCCGCGCGGGCGTTCCCTCGTGGACCTGCCCCGGTCGGGGGATGGGTGAGCCCCTCTCGGGTCAGCCCGAACGGGCCGGGTGCGGTGCCGCGGCGGCGGGGTTCGGGTACCCCCGCGGACGATCGTGGAGGTCGCCCCGGCGTCCGTGGGGCCGCGGGATCGCGACCTCGGTGTCACCTGGGTCACTCTCCACCAGAAGTGCTGCCGAGGCTTGCATCCCGAAGATTGAGCGTCCTAGACTCATGAACTGTGAACGACGGACGGGCTGAAAGCGAAGGCGGCTCGGCGAAGGATCGCCGGGATGCGCCTCGAGGCGGCCCGGTCCGNCGTGGCACCCAGAGATCGATCGAGACGAGGGAGGCCCTTGTGAGCACCTACCTGTGGGACCCGTTCGCGGCGCTGGGGCGGATGGACCGGGAGTTCGACGAGATCGTTCGGCGCGCGTGGGGCACCCGCCGCCCGGCGCTCGCCGGCCGCTCCTCGAGCGCGGAGCTCGCCGTTCCCTCGGCCGACGTCGTCACCGAGGGCGAGGATGTGCTGATCAACCTCGAGCTGCCCGGGGTCGACGTGGAGCGTGACGTGGTCGTCGAGATCGACCGCGGCCGCCTGGTCGTCCGCGGCCGGCGCGGCGGGCAGCGCGAGCAGGAGCGCGCCGGTCGTGTCCACCGCGAGAGCTGGTCCGGCAGCTTCCGCCGGGAGTTCCGGCTCCCCGAGCGGGTCGACGCCTCGCGGATCTCCGCGGGCTACGACCGGGGCGTGCTGACCGTCCGGCTCGCGGGCGCTGCGGCCGAGCCGAAGGCGACCCGCATCGCCGTCACCGCGGCGAGCGGCGACCACAAGCCGACCGCCGTGGTGCAGCCGACCGCCGTGGTGCAGCCGGTCGACGCGGCGAAGGCGGTCGACGCGGCGACGCCGGCCGGCGTCGCGAAGCCGGCCGAGGTCGCGCCGGCCCAGCCCGGCGAGGTTTCGACCGCGTCGGCGTAGCCCGCGGCGCAGCGCGAGAGTGGGCGGCCCGAGTCCGCGGACCCACCGGCCGCGTGGCGGCGCGCCCGGGGTGCGAGTCCCTCCACACCCCGGGCCGCCGCACCCCGGGCCGCCGCGGTATCGGGCCCGGGTCGGGTGACCTCCCGGGCCCGCGTCGGCGTCAGCGGCGGCGCAGCGAGTCGCCGGTGGCGGACGACGACCGGCCGCCGCTCGCCCGGCCCGTCGAGCCGCGGCTCGACGGCGGCGGCACCATGGGGCCGACGTCCCCGTCCGGCGCGACGTCCAGGTCGACGATCACCGGCGCGTGGTCGCTGGTGNCGGTTCCCTTGNGGGCCGCCCGGTCCACCCACACCGCGCGCACCCTGTCCGCCACGTCGGCGGACGCCAGCGTCAGGTCGATGCGCATGCCGAAGTTCTTCGGGAAGCAGAGCTGGCGGTAATCCCAGTAGGTGTAGACGACGTCGTCGGGCCAGCGGGTCCGCAGGACGTCGACGAGACCGGCGTCGACGAGCTCGCCGAGGGCGGCGCGTTCGGCCGGGGTGACGTGCGTGGCGCCCTCGAACTGCGCGACGTCCCACACGTCGGCGTCCGTCGGGGCGATGTTGAAGTCGCCGAGGGTCATCAGGGGGCCCCGGGTCACCTCCGCGGCGACGACGTCGCGCAGGGCGGCGAGCCAGGACAGCTTGTAGGCGTAGTGNGGGTCGTCGACGGTGCGCCCGTTCGGCACGTACAGCGACCAGACCCGAACGCCGTCGCAGGTCGCGGCGATCGNGCGGGGTTCGGGATCGGGGAAACCCGGGCCGCCCGGCAGGCCCCGTACGACGTCGTCGAGGCTGCCTCGCGACAGGATCGCCACGCCGTTCCACCGGCCGTCGCCGTGATGGGCGACCCGGTAGCCACGCCGGAACAGGTCCTCGTCGAACAGCTCGAGGAAGGCGTCGTCCGACAGCTTCGTCTCCTGCAGGCACACCACGTCCGGTCCGGCGCGGTCCAGCCACTCGATCAGCCGGGCCTGCCTGGCCTTCGCGGAGTTGATGTTCCACGTCGCGATCCGCACAGCAGGTCACGGTAGTCCCGTGCCGCGGCGGCCCCGCGGCCGCTCCCGATCGGCATGCCATGCTGACGCGCGTGGACGGCGTACGCACGGTGGTGGGGCGCCCCCCGGCGCTGCGTCCCTACGTGATCTGTAGCTGCGCGATGTCGCTGGACGGCCGGATCGACGACTGCTCGCAGGCGCGGCTGATCCTCTCCGGCCCGGCGGACCTCGAACGGGTCGACGAGGTGCGCGCCGGGTGCGACGCGATCCTCGTCGGAGCCGAGACCGTCCGGCGGGACGACCCTCGTCTCGCGGTGCGCGCCGAGCATCGTCGTGCCGCGCGGGTCGCCGCGGGCCTGCCGCCGACGCCGGTCAAGGTGGTGCTCTCCGGCGGCGGCGACCTCGATCCGCGGTCCCGCGTGTTCGGCACCGACCCGGTCGACACGCTCGTCTACCGGCGCGCCGGCAGCGCCGCCCCGCCGCCGTCCTGGTCCGCGGCGCCGCGGGTGAGCGTCGTCGACCTGCCCGGTCGGCCGTGGGTGGACGTCGCCGCGGTGCTCGCCGACCTCGACCGCCGGGGAGTGCGCCGCCTGCTGGTCGAGGGGGGAACCTCGGTGCACACCGCCTTCCTCACCGCCGGCCTCGTCGACGAGCTGCACCTGGCGGTTGCCCCGTTCTTCGTCGGCGAGCGGGACGCGCCGGCATTCGTCGGCCCCGGCGCGTTTCCCCAGGACGTCCGCTCCCCGCTGCGGCTGGCCGAGGTCCGACAACTCGACGATGTGGTGCTGCTTCGGTATCTGGCGCCGACGTCGGCCTGACCGGGCCTCGTCCGGTCGTCTCGTCCGGTTTTGGGCGGCCCCGGTTTTGCGGGTCCCCGGNCGGGCATCGCTTCCTCCGGATCAACCGATCCCATGGTCCGAGGGAGTGATCACTGTGTCGGTGCAGACCGGCGGCCGGCTGCGGCACGCCGTCACCAGCGGCGGCGACGCTGGCAGCCAGGCGAAGGGCGCGGCGCGCCAGGCTCGCCACAGCCGGACGGTCGACCTCACCGCCCGCATCGGACTCGCCGGACGGGGCCTGGTCTACGTCCTCATCGGCGTGCTCGCCCTCCAGGTCGCCTTCGGCCTGAGCAACGCCCAGACGAACCGCAACGGCGCGCTCGGGGAGATCAAGGACAAGCCGTTCGGGTCCGCGGTGCTGGTCATCATGGTCATCGGCTTCCTGGGGTACGCGGCCTGGCGGCTGCTCGAGGCCGCGGTCGGCGTGCAGGACGAAAGCGACGAGAAGAAGCGGACCGCGAAGCGGGTGGTCTCCGCGGCGCGTGGCGTCGTCTACCTGGTGATCGCCGGCAGCACGATCAGCTTCCTCGTCTCGGGCGGCGGCGGGTCCGGCGAGCCGGCGCCCTGGACCGCGCGGGTCATGCGCAACGACGCCGGCCGGGTGCTCGTGGGGATCGTCGGCCTCGTGGTCGTCGGCATCGGCATCGGCATGATCATCCGTGGGGCGAAGCGGAAGTTCGAGGAGAAGCTGAAGATCGGCCAGATGGGCTCCCTCGCCCGGAAGATCGCCAAGCCCGCGGGTCTGGTCGGGTACATCGTGCGCGGCGTCGTGTTCGGGCTGGCCGGGGTGTTCGTGACCAAGGCGGCGATCGAGTTCGACCCGAAGGAGGCCAAGGGCCTCGACGGCACGCTGAAGACCCTCGCCGGGCAGGCGTACGGCCAGTGGCTGCTCACCGTCTGCGCGATCGGCCTGGTGCTGTTCGGTGTCTACTCCTTCTTCGAAGCCCGTTACCGCAAGCTCTGAGCGGCGGCGGTCCGCGCGGCGGCGGCCCCGATCGGTGCCCACGGGTGCCGGCCGGGGCCGCCGTCGTGTGCCCGGGACCACGGGCGGATGTCCGGTTGGGCGCGGTAGCGTGCGTGCTGCCCGGGACCGGCGACCGCCGAGCCGTGGATCGGCTGAGCGGAGGGGACGCGGGTGCGCGCAGGCCGGTCGCCGGACGGGGCATCCCCGCGACGGCGCCCGCGCCCGGCCGCGCTGCTCGCCGACCTCTCCCCGCTGCGGGAGCACCCGGCCTACCGCCGGCTGTGGGTCGGAGAGACGATCTCCGCCCTCGGCTCCCAGATCACCGCCACCGCGGTGCTGCTGCAGGTCTTCGCCGTCACCCGCTCGTCGTTTCAGGTCGGCCTGGTCAGCCTGGTGGCGCTGGTGCCGCTCGTCGCCGGCGGGCTGTTCGGCGGCGCCATCGTGGACGCGGTCGACCGCCGNCGCCTCGCCATGATCACCTCTGGTGGCCTGGCAGTGGTCTCGGCGGCGTTCCTGCTGCTGACACTCGCCGGCGCCGTCGACGACGTCGCCTGGCCGCTGATGTGCCTGGTCGCCGTGCAGTCCGCGCTGCTGGNCGCCGACCAACCGGCCCGCCGGGCGATGACGCCCAACCTGATCCCGCTCGAGCACCTGCCGGCCGCCAGCGCCCTGGCCCAGATCGGTGGCACGGCCGCCGGGGTGTTCGGCCCGCTCATCGCCGGCGTGTCCGTGGCCGCCGGCGGCTTCTCGATTGCCTACGCGATCGACCTGGTCACCTTCGCCGCCCCGCTGTACGGGCTGGCCCGGCTGCCGGCGATGCCGCCGCGCGGCGGCGGGCGCGGCGCGGGGGTGGCCAGCGTCGCCGAGGGACTGCGGTTCCTGCGCGGGCAGCCGGTGCTGTTGATGACCTTCGTGGTCGACATCATCGCGATGGTGTTCGGGATGCCGCGGGCGTTGTTCCCGGNGCTCGCCGAGGGCCGCTTCGGCGGGGGGAGCGCGACGGCGGGCGCGATGTACTCGGCGGTCGCGGTCGGCTCCCTGCTCGCCGCCGGGCTGTCCGGCCCGCTCGGCGGAGTCCGCCGCCAGGGGCTCGCAGTGGTGGTCTCGATCGTGCTGTGGGGCGGGGCGATCGCCGGCTTCGGCCTGGCCCACGACATCGCGCTCGGCCTGGCGCTGCTGGCGCTTGCGGGCGCCGCCGACATGGTCAGTGCCATCCTGCGCAACGCGATCCTCAACGTCGCGACCCCCGACGAGATGCGCGGGCGGCTGCAGGGCGTGTTCCTCGTCGTGGTCACCGGCGGGCCCCGGCTGGGGGACCTGGAGGCCGGTAGTGTCGCGGCGGTCACCTCACCGGCGTTCTCCGTGGTCAGCGGGGGACTGGCGGGCATCGGCTGCCTGCTGCTGGCGACAGCCGCGGTACCCGCGCTGATCCGCTACGACGCGAGGGCCGCGGTCGCGCAGGCACGGGCGCGGTCCTCGCCGCCGCAGGTGCCCCGTCCGTCCGAGGGCGGCGCGCGGGACGCCCTCGATCCGAGCGCCTGACCCTTCGCGCGGACGAGGGCTCCGGGCCGTGGCGACACGCGGGGCGACGCAGCGCAACGTTACGGAATCGTTACTGTGGCGCCGTTCCGCCGACACGGTCCTCTCGTCGAATGTCAGTTGACGATGGTTCATGTGGGGAGACATGTCGGGGGTGGTCGACCGTGGCCGGCACGTCGGGCTCCCCGGGCGTGTCCCGCTCCCCGGGCGTGTCCCGCTCTGCGGGCGTGTCGCTGGCGGAGCGGGCCGCCGCCGACGGCACGACCTTCGTCCTGGCGACCTTCGTCGACCTCGACGGCAAGCCGTGCGCCAAGCTGGTCCCGGCCGCGGCGCTCGACCGCGCCCAGGCCGACGGGGTGGGGTTCGCCGGCTTCGCGGCCGGTGGCACCGGCCAGGTGCCGAGTGATCCGGACATCATCGCGATGCCCGATCCGGACTCGTACGTGGCACTGCCGACCGTCCGGCCGGGGCTGGCGATGGTGCAGTGCGACCCGCACGTCGACGGCGCGCCGTGGCCGTTCGCGCCGCGGATCATCCTGCGTCGGCTGCGCGAGCGCCTCGCCGGCGCCGGGATGTCGATGCAGGTCGGCGCCGAGTGCGAGTACTTCCTCGTCCGCCGCGGACCCGACGGGACGATCGTTCCCGCCGACGCCGAGGACGCCGCCGCGAAGCCCTGCTACGACGCCCGCGACCTCACCCGGATGTACGACCACCTCACCGAGGTCTCCGCCGCGCTGAACTCCCTGGGCTGGGACAACTACGCCAACGACCACGAGGACGGCAACGGCCAGTTCGAGCAGAACTTCGGNCACGCCGACGCTCTCACCACGGCCGACCGGGTCATCGCGTTCCGTTACCTGGTCCGGATGACGGCCGAGCGGCGCGGGATGATCGCCACCTTCATGCCCAAGNCGTTCACCGGGCTGACCGGCAGCGGCATGCACCNGCACGTCTCCCTGTGGGCAGGCGAGCAGGCGCTGTTCCCGGACGACTCCGACCCGCGCGGCCTGGGACTGTCCACGCTCGCCTACTCCTTCGTCGGCGGGGTGCTCAGCCACGTGCCGGCCCTGCTCGCGCTGCTCACCCCGACGGTGAACTCCTTCAAGCGGACGGGCGCGCCGCCGCCGAACTCCGGCGCCACCTGGACACCGAGCCGGGCGACCTACGGCGGCAACGACCGGACCCACCTGATCCGGGTACCGGACGGGGATCGGGTGGAGATCCGGGTGGTCGACGGCGCGGCGAATCCCTACCTGGCGATCGCCGGGCTCATCGCGGCGGGCCTCGACGGCATCGACGCCGGGCTCGACCCGGGCCCGGTCGGGGCCGCGCCGCCGCCGTGGCCGCGGAACTGCCGCCGACGCTGCTACATGCCGTGGAGGCGTTCGTGGCCGATCCGGTGATCACCGGGGTGCTCGCGGCCGCGGGCGGCGCCGGCGTCCCGGCGTACTACGCCGCGCGGCGGCGGGCGGAGTTTCTGGACTGGCACAGCCGGGTGGGTTCCTGGGAGACCAGGCGTTACCTCACGGCGTTCTGACGGGCGTTGCGCCGGTCGCGACGTCGGCGGGCGACGGGAGTGTCCGCGGGCGAGAGGAGAGGCGTCGGCATGTGTGGCATCGCGGGCCTGCACCTGAAGGACGACACCTACCGGCATCGGCTCGGCGCCATGATCGCGGGCATGCTGCGCGGTGTCGCCGAACGCGGCCCGGACTCGGCGGGGGTGGCCATCCACTCCGACGGGCTGGAGGTCCTCAAGGCGGTCGGTGACCCGGTCGCGTTCGCCACCCGGATCGGCCTCGCCGGCCGGTCCGGGGTCCGCGCGCTTGCGCACACCCGGATGGCGACCGAATCCGCGGTCACCGCCGCGCACTGCCACCCGTTCGCGGTCCGCCCACCCGCGCCCGCCTGCGGCGCACGGGCGACCATCCCGGCGACGCCGATCGGCCCCGCCTCCGGTGCCGCGACGCCGATCGTCCCCGCCGCCGTGCCGGGGCTGGGAGCGACGCCGGTGGACACGACGCTCTGCCTGGTCCACAACGGGTCGTTCGCCAACCACGCCACCATCCGGCGCCGGCTCGCCGAGGCGGGCGTGACCACCGAGACCGACAACGACTCCGAGGTCGCCGCCCACTACCTCGCCGCGCGGCTGGCCGCCGGCGACGACCTGGCCGCGGCCCTGCGCCGGCTCACCGCGACCTTCGACGGCTTCTTCACCCTCGCCGTGACCACCGCGGACAGTTTCGCGGTCGTCCGCGACCCGATCGCGTGCAAGCCGGCGATCATCGCCGAGACCGACCGGTGGGTGGCGATGGTGTCGGAGTACCGGGCCCTGCTCGGCCTGCCGGGACTCGCCGACGCGGCGGTGTANGAACCCGAGCCGGAGGAGGTCTACCTGTGGGCGAACTGACCGGCGCCACCGGTGCTGGCGCCGAAACGGCCGAGAGGGCGGCGCCCGCAGAGCTCGTCCTCGACCTGGCCGAGATGGCGACCCGGCACGTCAACGCGGCGCTGCGGTCGCTGCCGGACGGCGCGCGGGCCCGGCTGGTCAACCCCGCCGGCCGGCACAACCTGGCGGTGGGGCTCACCCGGGCGGTCCGGGTGACGATCGCGGGACCCGCCGGCTACTACGTCGGCGGCCTCGGCGAGGCGGCCGAGGTGACCGTGGACGGTCCGGTCGGCTGGGGCGCGGGGGAGAACCTGATGTCCGGCACCGTGCGGGTCCGGGGCGCGGCCAGCCAGAGCGCGGCCGCGTCCGCGCACGGCGGGCTCGTCGTCGTCGAGGGCGACGCGTCGCTGCGCGCCGGGATCTCGCTCAAGGGCGGGCGGCTCGCGGTCGCCGGGGACGTCGGCCGGTACTGCGCGTTCCTGGCCCAGGCAGGGACGATCCTCGTCGGCGGCGACGCGGGCGAGGCCCTCGGCGACTCCCTCTACGAGGCGGTGATCTACGTGGCCGGGCGCGTGCGCAGCCTCGGCACCGACGCCCGAATCTGCGACCTCACCGCCGCCGACGTCGCCGCGGTGCGGGCCCTGGCGGCGCAGGCCGGCTTCGACCACGTCGATCCGGAGAACGTCACCCGGGTGGCGTCGGCCCGCCGGCTCTACCACTTCGACACCGCCCATCACGGCGCCTACTGATCGGAGTCGACGATGCCCCACCCCGACACGATCGACGGTCGGCACCCGCAGCCGCACCCGCAGCCGCACCCGCAGCCGCCGCCCGCGGACGAGCGGTACCCGCCGCACCACACCTTCGGCCCCCCGGTGCTCGCCGAAATCCGCGAGCGGGCGGAGCTGGGGCGCTACCCGATCCGCGGCTGGGGCGCGCGACGCGCCGTCCCGGACTTCGACGACCTGCTGCTGCTCACCGCCAGCGCCTCGCGCTACCCGCTGGAGGGCTACCGGGAGCGCTGCGACACGCGGACCGTCCTCGGCGCCCGCCGCGCCGCCCGCCCGGTGGTCCTCGACATCCCGATCACCATCGCGGGGATGTCGTTCGGCTCGCTGTCGGCGCAGGCGAAGGAGGCGTTGGGCCGCGCGGCTTCGTTGGTCGGCACGTCCACGACGACGGGCGACGGCGGAATGACGCCGGAGGAGCGGTCGGCCTCGACGACTCTGGTGTACCAGTGCCTGCCGTCGCGCTACGGCTTCAACCCGGCGGATCTGCGCGCCGCCGACGCGGTGGAGATCGTGCTCGGCCAGGGGGCGAAGCCGGGCGGCGGCGGGATGTTGCTCGGGCAGAAGGTCGGTGCCCGGGTGGCGGGAATGCGCACCCTGCCCGAGGGGGTCGACCAACGCTCGGCCAGCCGGCACCCGGACTGGACGGGGCCNGACGACCTCAAGATCAAGATCGAGGAGATCCGCGAGGTCACCGACTGGCAGGTGCCCGTCTACGTCAAGATCGGCGCGACCAGGGTGGACCACGACGTGCGCCTCGCCGTCGCCGCCGGGGCCGACGTCGTCGTCGTCGACGGGATGCAGGGTGGCACCGGTGCCACCCAGGACGCCTTCATCGAGCACACCGGGATCCCCACCCTCGCCGCGGTGCGCCTCGCCGCCGCGGCCCTGGCCGACCTGCGGCTCACCGGCGAGGTGGGACTGATCATCTCGGGTGGCATCCGCACCGGCGCCGACGTCGCCAAGGCGCTCGCGCTCGGCGCGGACGCCGTCTCCCTCGGCGTCGCCCCCCTCGTCGCACTGGGCTGCAACGCCCCGACCTACCGCCGCCTCGACGACCCGGACGAGACCCCGGCCGACGCGACCCTCGCCGGTGTGCCCTTCCCCGGCGTGGAGGTCGACGTGACGCCGGAGTACGCCGCGCTCGGCACCGCGCCGGGCCACTGCACGCACTGCCACACCGGCCGTTGCCCGGTCGGCGTCGCCACCCAGGACGACGAGCTGACCGCCCGCCTCGACCCGCGGCTCGGCGCCCATCGGGTGGCCAACTACCTGCGGGCGCTGGCGATGGAGACGACGATGCTGGCCCGCGCCTGCGGCAAGAGCGACGTGCACCGCCTCGAACCCGAGGATCTCGTCGCGCTCACCGTCGAGGCGGCGGCGATGGCCGGGGTGCCGCTGGCCGGAACCGACTGGATTCCCGGCCGATGACCGTGCAGGGGAGCGCCGACGTCGTCATCGTCGGCGGCGGCATCGAGGGGGCCGCGGCCGCCTGGGCGCTGACGCGCAAGGGCGTGTGCAACGTGCTGGTCCTCGAACGGGCCACCGTCGGCTCCGGGGGGACGGGCCGGTCCAGCGGCATCGTCCGCTGCCACTACGGGGTGCGTTCGCTCGCCGTGATGGCCTGGCACGGCGTGCAGCTGTTCACCCACGCCGCCGAGATCCTCGGGGTGGCCGACGGGGTCGGCTTCGAGCAGGTCGGCTATGTCGTCGGGGTCGGGCCGGGGGACGCCGCGGCGCTGGCGGCCAACGTCGAGGCGGCGGCGGCGGTCGGCATCGACACCCGCCTCGCCGATCCCGCGGAGGTCGCCGAGCTGTGGCCGGCGGCGAACCTCGCCGACTTCGCCGCGTTCGCCTACGAGCCGCGCGGCGGCTACGGCGACGCCTACCGGACCTGCCACGCCTATCTGGCCGCGGCCCGCCAGGGCGGGGTCCGGGTCCGCCAGGGCGCCCCGGTGACACGCATCCTGACCTCGGGCGAAGGCAGAGGCGAAGGCGAAGGCGGGGATGGGGACGGGGGCGCCGGCGTGGGCGAGAGCGGGCGAGTGGTCGGGGTCGAGCTCGCCGACGGCAGCCGGATCGCCGCCGGCGCGGTCGTGCTCGCGGCGGGCGTGTGGTCGGCGGCGCTGGCCGCCGGGGTCGGCATCGACCTGCCGTTGCGGGCCCAGCGGGAGCAGATCCTGATGGTGGCGCCGGGCGCGCCGGTCGGGCCCGTGCCGGTGCTGTCCGACCTGGTCGGCCTGCAGTACGTGCGCCCGGAACCCTCCGGCGACCTGCTGGTCGGCAACAGCGACCACAGCCGCCCGCAGTGGGTCGACCCCGACGCCTACCCGGGTGTCGCGGACCCGCAGTACGTGGAGCGTGCCGTCGGCCGGTTCGCCCATCGCTTCCCAGGCCTGCCCGAGGTGGCGCTGTCGTCGTCCTACGCCGGGTGCTACGACGTCACCCCCGACTACAACCCGATCATCTCGGCGACGCCGGTCGACGGACTGTTCGTCGCGGCGGGGTTCAGCGGCCACGGGTTCAAGATTTCGGTCGCGGTCGGTGAGCTCGTCGCGGATCTCGTCGTCGACGGGGACTCCAGCCATCCCCTCATCCCCGCCGCCGACTTCCGCCTCTCCCGCTTCGCGGAGAACGCCCCCCTGGTCAGCCCGCATCCCTACACCTGCGCCGGCCAGATGCGCTGAACCGGCCGCGCGGTGCACGCGGCAGGGCGTCAGGCGACGTCGTGGGAGCCGTAGGCGGTGACCGACAGGAAGCGGATCGGGAGCTTCAGCAGGCGGACCGGGCCGTGCGGGCCCTGGCCGTCGAACATCAGCGCGTCGCCGGGGTGCAGCACGTAGCGAGCCTCGCCGTGGNCGTACTCCAGCATGCCGTCGAGGACGTAGAGGAACTCGGTGCCCTCGTGCTGGAACAGCGGGAAGACCTCGCTGGCCTCGGTCAGGGTGACCAGCAGGGGCTCCATCCGCCTGCTTCCTTCGCGCAGGGTGCCCAGCAGCTCGTAGAGGTGGNCGACCCGGCTGCCGCGGCGCACGATCCGGGCGCCGTGCCCGGCGGGCACGAACACCGCCTCCCGCTCGTCGTCGACGCCGCGGAACAGCGCCGTCACGGGGACGCCGAGTCCGGCGGCGAGCCGGCCCAGGGTGGACAGGCTGCAGGACGTCTGGGCATTCTCGATCTTCGAGAGCATCGCCTTGGACATCTCGGTGCGCCGCGCGAGCTCCGCGACCGACAGCGCGGCGGNGAGGCGGTACTCGCGGACCCGGGCGGCGATGACCTGTTCGAGGGCCTGCTCGCCCGGCTCGGTGGACACAGCATGCAGCGTAGGGCGTGGCGACGTGCGCGTGGCCGGCCCGGCATCGCTGCGCGGCCACGCGAGGCGGGCCGGCCGGGATCGCGCGCGGGCGGCCCGGCCCGCGGCCGGTGCTCGGACTGGCCGATGTGGCCGAGGCTGGGACTGGCAGAATCTGCCGGCCGCACCGGTCAACTCGGCACTTCGCGGGAGTCCGTGAGCGTGGCTGAGCCGGCACGCTCGGAACATATGGAACAGATGACGTTCGCGGCCGCCGTCCGCGCGGTCAACGACACCCTGTCCCGCCGGTCGGCGCGCCACGGCGGGACGCCCTGTCCCGCCGGGCCGCGAGCGGTCCAGACCGGCGTCCTCGCCGCCTGCGACCTCGGCTGCNTCGACGACGCCGTGCCCCTGCTGGAAAGGGTCGTCGACCGTCTGGGCCGGCGGGATCCTGTCGTTGCGCACGGCTACCTCGTCCGGGTCGTGCGCTCGGCCCTCGGCGAGCTGCACCGCGACCGGCGGCGCGCCCACGGCCTGCAGCAGCGGCCCGAACGGGTGCCCGACGCGGCGTGGGCGCACGAGGCGCTGCCCGAGCCCGCCGACCGGGCCCTGCTGGCGCACCTGATGACGTGGCTGGGCAGCGATGTGCCCGCCGTCGACGGCACCGGCTGGCCCCTGTCCGCCTGGGCCGACCGCTACGGCACCACCCCGGCCGAGATGGCGGCCTGGATCCACCGGGTGACGGCGGCCGTCGAGGCGACCTCGCCCCGGCGCCACCGGCGCTACCTCGCGCGACCGCTGGCCGACAAGGCGCCCGTCGTGCCGCCGGTGAGCGCCTTCGCGGGCGGCGGCGCGCGGCTCGACGGGCGCACCCGGGAACCCGACCGGTGGGATGACCGATGGGGCGGCCGGTGGGATGGCGAGGCTGACGGGCGCGCCGGGCTGGCGTCGGCCCGGGTGCTCTGGCCGGCGGACGGTGAAGCGGCGCCGGCCGCCGAGGCGGTGCGGCGGGAGGTCGCCGGCTACCGGATCGTCGGGCTCACGGCGACCGTCGCCGGCCTGCACGGCACGGGCGCCGTCGCGGTTCGCGCGCTGCGCGTGGCGCTGGTCGAGGCGTTCGGCCCGGCCGCCGCGCGGGCCGCCGACGACGACCTGGCCGACGCGCTGCGGCGCGCCGCTCAGCCCGCGGCGCCGATGGCCGAGGGCAACGGACCCGCTGACAGCGGTGTCGCCGGAGATGCCGGTGCGGCCGGAGATGCCGAGGTCACCGGAGATGCCGAGGTCACCGGTGCTGCTGAGGTCACTGGTGCCGCTGAGATCACCGGTGCCGCCGGCGGCCGTGGCGTGGGATCGTTGCTGCTCGCGGCCTGAGCGCCGCCCGTGACCAGAGCCGCGAACGGGTCGCTCAGCCGAGCCTGCGCCGGGACGAGCGCGCTGACCGGCCGGTCGCCCGCGAGCTGGCGCAGGGCGTCGAACGCCGCGTCGACGGAGGCGTCGAAGTAGGCGTCGAGGAAGCGGGGATCACCGGCCCGCAGCACCGAGCCGTCGGGCGCGCGCGGGGCGGGCGCGGGCACGTGCAGCAGTCGGGGATGCGGCGCGAGCAGCTCACCCCAGGCCCGGCACTGCGCGGCCAGCTCCGCCGGCGCACTACCCGACAGCGCCGCGATGATCTCGATGAGCTCCGGCTCCGGCACCACCATGACCACCCGCACGTCGGGCCCGGCATCCCCGAGCAGCCGCGCGCTCGGCGCGCTCGGCTGCGGTGGCTCGGTGAGCACGTGTGCCCAGACCCGGCGCGGGGAGTTGTCCGGGCGGCGCAGCCAGTCCTGCATGATCTCGTCGGCGAGGGCGAAGTCGAGCTGCGCCCCGCCGTGCACCGACCGGGCCGCCCGGGCGAAGCTGCCCAGGCCCCAGCCGAGCGCCTTGGCCAGCAGCGCCGCGACCGTGTAGGAGCCGGTCCACTGCAGGCCGGTGACGACGATGCCCTGCGCGCCGACCCCGGACGCATCGGTGGGGGCGTGGTGGGCCGTGGGCTCGTGCGGCGCCNTGAAGCGGTGGACGATCAGCGGCGGCAGTGGGCCCGCGGGCAACCCCTCGACCAGCAGCGGCGTGGCGTCCCAGCTCGCCGCGGTCCGCTCGAAGACCTCGGCGAAGTCCCGCTCGGCGTCGGCCCGCTCGCTGATCGCGTCGACGCGTTCGAGCAGGACGTGATCGGCGAAGTGGCAGCGGTGGCGCCGTCCTCGCCAGTGTGGCCGCACGGTCACCGACCATCGCCCGTCCGCCGCCGCCGCTGCCGCGAACAGCGCGCCGCCGGTGGTCCGGCCCTCCTGAGCGGCCCGGACGCGAAGCTGCCGCTCCCGCTCCTCGGCCTCCTCGGCCCGGCGGACGAGTTTGCTGATGGAGGGGCTGCGCAGGCCGTAGGAGGCGAGCATGTCGCTCTCGTGGCCGCCCACCGCCCGGGCAAGCTCGATGATCGCGTGCGCCGGAACGGTCGTCTCGTTGCTCAGCCAACGGCGCAGCTTGTGGGTGCCCTGCAGATCAAGCGGGCCGGCCACCCGCTCGGCGAGCGCGGGCAGGCTGATCTGCTCGAGGTTGAGCACCGTCTTCATCGCGTCTGCCCAGCGGGCCTGCCGCGGATCGTCGCCGATCCGGGTCGGCAGACTGTGCGGCTGGAACCGGCGCGCCTGTCGGGCGGAGCCGCGCTGCGGCGACCCCCTGCCGCTCACCGACTCCGCCCCACCGCTCCCAGCCCTCTCACCGCTTCCGGCCACCCCGCCCATCTCCGGCCACACCTCACTCCCCGGCCACGCCACCATCGTGACTGATACCACCGGTTTGCCGGCCCAGAGTCGCCGGGTATCGACCCGAAGGTAGTTACCCATTCACATTCTGTGATCATGATGGAGGTGGGAGTGATGGCACTCTCCACCCGAGGCACGCCCGACAGCGGGGCCACCCTGGGCCGCTGGGATCCCTTCCGCGAGATCGAGGAGGCCTGGAGCCGGATGGGCAGCCTGCTCGGTGACGTCGCGGGCGGCTCCGGCCGNCCGCTGGGCGTGCTGGCGGGGGCGGCGCTGCCGGTCGACATCGAGGAGACCGACGACGCCTACGTCGTCGAGCTGGAGCTGCCCGGCGTCCGCCGCGAGGATGTCTCGATCGATCTGCGCGACGACGAGCTCCACGTCACCGGAGAGATCGGCGAGCGTGAGCGGACCGGTGTCGTGCGCCGCCGGTCCCGCCGTGTCGGCCGCTTCGAGCATCGGATCGCCCTGCCCGGCGAGGTCGACATCGAGGGTGTCTCGGCCAACCTGGCCGACGGGATCCTCACGGTGACCCTGCCCAAGGCGCGCCGCAGCCGGCCACGACACATCGAGATCACTGTGGGTGACCGCGATGAGATCGGGGCGGGCAGCCGGCGCCCCGCCGAGTTCTCGGAGGGCGCGACGCCGACGGCGTCCGGACGCGTCGGTCAGGGCGGTCTGACCACCGGTGACGAAGGCGTCGACCGCGGGCAGGCAGGCGGTCAGGAGACCGGGTCGGACGCCCGGTTCGCCGGTTCGACGGGCCGGGAGGCCGAAGCGCCTGGCCGGGGGGCTGGGGCAGCCGGTCGGGAGCCCGGAACTCCTGGTCGGGAGGCTGGTTCCGGGGGGCGGGAGTTCCGCTGATCCGCCGCTTGGCGGCCCTGCCGGGTGGATGACGGTCGGCTTTCGGACATGTAGCGGAAGGAGGCCAGAAAACGACCCTCGCGCAGGCACACTATGGTGCGTCTGGCGATCGAGGGAGAGTGCTGGTGTCTGGGACCCCGTTGCGCGTCCACACCCCGGCCGGGGAGGTGACGCTCACCGGCGACGTGTCCGCCGTGGTGGGGCGGGCCCGGTCGGCGGACATTGTCATCAACGACGGGCGGGTGTCGCGGCGGCATCTGGTGCTGCACCCGACGGCGGTCGGCTGGCGGGTCGAGGACATCAGCGCCAACGGGCTGTGGTGCGAAGGTCGCCGGCTGGGCAACGTCGACATCGTCGGTGAGCTGCGGCTACGCCTCGGCGCCGCGGATGGCCCGGAGGTGGTGCTCCTGCCCCAGNCGGTCCGGCCGGTCATCCCCCCGACGGCCCCGACCCGCGGGCCGGACGCGGCACCCATCTCCATCGAGGGCCTGGCGGCCTTCGCGCCCACCCCGGTGACGTCCGCGCCGGTGGGATCGGTCGGTCCCGGCGGGAACAGCGGCGGGCCCGGGGACGGCGGCGTGGGGGGAGACGCGGTGCCGGTCGGGGCCGGGGTGCCGGTGGCGGCGGGCGTGCCGGGGCAGCCGTCGGGTCCGGGCGGCGTCGCGCCGGGGGTCTCGGGGGGCCTGTCGATCGATCAGGCGACCGCGCAGAGCGCGGTGGTGCACGATCGTCGCCGCGTGCATCCGCTCCGTCCCGGCCGGATGCGGATGGGGCGCTCCCGCGACAACGAGATCAACGTCGGGGACCTGCTCGCCTCCCGTCACCATGCCGAGCTGCACATCTCACTCGGCGGGGTGGAGCTGGTCGACCTCGCCTCGGCGAACGGCACGTTCGTCAACGGCCACCGGATCGGCCGCGCCCCGGTGATGCAGCGAGACGTCATCGCCATCGGCCATCACCTGTTCCAGCTCGAGGGCAGCTCGCTCGTCGAGTACGTCGACTCCGGGGACGTCGCCTTCGAGGTCCAGGACGTCTCCGTCTTCGCCNGCACCAAGCAGCTCATGCACGACATGACCTTCCGGCTGCCCGGCCGGTCCCTGCTCGGCGTGGTCGGCCCCAGCGGTGCCGGCAAGTCGACCCTGCTCAACGCGCTCACCGGCTTCCGGCCCGCCGACCGCGGCTCGGTGCGCTACGCCGGCCGGGACCTCTACGCCGAGTACGACGAGCTGCGCCGCCGCATCGGCTACGTGCCCCAGGCCGACCCCCTGCACGACCAGCTCACCGTGCGCGAGGCCCTGCTCTACGGCTCGGAGCTGCGCTTCCCGGCCGACACGACCGCGGACGAGCGGCGCGCCCGGGTCGAGGAGGTCATCGGCCAGCTCGGGCTGTCCGCGCACGCCGACACCCGGGTCTCCCGGCTCTCCGGCGGCCAGAAGAAGCGCACCAGCGTCGCGCTCGAACTGCTCACCCGACCGTCGCTGCTCTTC
>NZ_LJFZ01000018.1:53672-159074 GCF_001420875.1 Frankia sp. AvcI1 | reverse complement strand
GCATTTCATCGAGTTGTGTGACCAGCGGGGGATTCCGTTGGTGTTCCTGCAGAACATCTCGGGGTTCATGGTGGGGCGGGAGTACGAGGCGGGTGGTATTGCGAAGCACGGGGCGAAGATGGTGACGGCGGTGGCGTGTGCGCGGGTGCCGAAGTTCACNGTGGTNATCGGGGGNAGTTTCGGTGCGGGGAACTACTCGATGTGTGGGCGGGCGTATTCGCCGCGGTTTCTGTGGATGTGGCCGAACGCGCGGATCTCGGTGATGGGTGGGGAGCAGGCCGCAGCGGTGCTCGCCACCGTCCGCCGGGACCAGGTCGCGGCGGCCGGCGTCGACTGGAGCGACGCGGACGAGGCCGCGTTCCGCGGGCCGGTCCTGGACCGTTACGCGGAGCAGGGTAGCCCCTACTACTCGACGGCACGGCTCTGGGACGACGGAGTCATCGACCCCGCCGACACCCGTATGGTGCTGGGTCTGGGGCTGTCGGTGGCCGCGAACGCCTCGCTGGAGCCGGTCCGCTACGGCGTGTTTCGGATGTGAACGAAGAGGCGAGGACGTGGTCGGCCGGTGGGCGAGGGGACTACAGACGTGAGGATCAAGGGTGTCAGCCGCTGACCCGTCGACCTGGAACCACGCGGGCGCCGTCGCGACCGGTCCGGCCCCCGCACAGCGCCGCGCCGGACCGGGCCCGTCCACCCGGGGCGCCGGACTGCCGGGGCTGGCGTTCTCGTCCGTGCTCGTCGCCAACCGCGGGGAGATCGCCGTCCGGATCATCCGCACCCTGCGCGATCTCGGCATCCGCTCGATCGCCGTGTACTCGGACGCGGACGCCGGCGCCCGCCACGTCCGCGAGGCCGACGTCGCGGTGCGCCTGGGGCCCACGCCGGCCCGGGAAAGCTACCTGGACATCGACGCGATCGTCGAGGCCGCGCAGGCCTGCGGGGCGCAGGCCGTCCATCCCGGCTACGGCTTCCTCGCCGAGAACGCCGCCTTCGTCCGGGCCTGCGAGAACGCCGGCCTGTTCTTCATCGGCCCGTCGGTCGCCGCCGTCGAGGTGATGGGTGACAAGATCGTTGCGCGGCGGACCGTCGCCGAGGTCGGCGTGGCCGTGGTGCCGGGCCGGTCGTCGCCCGCCATGACCGACGACGCCATCACCGAGGCCGCGGGCCAGCTCGGCTACCCGGTCCTGGTCAAGCCGTCGGCCGGCGGCGGCGGCAAGGGCATGCGGGTCGTGCGCGCACCGGGGGAGATGGCCGCCGCCCTCGCCTCGGCCCGCCGGGAGGCCAGCGCCGCCTTCGGTGACGACACCCTGTTCGTGGAACGGCTCATCGCCCGTCCCCGCCACGTCGAGGTGCAGGTCCTCGCCGACACCCACGGCANCGTGCTGCACCTGGGGGAACGCGAGTGCAGCCTGCAGCGGCGCCACCAGAAGATCGTCGAGGAGGCGCCCTCGCCGCTGCTCGACGCGCGTACCCGGGAACGGCTCGGTGCCGCGGCCGTCGCGGTGGCCGGCGCCGTCGGCTACGTCGGCGCCGGCACGGTCGAGTTCATCCTGTCCGCCGACGCGCCCGACGAGTTCTACTTCATGGAGATGAACACCCGCCTGCAGGTGGAGCACGCGGTGACCGAACTGGTCACCGGGGTGGACCTGGTCGCCGAGCAGATCCGGATCGCGGCCGGCGAGCCGCTGCGCTTCGCTCAGGCCGACGTCCGCCTCACCGGCCACGCCATGGAGGCCCGCGTCTACGCGGAGGACCCCGCACGCGGCTTCCTGCCGACCGGCGGGGTCGTCCTCGCCTTTCGCGAGCCCGCGGGGCAGGCCATCCGCGTCGACGCCGGTATCGCCGCCGGCGACACCGTCGGCACTGCCTACGACCCGATGCTCGCCAAGATCATCGCCTGGGGGCCCGACCGGCCGGCCGCGATCGCCCGGCTCGACGCCGNGCTCGCCGCCACCGTGCTGCTCGGCGTGACCACCAACATCGGCTTTCTGCGCGCGCTGCTCGGCCATCCCGACGTCGTCGCCGGCCGCCTTGACACCGGTCTGGTCGAACGCGACCTCGTCGCGCTCACCGTCGACGAGCTGCCCGGCGAGGCCATCCTCGGCTACGCCCTGGCCCGGCTGCTCGCGCTGCAGCCGGTCGGCCCGCTCATCGACCCCTGGGACATCCCCTCCGGCTGGCGCCCCGGCGAGCCCGCGTGGCTGAGCTGGGACGTGCTCATCCCGGGTCGCGGTTCCCACCCGGGCGGCGGCACTGATCTGGTTGGCGGCACTGATCTGGCTGGTGGCACAGATGTGGCTGGTGGCACCGATCTGGCTGGCGGGTCGGGCCCGGTCGGTGGCGCCGCTGCTGGCGGGTTCGGCCCGGCTGGCGGCGCCGCTGCTGGGGGCG
Source organism: Frankia sp. AvcI1 (assembly GCF_001420875.1). Taxonomy (NCBI): domain Bacteria; kingdom Bacillati; phylum Actinomycetota; class Actinomycetes; order Frankiales; family Frankiaceae; genus Frankia; species Frankia sp. AvcI1. The sequence goes on along the minus strand of NZ_LJFZ01000018.1, from coordinate 156,683 downwards.
GCCCCGGCGAGGTCCTGGCGGGCGGCGGTGCCGCCGGTGGTGGCCCTGGCGGTGGTGGCTTCGCGGGTAACGGCTCTGTCGGCGGTGGCATCGTCGTCGACGGTGCAGCGCCGGGACCCGGCGCAGGTCGGCTTCTCGCTGGAGCCGTCCCGGCCGTCCCGGTGGGGGAGGGTGATCCGGCGGCGTTGAGGCCGACCGGCGGTGGCGCCCAACCCGGTGGCGCCGCGGCCAATGGCGCCGTGCCCGGTGGAGTCGCGCCGGGAGGTGTCGTGCCCGGTGGTGCCGCGCCGGGAGGCGTCGAGCCCGGCGGTGCCGTGGCCGGGCCGCGGGCGGCGACCGTGCGGGTCAGCGCCCGGGGCACGCCGGGCGCCGCGCGGGTCCGCCTCGCCGACGGGCCACCGGTCGCCGCGTCGGTTCGCCAGATCGGCGACGATCTGCTGGTCACGATCGGTTCGGTCACCACCCGCTGGGCGTTCGCGTGGGCGGCCACCGAGGGTGAGCAGGGTCCGGCGGATCCCCTGCACTCCGCCCCGGCCGGGGCCGGGGCCCGCGGACTGAACGCCGCCACGGGCGGACCCTCCCCCGCCGGGGAGCTGCTCTGGCTGGGGCGGGAGGGACGGGCCTGGGAGTTGGCCGAAGCGGTGCCCGTGGCCGGAGCGGAGGTGGCCTCGGCCGCGGGCGGCCAGGCGCGCAGCCCCATGCCGGGCACGGTGATCGCCNTCCTCGTCGAGCCGGGCATGTCCGTCACCGACGGGCAGTCGCTGGTCGTCGTCGAGGCGATGAAGATGGAGCATCCCGTCTCGGCGCCGACCGCCGGAGTCGTCGCCACGGTACTGGTCCGCCCCGGCGACCTCGTCGCTGTCGACCAGGTTCTGGCGGTCGTCTCGGCGTCACCGGATTCCCCCGATCCGTCCGCCGCGATTCCCTGACCGCTGGAACGACTTCGGACCTGCTCGTTCAGCCTGCCCGGCGCCCGGTGCGTTCGTCGCCGTCGCGCAGAGCGGTCATCCGGTCGACGAGCGTTGCGCGGGCCTCGTCCTCACCGAGCCCGACGAGGTCCACCGACGCGACGAGGCCCAGCCAGCCCGGCGGATCGCAGTGCTCGACCCGGATCGTGACCAGCCGGCTGCCACGGGCCGTGGTCGTCGCCGGAAAGGCCTCCCGCCACTCGGCGCTGCCCTGCACCTCGCGCAGATAGGCGGGGGAGAGCACGACGAGCGTTCGCGGCGCCTGGGCGACGGCGTCCGCCAGGGAGACGGCGGTGCCCGACCCGAGGTCTTCGTCCGCGCCGCCAGGGCTGCCGTGATCATCGTGGTTGGGGTCGTCGGGGCCGTCGGAGCCGGCGTCATCGGGGTCGGTGTCATCGAGGTCGGGGTGCGGCAGGACTCGCCAGCCCGCCGCCTCGAGATGCCAGCTGATCCAGTCCGCCCACGCGGCATCGGCCCGGGCATGGGAGAGGAGCAGGTCGACCGAGGATCCGCCGGCACGCGCGCTGCCCGCGACGCCGTCCGCGCTGGGCGGGGATGAGCGGAATCCGCCGATGGCGGCGCCCTCGGGTCCGCCGTTCGCGGTGCGGGCGACCGGCGGTTCGGGGGTTGGCGGGGCGGCCCCGTCCGCGGCGGCCCGCGGCACGCTGTGCTGCCCCCGATCGATGTTCTCCGGGGCGCAGGGCTGGCGGCGGGAACGCCCGTTACCAGCGTTGCCCGGGTCGGCGTTGTCCGGGTCGGCTGGCTGCGCCTGGCCTGGTAGGTCGAGGGTGTGTCGGTCGGGGCCGGTCGGGGCCGGGCTGGGCTGGTCGGGGCTGGGCCGGCCGAGGGTGTGCTGGTCGAGGGTGTGCTGGTCGAGGAAGGCGGCGGCGGCGTTCGCGGCGAGGCGCAGGAACCAGCCTCGGTCCTCCTCGCGGGTCGACGTCCGGCCGAGACAGGTCAGGGCGCAGGCCAGCAGGGACAGNGGTAGCTGGTCGCGCCACTGCTCGACCAGGTCNGCCGCTCGGGCCCACCGCTGCCCGGCGGCGCGGACCCGGTCGATGAACAGCCACAGCCACTGGGGCAGCAGGGCCCCGTCGAGGTCCGGGTCGAGCAGCACATCGATCGTGGCGGTGCGCTGGGCCGGGGAGAGTTCGACGAGCGTCCGGGCGAGGACGTGCAGCACGAGATGGGTGGGATCGCGGGTGAGCACGGCGTCGGCGGCGTAGCGCGACAGGTCGATGAGTTGGAAGGCCGCGTTCGCGTCGCGCAGGTCGGTCGGGATGAGGATGTTCTCGACGTGCAGGTCCCCGTGGGCGCGGCCGACGAACGTGGGCAGCCGCAGGCCTGCCGTCCGACTGGAGTCCAGGACCAGCGCGAACGGGTTGGGCAGGGGGTGGTCCTCCGCCTCGACGGTGATGGTGGGCCCGGGATGCGCGGCGGCGAGGCGGTGCAGCCGNCTGCCGGGGNCCAGCCGGTCGCCGAGCTGGCGGCCGAGGATGGTCGGCACGTCCATCGACGGCAGGTGCGTCCGTCCCGCCCAGTCGGTGAGGACGGATCCGACGACCGCGGCGCTGACGTCGGCGAAGGCGGCGGCGGCGTTGGNGGCCGGCCGGGGGAAGGCGGGCTGGGGGCCCCAGGACCGGGTCGGCCCCGCCCCGCGGACCGGGCGGGGCGGATGCAGGACGGCGTCCAGCACCGTGTGCAGGGTGATCGGGTCGCGCAGGCTGCCGCCGGCCACCCGCTGGAAGACGAACCAGCGCCCGTCGCCGACCGGGACGGGCTGGTGGACGGGCTGGGTGAGGTGGTTCCGGGCGAAGTCCCGGGATTCGGTCAATGCGCGGCGGTGGCGGGCGAACTCGCCGGGTTGGGGATCCTCCGCGGTGCCCGGCGCCCGGTCCAGCTTCATGATCAGCTGGCGGGCGCCCTCGTGGGGGTCCTCCGCGAGGACGGCGGCGACCAGCGCCGCGGACCGACCGCCGATGAGCCAGCGGACCAGCCGCATGGTGGTTTCGGTCTGGGAGCACCACTGCCGCAGCGCGGTCACGGCGGCGTCGTCCAGCTCGGTCTGCAGTGGCTCGTCCAGCCAACGGGAGGACACCATGACTCCTGGGAACACGTGTTCGCGGATTACGGGATTGCTTCCTGGTGACGCGCCGAGAATACCGCCCGGATTCTCGGTCGCCGCCCCGCGATCGGCGACAGGTCAGTTTTTGGCGCTCATCACGGACGTCCCCGCTGGCCGTTTTTCCGGCGACGGGTGACAGCGGTGGAAGCCAGCCGTGACGGCGGGACAACCGGGCGTGTGGGGTCGGCTCACGTGACCGCCCGCCGTATACGACGGGTTCCCGGTCGGCCGTGATGGTTACCGGCCGCCTCTTCCTGGCGGCCGTCCTTCCGAACTTGTTCGCAACATCGAACCGTCGTGTACGACGTTGTACGGATTTGCCGCCCGGGTCTTTTCGAGCAGTCCGGCACGCGGTTGTCTGGAGCCNCCGAAGGGTCGCTGCCGCCGCAGCCGCATGATCTGCACCTCCGCGGCACCGGAGGTGGCTGGTCGACGGCCGCGCCCTCGGTTCGCCGCCGGAGCGGACCTGCCTTCGGGGGGAGGCCCGCTCCGGCGGTCGGCGTCGACGGTCGCCGCGGCCGCGCTGCGGCGACCGGGTCGATGTTCGCCGTCGCCGCGGACCTTGCAGCGAGACGTCCGGCCGGGACATTGCCAGGCCGGGACACTGCCACGACCCGCGGTCTTCTTCGGTAGCGCCCGTGAACCCGGCGAATGATCGGCGGCGCGTATCGAAGCGGTCACCTTACTGCAATAAGCCTCGGCTCGTCGCCACTTCCGGTGGGACGCACGCGAGGTGTTGCGGCGCGCACTCGCCGCTGTCTGTACGACCTTGTACGGCGATGCGCGACCGCCTTTCCTCGCTGTCCCCAATGGGTTTTCCTCGACAGGCTGCGATCGCCCGTGAGCGCAGTGCTCGGGGGACGCGAGAAACGGTCGTGAGGTCGGATGGGAAGCCGTGCCGCCGGATCGCCGGCGGGCCGGGCAGGGACGGCGCGGCGGCGCCGGCCCACGGCCGGCCGCCTGGCGGACGTCCGGGCGCTGACCCGGCCGGGAACCGCGCTGGCGGACGCCGTCCCGTTCGCCGCCGGCGGCCTCGCGGTGGCGGATCCGCGGGTCGGTGCGGTGCTACTGCTCGTCCTCGCCGGGGTGCTGGTGTCGGTGTGCGGTCGCCTGCTCGACGCGGTCGCCGGGCTCGACGCCGATCGGATCAACCCGGTGCGCCGGGACGGTCCCCTCGTCCAGGGCAGGGTCGCACCCGGCTGGGCCACCGGCTGGGCGGTGCTGGCCGGGACTGCGGTGGTGGGCGGCGGCTGGCTGTGGGCGGCGTCCCTGCCCGCCCGGATCGGCTTCGTGGCGCTCATCGGCCTGCGGGCCTGGCTGGCCCTGTCCCGAGGGCGGTCGCGGTTCGGCCCACCGCTGCGCCGCCCGCTGGTCGCCGCCACGCTCGCCGGCGGGCTGCCGCTGGGCGTCGCCGCCACCGGGGGCGAGGTGGGCGTGGGCGCGGGCGTGCTCACCGCGGGATTCGGCCTCGCGGTGATCGTCGCCGGTTGGACGGTCACCGACCTGCGTGATCTGCCGATCGACCGGGTCTGCGGGCGACGCACGCCGGCGCTGGCCACCGGCGTGCACCTGCGCCGACCTCGCGGTTTCGTCTTCCCGCGGCGGTATGTCGCGATCGTGCTCACCGCGCAGGTCGGGATCGTCGCCGTCGTGTCCACGGTGGGCGGGCTCGCCCTCGCCGCCGACGCCGCCGCCGACGCCGCCGCCGACGTCGACGGCGCCCCCACGCTGTCGGCGGCCGTGCCCCGAGGGCCGGCCGCGCTCGCCCCGGTGACGCCCGGGCCCTCCGACGGCCACGTCTGCCTGGCCGGCCGAGGGCTCGCCGCGGCCGCGGCCGTCCTCGCCGCGCTGGTCGCCACCGCCGGGCTGATCCGGCTGGTCCGGTCGGGCGCCCCGGGCCTCGATCCGATCCGGTCACCCCGTCCCCGCGGCGGCGGCTTCGTCCTGGCGAACCTGCTCGCCTGCCAGCTTGCGAGCGTCGCCTGGCTGCTGACCGAGCCGTCCGGGCTGCCGTTGTGGGCCCTGCTGCCCGCCCTCGGCGGCTGGGCGGTCGGCCTGCCGGTGCGGTTGCTGGCCGAGCGGAACGGCGGCGGGTTCCCATCGGTGCGCGCGGCCGGCACCCCGCAGCTCCCGGCGCTGCCCGCCGGCTCGACCGCGGCCGCGTCCGCCCCGGCCGGGGCGCGTCAGGACGACGGTGAGCGGCCGACGAGCCGCTGAAGCCGCCGGGTGGTCCCGTGCTCCGGGCCCAGCACCCGCAGGCTGCGCCGGTACGCGTCCGCCACGTCGGCGCGCCGCGCGGCGAGCCGGCCGAGCTCCTGCTCGATCTCGCCGTGCAGGCAGATCGCCGCCAGCGTGCGGGGATGATCGGGGCCCAGGACGCGCCGGCAGACCGCCACCAGCTCGGCGGCCCGGCCCGCGGCCCGGGCATGCTCGCCGCGACGGTGGTCGAGCCGAGCGAGGTGGTAGCGGGTCACGAGGGTCGCCGGATGCTCGGGTCCGAGCGTGTCGACCCGATCGNTCCACACGGCGCTCAGCAGGTCTTCGGCCGCAGTCCACTGCTGCTCGTCGACGAGCATGTCCGCGACGTTGTTACGGGTGGTGAGGGTGTCGCGGTGACGGTGGCCGAGGACCCGTTCCCGGCTGGTGAGCGTTCGCCTGAGCCACCCGAGCGCCTCGGGGTGGTGGCCCGACTCGCGCAGGGTGCGGCCCAGGTAGTGCTGCGTCGTCAGGGTGTCGGGGTGCTCCGCGCCCAGGACCCTGGCCCGGTCGTCGAGGACGGCCCGCAGCCCCTCCTCCGCGTCGCCGGGCCGGCCCTGCGCGGCGCGCACCCGGTACAGGTCGTGGGCGGCGGACAGCACGTCGGCGTGGTCGTCGCCGAACAGCTGCCGCCCGGTGCGCAGCACGCCCTCGTAGGCCTCGGCGGCCTCGGCGAGGCGTCCGGTCGCGCGCAGGAAGCGGGCGGCGACGGTGGCGGGTACCAGCAGCTCCGGCGGCAGCCGCCCCTCGGTCAACGCCGGCAGTCCCCACCGGTGCCGGGCNCGCAGCATCGCCAGGCCCGCGTCCGCGTGCCCGGCGAGCATCGTCCAGTGGGGCCAGGTCTCGGGGTCGCGCGGGTCGAGCCGGCGGGCGGCGTGGACCAGCAACGCGGTGATCGTCTCCAGGTAGTCCTCGACCCGACCGGAGACGTGCGCGGCCCGGCCGAAGCTGTCCCGCACCAGGGGATGCAACCAGATCCGGTGCGCGGTGTCCGCCTCGCCGGGCGCCGACGCGTCGGCCCGGGCCGCCGGGCCGGCTGACCTGGTCGGGTCGAGGGTGTGCTCGATCAGGCCCTGGCCGGCGAGAGCCCGGACCAACCCCCACAGCTCGGTCGCCGTCAGGGCGCCGAACAGGGGCGAGGCGGTGAGCACCTCGGCGTTGACAAGCACGTCGACGGGGATCGGATCGCCGCCGAGGCAGGCGAACAGGGTCAGCAGCTGCTGGGCNCGGTCGTGCCCGCGCAGGGCGAGCAGGTTCAGCGAGAGATCCCAGGTCGGCCCGACGAGCTCGCGCTCCCGACGCCGGCCGGGCATCCCCGCCGCCGCCCCGCCGCTCAGGCCCGTGCCGGGGTCAGCCCGGGTGTGGGGATCGGTCGGAGTGCGGACGTCCGGCGGCGTGGCCGGGGGCTGCGGGCGCGGATGCGGGGCCGCGGACCGTGGGTTCGCTGCCGCGAAGTCCGGCAGCAGCGACCACGGCCCACCGGTACGCAGGAACTGTTCGTACGCCGGATAGGTCCGGGGGATGACCGCGCCGCCGAAGCCCGGCGGCATCCGCCGCGCCTCGGCCAGGAACTGGCCGGCGAGCGAGAGCGCCAAGGGCAGGCCGCCGAGGCGGCGGCCGAGGCTCTGCGCGGCCTGCGCGGACCCCGGGCCGTCACCGGCGAGGTCGAGCAGCGCCTGGCCGGCGTCGCGGTCGGTGAGGGGCGCGAGCCGGTGCAGGCGTAGCCAGGGCGGGACCCGATCCCCGGCGGAGCCGAGCGACCAGGCCGCGCCGTCGCGGGTGGTCACCACGACCATCCCCTGCGCCCCGGTGACGGGGCGCAGCCAACCGGTTCCGTCAAGCACATCGCCCGCCGACGGGCCCAGGTCGTCGGCGGGATTGTCGGCGTTGTCGACGACCAGCAACCATGGTTGGTCGAGGGCACCGAGCAGCCGCCAGACCAGGTCGGGCAGGCTTGCCCGGCGCAGTTGATGATGGGTGGCGCCAAGCTCGACGGCGAGCGCCCCCATCGCCGCGGGCACCGCGCCGGGACGGGTGGCGCTGATCCACCAGGTCCGCACGCCGCGATCGAGCGCGGCCGCGGCGAGGGCGAGCGCCACGGTGCTCTTGCCGATCCCGCCGAGCCCGTGCAGGACGTGCACCCGCCCGCGAACCCGCGTGTCGTTGCCCGACCCCGCCAGCCCCGCCGGTCTACCTGGCCCGACCGGCCCAACCGGCCTCGTCGGCCCCTCCCCGGTGGCATGACCGGCGGCGGGGAGCCGTCCGGTCAGCAGGGTGAGGATCTCCTCGCGGCCGCGCACGGCCGGCAGCCGGTCCAGCCGGGCCACGGGTGGTGCGATCGTCAGGGCGGCCGCGTGCTCGTCGCCGCGGACCCGGTCGACGGGCCCCCGCGGGGAACCATGGTCGTCGAGCCTCCGGGCGGCGACGGCGCCGGGACCCCACCCGCCACGGGCGGCGTCCCGCTCGGTGGCGTCCCGCTCGGTGGCGTCGCGATCGGTGGTGCCCCGCTCGTCGTCGGGCGAGCCCCGGCGGGTGCGCCGGATCCGGCTCCAGGTCTCGACCCAGCGGCGCAGCTCGACGGGGTCGGTGACCCCGCAGGTGCGCAGCATGTTCTCGACGAGGTTCGCCGGCTTCAGCCCCGGCAGGTGCGATCCGCCGAAGTAGCCGCCGACGGTGCTGGGCGGGACGTTCACCCTGCGGGCGACGTCGCGCACGCTGAGCCCCGCCCGCTCCCGGACGACCGTCAGTACACGTCCGAACTCCGCGCAGGTGGTGACGGCGGTCAGGTCGAACTCGTCGGACACGCGCGAACCTCGGTGCAGGGCGGTGAGCGGGGCGGATCGTGATGCAGTGCGCCAATCTTGCCGTGGTCGGTCGATGGCGGATAGACCGCCGGCCCCTCGAACACGCCGGGCGATCGTCGGGAGCGAAAACCGTGGTCGGGCGCCCGCCGGGTCAGCCCTCGTCCCGCCCGGTGAGCCCTCGTCCCGCCCGGTCAGCCNTCGCCCGGGCGGTTCNGCCGTCGCCCGGGTGGTTCAGCCGTGAGACAGCGGTACGACGTCGGCGAGGATCTCGTGCCGGTGCCAGCGCCGCCGCGGGGCCGGGCTGTCGTGCACCACCAGCAACGACGACGGATCGCCGGGCAGCAGCGCGATCCCCTCCGGATGGTCGTCGCCGACCCCGACCGGCAGGTCCAGCACGGGCTCGATCGCCTCGTCCGTGACGACGACGCTTGTGCGCGCGTGCGCGGCGCCCCGCCAGCGGTAGATCCGCACCGGCCCGTCGAGATCCATCGTCGGGCCCGCGAGCAGCAGCAGATCGTCGCCGTGGGCGAGGATGTCCCGCACGCCGAGCCCGTCGAGGTCGAGGAAGTGCTTGCGGTAACGGGGACCGCCGTTGCCGTCGCCGCCGTTGCCGTCATCGCCGTTGCCGTTGCCGTCGCCGAGCGGGGCGAGCACCAGGTCCTGGCCGTCGCCCTCGGTGAGGCGCAGCTCGAGCACCACCGCCCAGCCGCGCAGCACCGGACCGCGCAACCCCAGGTAGATCCGTTCGCCGACGACCGCGAGCCCCTCGACGTCCAGGCCGTTGTCCTTGCTCGGGATCTTCAGGAACAGGCCGAGGTGCTCGTCGTCCCGCAGCGCCCGCGTGAGCCGGTTGCGCTTGGACAGGCCGAGCGCGGCGGCGGTCAGCTTCTCCCCGCTCGGCGAGGCCGGCGCCGGGGCGCTGGGAACGAGGGTCGGCGCCCCGTCGATGTCCACCACCGGGATGCGGCCGAGCAGGTAGCGGTTGGCGTTGCTGCTCACCCTGGCCAGCCGGGCCAGCGCCTGCTCGGTGGCGTGGTGTGGCTTGACCCGCTTACGGGTCCGGGCGTGCGAACCGACGAACCAGAGGTAGTCGCCGTGCCGGTCGATGCCCTCGATGTCGATCTCGAGCTGGCTGCCGTCCGGTTCCGGCGGTTCGGGCAGCGGGAGGAAGTCCGCGACCGAGAAGCTGACATGGTCGACGAAGCCGTCCCCGCTCGGCGACAACGTCGTCCGCTCGATGGTGATCGTCTCGTCGCCGGCGAGCCAGAGATGGCGCCCGTCGCCCTTGAGGGCGGACAGCGACTCCGCGATGTCGGTCACTCCGGCGTCGTCGGTGAAACGGATCGGAATCGTCCTCGCCGTCATCGTTCCCTCGCTGCTGATCTCCACGGGCGCCACGCGACGCCGTGGGGGAGCGTAGTGCGCAACCGCGCCCCGTCGCCGCCGCTGTCGAGCAGCCGATACGCGACGAACACCGCAGGTCGGATCGGACCGGGCCCGTCGTCCATCAGCCGTCGCGCGTCAGCCGGCGTCCGACGGGCGCCCGTCCGGGGCGCGCAGCAGGTCGTCGATGTGCCCGGTGTTGACGTGGACGTCCGTGCCGGCGGAGCCGACCGCGCAGCCGGCGACGAGGACGGCGCGCCGGGCCGCCGCGTCGGGATCGCCGGTGGTGAGCCAGTAGTGCAGGAAACCGGCGCACAGCGCGTCCCCGGCGCCGGTGGTGTCGAGCACGCCGTGCGGGGCGCGGGCGGGCAGGTGGCACGGCGGACGGTCCCGGACGGCGAGCAGGCAGCCGTCGCCGCCCATCCCGACGAGCACGATCCGGGCCGGGTAGCGGCTCAGCAGCGCGGCGGCGGTGTCGGCGGGGCTGGCCGCCAGGCGCTCGGCGGAGCAGAACACGATGGTCGCCGCCGCCAACCACAGGCGGCTGTAGGCGTCGTGCGCGTCCTCGATGGTCTGCACGTCGACGGCGATCGGCACGCCGGCGGCCTGGGCGACGGGGATCAGGTCGCGGACGAAGCCCGCGGTCGTGAGCACGGCGAGGCGCGCCCCCGCGAGCAGGTCACGGAACACCGGCGGCGGGTAGCGGGCCGTGGCGAGATCGGCGAGGTCGGTGTGCACCTGCCGGGTGCCGTGCGGATCGACCAGGACGGCGGACATCGCGCTGTTCGCCGTCGGCAGCACCCCGGCGCCCCGGTCGTCTTCCTCGTCCTCGCCGGGCGGGCCGAGCAGGCCGAGACGCCGCAGCTCGGCCCGGATCATCGTCCCGGCCGGATCGTTCCCGACGAGGGTGGCCAGGGACGCAGGCGTGCCGAGCGCGTCCAGCGTCCGGGCGACGTTCAGCCCCACCCCGGAGACCGCCAGCCGCAGCCGTCCCGTCGCATACCGCACCGGCGCGTAGGCGACGGGAAACCCGTCCACCGGCACCATCTGCTGCACGTTCACCACCCCGGCCACGACGACATCGGGCATGTGCAAGGCGACCTTTCGAGACGACGTCCCGCGGCGGCGTCAGGCCGGGCGGGCGTAGCGGGCGGGGCTGGTGGCGAGCATGCGGCGGAAGTGCCTGGTCAGGTGGGCCTGGTCGTAGAAGCCGGCGAGCGTGGCGACCTCGGCCGGGCGGTGGCCGGCGAGCAGCAGGCGGCGGGCCAGGTCCACCCNCCGGCCCGTGAGGTAGCGGTGGGGCGGCAGACCAAACTCCTGGTGAAAGGCGCGGATCAGGTGGGTCGGATGGGCTCCGAGCAGCTCCGCGGCGGTGGCCAGCGTGATGCCCTCGGCGATCCGGCTGTCGATGAGGTCGCGCAGCGCGTGGGCGACGGTCGGGTCCCGGCGGGGTGGTGGCGCACCGTCACGGCGAGCGGGCGAGCTGCCGCGGCGGGCCAGGTGGGCGCGCAGCCGTTCGCCGACGAGGGCGAGGCCGCTCTGGGCGGCGAGGTCCTCGCCGGGGGTCAGCAGGAGGTCGTGCAGCCGCCCGACGCGCCGGCGCAGGGCGGGGTCGGCCAGCGTCGGGGCGTCGACCGCGGTGCCGATCAGCTCGTCGCCGAGGAGGTCCCGATCGAGGTAGAGAACCCGCTTGCGGAAGCCGCCGGGCCGGGCCGAGCGGCCGTCGTGGGGGACGTCCGGCGGCAGCAGCGTCACCTGCGAGCGCAGCGTGCCGTGCTCGTGGCGGTCCAGGCCGTAGCGGACCGCGCCGGTGTCGACGATGAGCAGCGTCCACGAGTCATGGGTGTGCGGCGGGTAGACGTGCGAGATGAACCGGGCGTGGAACACCTCGCGGACGCCCGCCACCGCCGGCCGCCAGGCGGCGACCGTCTGACCTTCCCCGACCCTGCCCGCCGCGGCGAGGTCCGCCGCGGGCGTGTGCGCCTCGGACACGTCAGGAACGTACAAGACCGTCATGCCGGCTGCCGCCGAGACTCGGCGGTGTGGATGCTGATCTTCACCGCGACCGCGCCATGGACGGCGACGGGTCGTCGGAGCCTGCCCCGGTACGCTTCACCACCAAGATCGCCGTGCTCCTGCGCGACGACCTGCTGGACTGGCAGNGGCTCAACGTCACGGCGTTCCTCGTCAGCGGGATAGCGGCGAGCAACCCGGAGCTGGTCGGCGAGCCCTACGCGGACGCGGACGGCCACGGGTACCTGCCCATGTTCCGCCAACCGGTGCTCGTGTTCGCCGGCTCGCGCGAGACGCTGACCTCGTCGTTCGCCCGCGTCGCCGGCCGGGGCCTGGCCATGTCGATNTTCACGTCCGACCTGTTCGCCACCGGCAACGACCGCGACAACCGGGCCGCCGTCCGAGCCGTGCCGCGCGACGCCCTCGACCTGGTCGGCCTCGCCCTGCACGGCCCGCGCAACGCCGTCGACAAGGCGCTCAAGGGCGCCCGCATGCACCCGTGACCGGGCCATCCGCGACAACCGGTGGCCAGGACGAAACGGGCGCCCGAGGGTGGTGGCCGGTCCCGCGTCGTTGGTTTCGGGACGCGGTACCCGCGGGCATGGCAGTCCGCCAGGTCCACGGTTTTGTCCTCGACGAGCTGGGGCGGGTCGTTCTTCAGGAGGACGAGGGAGTCTGCAACTTGCCGGGGGGCACCCCGGAACCGGCGGACGCCGACCTGGCGGCGACCCTGGCCAGGGAGTGCGCGGAAGAGAGCCAGCTGCGGCACGGGCCGCCGGTGTTCGTGGGCCTCACCGACTGATCGCGTCAGTTCCCGGTGGCGTCCGTGGGGTCGGCCGCGCGGTCGGACTCGCCCCGCGTGGCCGTCGCGGAGGCCCGTGTCGGTGCCGGGCGGTGCCGCGCCGGGACGTCGACACGCTGGTTGCGCCGAACCATGTCGACGATCTGGGTGACGGGGCCGACGACGAGCAGCTCGTCGCCCGGTCGCAGGCGGGTGTGCCGGCCCGGCCGGTAGTCCGGCTCGACGACCGCCCGGTCATCGTCACGGCGGTCATCGTCACGGCGGTCATCGTCACGGCGGTCATCGTCACGGCGGTCATCGTCACGGCGGTCATCGTCGCGGCGGTCATCGTCGCGGCGGTCATCGTCACGGCCGTCATCTCCGCGGCCGTCATCGTCGCTGCGGCTGTCGTCGGCGCCGACACTGGCTGTGGCTGTGGTGACCGCGAGGACGCGGGTGCCGGTGGACAGCTCCCGCAGGGTAGGGCCGACGAGTGCCCCGCCGGCGTTGACGGTCATCCGGGCGACGAGGAAGGGGGTGCGCTCCACGTAGAAGGTGCTCAGCACGTCGTAACCGAGCGCGGCGCCGACGAAGTACGGGGTGGCCAGCGCCGAGGCGCTGCGGGCGGTGTGGATGCCGAACCGGCGCTCGACCTCGTCGGCCATCGTCGTGTCGAAGATCCGCAGCACCACCCGCAGGCCGGCTTGGCGCGGCTGCGCCTCGGGCGACCGGCCCCGGCCGTAGGAGCGACCGCCGGCGCGGCGCGCCGCCTCCCTGGNCGCGCGAGCGCCGCGAAGCTCGACGTGGGCCTCCCGGGCAGACAGCACCGTCTCCAGGTTCGCCACCCCGTCGCTGGTCAGGGCGGCGACCGTGGTCGCGTGGGCGAGGCCGGCCTCCAGCAGGGTGGACCGCACCGTCGCATCCCCGATGATCACCGGGACCCCTTGTTCGCGGGCCACGGGCAGGTACCGGTTGTTCTCGTCCCGTTCGATCACCACCACCTGGCGGCCGGCGCGGACCAGGCCGTCCATCGTCGCGACCCCGACCGAGNCGAGGCCGGACAGGATGACATGCCCGCGTACCGCGCCGGCCCGGCCGCGGCCCAGCGCGCGTTCGAGTCGACGACTGATGATCACGTTGGTGATGAAGGCATAGACGACCGCAATCGACAGCGCGCCGGCCAGCATCAGCCCGATGCCGAAGACCTGCAGCCACTTGTCGGCGGCGCCGAAGTTGAAGTCGCCGTAGCCGACCGTGACCATCGTCTCGACGGTGAGGTAGAGGGCGTCGAGCGGGCCGAAGTCGGGCGGCGCGGCCTGGTTGTGATCGGTGTAGGTCAGCGACAGCACCACGGTGCTGACCAGCAGGATCGCGGCGACGGCGACGAGGGCGAGCCGGAAGGGCCGGTCCAGTTCCCCGCGGATGATGGACCGGAATTCCCGCAGCCGCGCGGTCGTGCCGCGCCGGGCCCGGGACACGCCACCGCGTTCGGCGGTGCCGGCGCCGAGGGTCGCGAACAGGCGTGCGTCGTGCAGACCGGAGACGGTCATGCCGCGCTCGTCGAACTCGGCGAGGCGGCCGAGGACGGTCAGTCGGTCACCCGGCCGCAGCGAGGTGTCCCGCGGCGGGAGCATCTCGGCGTGTCGGGCGCCGGCGCGGCGCAGCGCGATCGGGGTGAGGTCGCCGTAGCGGGCCCGGAAGTCGCCCCGTCCGGTGATCTCCTCCTCGATCACCGCGAACACCTCGGCGTCGGCGCGGGCGTCCATCGTGAAGGCGTGCGTGACGTCGGAGCGCACGCAGGCCTCGACGAAGCTCGGCCCGGCGAGCTCCCCCAGGTTCAGTACCCGGACCTGGGCGAGTGCGTCGGCGAGCTGGCCGCCGAGCTGCGGGTTGTGGACGCTGACGACCAGCCGGACGGCGGGGGCGATATCGGCGGCGAGCAGCGCCGTCTCCAGGTTGTCGAGGTCGGCCTCGTGGCAGATCACCACGGCGAGCGACGCGGCGATGCCGGCCTCGCGCAGCACCTCGGGCAGGTGCGGGCTTTCGCGCAGGACGCGGACCCCGCAGCGTTCCAGTCGGCGCCGCGCGGTGGCGGAGAGCCGGTCGTCGACCGCGACCACCGCGACGCCGGACGCCTGCAACTGCTCGGCGAGGCGCAGCCCCATCGCGCTGAGCCCGGCCACGATCACGTGCTCCGACAGGTCGGCGTGTCCTGTGGGGTCGGNGCGATCGGACTCACCGGAATCCGTCGACATGCCTCCCTCTTCCCGCGGGCACCTGGTCCAGAACGATCCACGGCGACGGAATGCCGCGTTGCACTGGGTCGATGCAACCGATCCCGTGAGGGCTCAGTCTCGCATGCGGGCGCCGACTCGTCCGGGTCGGGAGTTTGTCTGGGTCAGGAGTTGATGTCGGCCGGGTAGGGGGCGAAGGTGCCGCGGTTCTCGTCGAGGGCGAGGCTGNGGCCGATCTGCGGGAAGGCCCGCTGCGCGCAGCCGACGCGCTCGCACACCTTGCAGCCGATTCCGATCGGTACCGCGGCCGCCGGATCATCCAGATTGAGCCCGGTCGAATACACCAGCCGGCTGGCATGGCGCAGTTCGCAGCCGAGCCCGATGGCGAACGTCTTGCCCGGGCGACCGAAACGGCCATAGCCCCGACTGACCGTGCGGGCAATCCAGAAGTAACTGCGTCCGTCCGGCATCGTGGCGATCTGGGTGTGGATTCTTCCGGGGGCGGCGAGCGCCTCGTACACATTCCACAGCGGACACGTTCCGCCGGCGCGGGAGAAATGGAATCCGGTGGCCGACTGGCGTTTCGACATGTTGCCCGCGCGGTCCACCCGGATGAAGGAGAAGGGAACGCCCCGGGCCCGGGGGCGCTGCAGGGTGCTCAGCCGGTGGCAGATCGTCTNGAAGCCCATGCCGAAATGCTCGGAGAGCCGTTCGATGTCGTAGCGGAACCGTTCGGACGTGGTGTGGAACACATTGTAGGGCAGGATGAGGGCGGCGGCGAAGTAGTTCGCCAGCCCGATCCGGGTCAGCGTGCGGGCCGGGGGGCCGCTGAGCATGNCCTCGTCGGTGAGCCGGGTGACCAGGTCGTCGAACTCGGCGAAGGCGAGCTGCAGCGCCATCCGGAAGGCCCGCTGGCCGGGCCGCAGGTGGCTGGAAAGGGTCAGCACCCGGGTCTGCGGGTCGAAGCGGTGCAGCACGTCGACGTCGAGCTCGCGGTCGAGGTCACGCCCGTCCTCGCGCCCGTCGCGCCCGCCTTCGCGCCCGTCGTCGCGAGGGCCGGCGAGGTCGGGGCCGGGCTCGCGGCTGTGCACGCGGATGCCGTGGTAGGCCAGCCGCTCGACCAGCACCGCGTGCACCCGGCCGCGGGTCAGGCCGATCTCGCCGGCGAGCCGCTCGGCGGCGTCGTCGAGCTCGCCGACGTAGTTCTGGCGCTGGTAGAAGAAGTCCCGGACCTCCTCGTCCGGCATCGGCGCCGGTGCCGGCCCCGCCGGTTCCGGCCCGCGGGCGCCGGTGAGCGCGGCCAGGCGCTCGTTGGCCTGGCGGTAGCGGCGGTGCAGCGTGATCAGCGCGTGGGCGGTCTGCGGGAGCTGCTCGGCGAGCTGGGCGGCGTCGGTGGCCGGCACCTTCAGGCCGATCGTGCCGTCGGAGAGGACCTCCCGGACCTCCGCGATCAGCCGGGTCACGTCGTGCGCGGCGAAGAAGCCGGCGTCGACGCCGAATGCCTCGGTGATGCGTAGCAGGACCGGTACGGTGAGCGGCCGGGAGTTGTGCTCGATCTGGTTGAGATAGCTGGGGGAGATGCCGAGCAGGCGCGCCAGCTCGACCTGGCTCATGGCCCGTTCCTCGCGCAGTTCCCGTAACCGGGTCCCGACAAAAGTCTTCTGCATCCGCTCTCCCTCGCTGGTTGGGAGGATAGCCGACCAGCTGCCAACATGCCATTCGCAGGGTTCGCAAAGGCGGCCCGGAAGATTCGCAGGACTTGGCTCGTTGGGCCGCTCGACCAGGCTGAATCGCTGTGACAGCTTCGAGAGGGAGGGCGATCCGCGCTATTCCGACTCCAGGGCAGGGAGAGATCGACATGGCCGAGGCGANGACGANGACGGCGACGACGGGGACGACTACCGCGGCGAACGGGGCGAACGGGGCGACGCAGGCGGCCGAGGAGCTGGCCGCCCGGTGGGCGACGGACCCGCGGTGGGCGGGCATCGAGCGCACCTACGGCGCCGCCGAAGTGATCAAGCTGCGCGGCAGCGTCCTGGAGGAGCACACGCTGGCGCGCCGCGGCGCGGAGAAGCTGTGGGGCCTGCTGCACGACACCGACTACGTCCACGCCCTCGGCGCGCTGACCGGCAACCAGGCCGTGCAGCAGGTCAAGGCCGGGCTCAGGGCCATCTACCTGTCCGGCTGGCAGGTCGCCGCGGACGCGAACCTGTCCGGCCAGACCTACCCGGACCAGAGCCTCTACCCGGNGAACTCGGTCCCGGCGGTGGTCCGTCGGATCAACAACGCGCTGCTGCGCGCCGACCAGATCACCTGGGCCGAGGGCGTCGCCGACGCCCCCGACTGGCTGGTCCCGATCGTCGCCGATGCCGAGGCCGGCTTCGGCGGCGTCCTCAACGCCTTCGAGCTGATGAGCGCGATGATCACGGCCGGTGCCGCCGGGGTGNACTGGGAGGACCAGCTCGCCTCGGAGAAGAAGTGCGGCCACCTCGGCGGCAAGGTGCTCATCCCGACCGGGCAGCACATCCGCACCCTCAACGCCGCGCGCCTGGCCGCCGACGTCGCCGACGTCCCCTCGGTGATCGTCGCCCGCACCGACGCGCAGGCGGCGACCCTGATCACCAGCGACGTCGACGAGCGCGACCTGCCCTTCGTCACCGGCGAGCGCACCGCCGAGGGCTTCTACCGGGTGCGTGACGGCGTCGAGCCGTGCATCGCCCGGGGCCTGGCCTACGCCCCCTACGCCGACCTGCTGTGGATGGAGACCTCCACGCCGGACCTGGAGATCGCCCGCCAGTTCGCCGAGGCGATCAAGGCGCAGTACCCGGACCAGATGCTCGCCTACAACTGCTCGCCGTCGTTCAACTGGCGGGCGCACCTCGACGACGCCACCATCGCGAAGTTCCAGCGCGAACTCGGCCACATGGGCTACAAGTTCCAGTTCATCACCCTGGCCGGATTCCACGCGCTGAACCACTCGATGTTCTCCCTCGCCCACGGCTATGCCCGCGAGGGCATGACCGCCTACGTCGACCTGCAGGAACGCGAGTTCGCCAGCGAGGCCGACGGCTACACCGCGACCCGTCACCAGCGCGAGGTCGGCACCGGCTACTTCGACCTGGTGAGCACCGCCATCAACCCGACGAGTGACACCGTCGCGCTGCGCGGTTCCACCGAGGAAGCCCAGTTCACCGCGACCGGCGCCGGCGCGGGGCACTGAGATGCCGGCACCGCGCGGCGGTCGGATCGAGGTCATCGGCGAGCCCGGTGAACCTCGGGAGCGTTTCCGGGAGATCCTGACGCCGCAGGCGCTGGAATTCCTCATCGCGCTGGACACCGTCTTCGCCGCGCGGTGGGCCGGCCTGCTCGCCGCCCGGCGCGAGCGGCGCCTGCTGCTCGCCTCCGGGGCGGCCGTCCTGGACTTCCTGCCCGAGACGGCGGCCATCCGCGCCGACGAGTCATGGCGGGTCGCGGGCGCGGCGCCCGGCCTGACCGACCGGCGGGTGGAGATCATCGCGCCGACGCAGCGGACGGCGACGGTCACCGCGCTGAACTCCGGCGCCCGGGTGTGGCTGGCGGACTTCGCCGACACCACGGCGCCGACCTGGTTCAACGTGATCGCGGGCCAGCTCAACCTGCTCGACGCGATCGAGGGCCGGCTCGAGGTCACCACGCCGACCGGCCGGCGCCACCGGGTCGGGCCGGATCCGGCGACGATCGTCGTCCGCCCTCGTGGCTGGCACCTCAGCGAGCACCACCTGCTCATCGACGGCCGACCGATGTCGGCGAGCCTGGTCGACTTCGGCCTGTACTTCTTCCACTGCGCCCGCCGCCAGCTCGCCCGGGGCAGCGGACCGTACTTCTGCCTGCCGAAGCTGGAGGGTCATCGCGAGGCCCGCCTGTGGAACGACGTGTTCGTGTTCGCCCAGCAGCGGCTCGGCCTGGCGCGGGGCACGATCCGGGCGACCGTGCCCATCGAGACGGTCCCCGCGGCCTTCGAGATGGAGGAGATCCTCTACGAGCTGCGCGAGCACTGCGCCGGCCTGAACGCCGCCGGACGCTGGGACTACGTGTTCAGCCTCCTGAAGACCGTCGGCGCCCGGGGCGAGGCGTTCGTGCTCCCCGACCGGGATCAGCTGACGATGACGGCGCCGTTCCTGCGGGCCCACACCGCGCTGCTCGTGCGGACCTGCCACCGCCGCGGCGCGCACGCGATCGGGGCGACGGCGGCGTTCGTCCCCGGCCGGGATCCCGAGGTCGACGCCCGCGCGCTCGACCAGCTCCGCCGGGACACGCAGCGGGACGCCGACGACGGGTTCGACGGCTCCTCGGTGGCCCATCCGGGGCTGGTGGCGGTGTGCGAGGCGGCGTTCGACGCCCGCCTCGACGCCCGCCTCGGCGCCGTGCCCCGCCAGCGCGACCGGCCGCGTCCGGACGACGAGCCGGTGACCGCGGCCGACCTGCTCGACGTCGCCTCGGCCGCCGGCACGGTCACCGAGGCGGGGCTGCGCGGCAGCATCGCGGTGGCGCTGCGCTACCTCGATGCGTGGCTGCGCGGCACCGGCGCGGTGGCGATCTTCGACGTGATGACGGACGCCGCCACCGCCGAGCTCGCCCGCTGCCAGGTCTGGCAGTGGATCCACCACGGCACGCGGCTCGCCGACGGCCGCCCGGTCACCCGGGAACTCGCCGAGCGCCTGCTCGCCGAGGAGCTGACCGTGCTGTGCGCCGAGCGCGGCAGCGCCCCGAACCGCCTCGACGAGGCCCGCGAGGTGTTCGTCGAGACCGCCCTGGGCGAGACGCTGCCCGAGTTCTTCACCACCGTCGCCTACACCGACTACCTGACGAAGCGCCCCCGCGCCCTCGTCCGGCTCTGACCCGCCATCCACCACCCGCCTTGGCCGTCATACCCGTCACACCCGTCGGCCGCGTGTAGCCGGCCTGGGCCGAGGCCGCGCGGAGCCGGTTGCGGTGCGTTCTGCACGGTCCCAGCCGTGAGTCCGGGCAGAACGCACCGCAATGTGCTCCGCGTGCGCCGTGCTCCGCGTGCGCCGTGCTCCGCGTGCGCCAGCAGGCTGCGATCGACGGACGCGGTCGGGCTCAGTCGCGCAGGACGGTCTTGGTGCGCATCAGGAACTCGCCGAGGTAGCCGTCGTGCGGGACGTCGGGGCGCATCCAGTAGGTGGGGTGGTCGCCGACGTAGACGTTGCTGATCGTCGGATCGGCGACGAGCTGGTCGAGGAGGTGGTCGTCGTCGGTGAGGGCGGTCAGGACGAGGGAGTTGCGCAGCGGGCGGATCCCGTCGGCGGGCGACCAGGGGGCCACCCACACGCAGGGGAAGCCGAGCTCGATGCCGGTCTGCGCCGCGTCCGCCCGGTCGACCTGGAACACCGCCGGGCGCAGCGCGACGCCGCCGCCGGGCACGGGGTCGGTGATGCCGCCGCCGCCGAGGCGCGGCGTCGTCCCCGCCGCGTGGTCGAGCAGGTAGCGTTCCAGCGCCGCGCCCTGCTCGGCCGGCTGGCAGGGCAGCACCGCCCGGTCGTCTTCGGGAGGCAGGGTCGGGATGGCGCCGAGCCGCTCGGCGAGCGCCGCCGCGAGACCGCCGGGGTCGGCGTCGGTGAACACCGCCGTCGCGTTGACGCAGGCGGTGCCGCCCTCGTCGCCGACCGAGTCGACCAGGGTGTCGAGATGGCGGTGCCAGTCCTCGCCGGCGAGCAGGATCTTCGAGCGCCCGGGTCCCTGCACGAGCACCGTGGGGTCCGCGCCGTACTTGGCGACCACGTCGTCCCCGCCGTAGACCATGGACAGGTCGGCGGCGGAGATGATCTCGTCGGCGACGGCGTGGTCGGTGGGCAGGTACGCCACCTGGTCGGCGCCGAACCCGGCCGCCCGCAGCGCCGTGATCAGCCGGTGCGCGGTGACCGGTTCACGCCGCGACGGGCGCACCGCAACCCGGTAGCCCAGCGCCAGCGCCTGCGGCCACAGGGCGTGCACGCCGGGATGGTTGCCGGACGCGTGCACCGCGAAGACCTCCCCGCGCCGCGTCCACACCGCCCGTCCGCCCTGGGTGGCGGGGTCGTGCCAGTCGTCGACGCTCGCCCGGGGCCGGGCCTGGCGCGCGTCGCGGCCGGCGCCGAGCAGCGCCCGCCAGGTCGTCTCGGTGGCGTGGCGCACGACCGAGATCGGCATCCCCGAGATCCGGCTGACCGCGTGGCAGTACTCCTCGACGGACAGCCCGGCGACGGTCTCGGTCGCGAACGCCTCCCCGGCCCGGGCGAGCGCGGCGAGCCGGTCGGCGGCCGGCAGCGGCTCGGCGGCGCGCAGCGCGGCGATGGTGCGGTGCACGTACAGCGACGGCACCAGGCTCAGCTCGGCGAGCGCGACGCCGGCCACGTCGGTGATCGGCAGCCGGTTGCGGGACCGGAAGGGACCGGCGGGGCCCAGCGCGTCGAGCTCGATCAGCTCGGCCCGGGTGGTCGCGGTGGGCGCGGCGGCCGGGCTCCCGGCCGGCATCAGTACACCCCCTCGATCACGGGGGAGTCGCCGAACACGGCGACCGGCGAGACGTCGGCCACGGAGTCGCCGACTCGCCCGGGTGGCGGTGGGATCCGGGTCGCCTCGTCCCGCTCGAGGTTGTTGGGCAGCAGCGCCGACTTGCTGACGTGGTTCATCACCACGCGCCCGCGGCTGCCGTAGGGCACCGGTTCGCCGGTCTCCGGGTCGACCNCCCGGAACGTGACGAACGGGGAGAACGAGTCGAACACGCAGGGGTCGTCCGGGGCGAGTCCCTGGCGTTCGACGGCGCTCGCGAGGATCATCGTGCTGCCGTACCGGCCGACGAGCCGGGTGTGGGGGAGAACCTCCGTGCGCAGCAGGTACCGGGTGTCCGGGTCCATGTGCGCGCCGCCCCACTCGACGAGCCGCACCCGGTCGGCGATCAGCCGGCGCAGCTCCTCGTCGCGGACCAGCCGTTCCAGCAGCGGCGGAGTGGTGATCAGCACGCCGATCTCCTGGGTCTCCAGGACGGTGCGGGCCTGCGCCACGATGTGGTCGGCGTACTGGTCGGCCTGCTCGGCCCGCCCGGCCGCGATGCACTTCTTCACCCAGCGGGGATCGAGGTCGACGGTGAAGCTCAGCCGGCCGCGCAGCCGGACCGTCTCGCGGACGATCGCGCCGAACATGTGCGGCCCGCTCGGCGCCACGGCGAGCCAGTCGACCCCNTGCGGGTAGTCGCGTGCGTCCATCTCCTGGTCGGTGTGGACGAGCAGGCGGGTCATCCAGTCCGTCATCACAACCACGCGCTTCGGCGGCCCCGTGGTGCCGCCCGAGTCGTAGACGCCGTACACCGTGTCGTCCTGGCCCGCGTAGCCCCGGGGGATCAGGTCCGCGGCGGGCACGTGCCGCAGCCGATCGACGATGTTGGGGAACCTGGCCAGGTCGTCGACGGTGTGGATGTCCTCGCGCGGGTCGAAGCCGAGGGTGTCGGCCTGCTCCAGCCAGAAGGGCGAACCGGTCGCGGGGTCGAAGTGCCAGCGCATCGCCGCTTCGATCAGTTCGGTCTCGGTCGGGATGAGGTCGACCGGGCCGTCGAGGACCGGATCGCGGTGCAGTGTCGTCATCTGATGCAGCCTCCTGCCGCCTGCGCGTGCCGTGGCGGGCGCCCGTGGCACGGCCCGCGCGGCCGCCCAGCGGCGGACGCCCTGCCTATGAGTGCAGGTCGAACGGGTGCGGCTGTCAACCGCAGTGATCGCGTGGGGGAGCGGTGATCGAGCGGGGAGGCGGGCTGGTCAGCAGCCGGGGCCGAGGGGGCCGGCCTTCACGGCGGCCATCGCGTCGTCGATCAGGGGGGTGAGATCGGTACCGGTGGGCATCGTCGCCCAGGCCTCCAGGACGATGTTGAGCGCCGCCAGGGCGCAGCCGGCGGCCACCTGGGTGGACAGGTCCGCGGCGGGCCGGCCGAGGCGGGGCGCCAGGGCCTCCGCCAGGGCGTACTGGCCGCTACGGNACGCCTCGACGAGCAGCCCCCGCATCCGGGGAAGTTCGGAGATGAGCCGCAGCAGGGTGCGGACCTCCTCGGGGTCCTTCTCCATGTTCGACCACATGTNCACCATCGCCCGGCCGAGGGCGTCCGCGGGATGCTCGTGCGCCGGTCGGTCCCGCAGCGCCGCGATGAGCTCGGTCAGCTCGAAGTNCACGGCCTCGCGGAGCATGTCCTCCTTGAACGGAAAGTAGCGGAACACCGTGCGCGGGCTCAGATCCACCGCGGCCGCCACATCCTCGACCGTGGTCGCGTCGTAACCGCGGGACATGAACATGCGCAGGGCCGCGTCCGCAATGGTCGCGCGAATCCGCGCGCGCCGCCGCTCGGCCCGCGTCCGCTCGGCTCCACCGTCGCCGACCTCGGAGGCGACCTCGAGGGAGCCCGACGCCGGCGCCTCCCCGATCCTCGTCGTCACGGGTGTGATCGTAGCGCGGAGGAACGTGATTGTCATCTCTGACAGATTGGCAGAACTGACATTGTGGCATTGAATGTCAGTGAGCCGATCACCGTCGGCCGAGGTGGAGGGGGTCAGAACATGGCAACAGCTACGGACGCGGCGCAGGCGCCGCGCCACGCGGCCGGCGGGAGCGGCTCGGCTGGGGGGAAAACCAGCAGGCGAGGACATCCATGGCTCACCCTGGTCAGCGTCGCGCTCGGTGTGATCATGGTGGGTCTCGACGGGACCGTGGTGTCCATCGCGAACCCGCGGATCGCCGAGGATCTGCACGCGTCGCTGTCGGATCTGCAGTGGGTGACCAACGCCTACCTGCTGGCGCTCGCGGTGCTGCTCATCCCGGCGGGCAAGCTGGGTGACCGGTTCGGCCGGCGGCTGATCTTCCTGATCGGCGTGGTCGGGTTCGCCCTGACGTCGCTCGCGGTCGGCCTCGTCGGGTCGATCGAAGGTGTGATCATCTTCCGGACGCTGCAGGGCGTCGCCGGAGCCCTGCTCATGCCGAACACGCTGGCGATCCTGCGCTCGGCCTTCCCGCCGGAGAAGCTGAACTCGGCCATCGGGATCTGGGGCGGCGCCTCGGCGATCTCGATCGCGGGCGGNCCGATCATCGGCGGTCTACTCGTCGAACATGTGTCCTGGGAATCCGTCTTCTACATCAACGTCCCGGTGGGCGCGATCGCGCTGATCGTCGGTCTGTTCGTGCTCGCCNAGAGCCGTGACGAGTCGGGGTCGCAGCGCTTCGACGCCCCCGGCCTGCTCACCCTGGGCGGTGGCCTGTTCGCGCTCGTCTTCGGGATGATCAAGGCGCAGGGCTGGGGCTGGGGCTCCGGCAGGACGATCGGCTTCCTGGTCGCCGCCGTCGTGTTGCTGGTGCTGTTCGTGGTCATCGAGACCCGGGTCCGCGCGCCACTGCTGCCGATGCGGCTGTTCCGCAACCGCTCGCTCAGCCTGAGCACGCTCATCGTGACGCTGACCTTCTTCGCGATGTTCGGGGTGCTGTTCTTCCTCACCCTGTACCTGCAGAACGTGCACGGATACTCCGCCGTCCAGGCCGGCGTGNGCACCCTGCCGCTGTCGGCGGTGTTCATGGTCTCGAGCCCGCTGGGCGCCGCCCTCAACGGCCGCTTCGGCCCGCGGGTCCCGATCACCATCGGGATGGCGTTGATGCTCGCGTCGTTCGTCGTGCTCACCCAGCTCGAACCCGACTCGTCCTTCAACCTGCTGTGGCCGCCGTTCGTCGCCGTCGGCGTCGGCGTCGGACTCATCATCACCGCCGCGTCCGATGCGATCATCGGCAACGCGCCGATCGAGGACTCCGGGGTCGCCGGCGGCCTGCAGTCCACGGCGACGCAGCTCGGCGGGGTGCTCGGCACCGCGGTGCTCGGCTCGGTGCTCGCCAGCCGGGTCGGATCGGTGCTGGTCGACCGGCTGGTCGGCGCCGGGGTGCCGGCGGAGCAGGCCGGCAGGCTCGCGCAGGCCAAGGAACTCGTCGGCCAGGGTCTGGTGCCCCCGGCCACCGGCTCGTCCGCGAGCGTGCAGGGCGCGATCGAGGCCGGCAGCCATGCCGCGTTCATGAGCGGGCTGCACGTCGCCATGGTGATCGGCGCGGTGCTGTCCGGCGTGGCGATGGTGCTGGCGCTGTTCATCCGCCCCGGCCAGAACGCGGGCAACGCCGTCGCCCACGTCTGAGCTCCGCACCGCGGCGGGATCCGGATCGCCCTGCTCGGGGCCCCGGATCCCGCCGCGTCGCGTACCTGAACGGGTCAGCGACCCTCGGTGTGCGCCAGGATGTCCCGACCGACCGTGACGGCGTCCTGCAGCGGGCCGAAGTGGCCGAGATGGCCGTAGGAGACGTGCCGGGCGGCCGGCAGCGCCGCGGCCAGCCCGGGGGCCGCGGGGATCAGCTCCGAGTCGGACAGCGCACCGGTGGCGACGACGGTGGGAAGCGCCGCCTTCGCCACCGTCGTCCAGGTGATGCGGCCGCTGGCCTCGAAGAAGCGCGCCTCCTGCTCGGCCCGGCAGCGCAACCGCACGGTGCCGTCGGGAAGGTCCTCGAAGCCGTGCTCGACGTAGGCGGCGAGCGCGCCGGCGGTGAGCTCGCGCAGCGGCGGCCTGGCCGCGTAGCGGGCCAGCGCCGCCTCCCGGGAGGGGAACACCTCCCGCCGCTGGCGGGCGGCGGCGGCCATCAGCGTCGATCGGGCCGGGGGCGGGACGGGCGGGGCGATCACCGGTTCGTAGACGTAGGCCGAGGCGAACGTCCCGGGATGGTCCGCCTCGGTCTGCAGGCCGACCGCACCGCCCATGGAATGACCCGCCAGGTGCACGGCACCGGGGGAGCCATCCGCGGCCGGGACGGCCGCGGCCACCGCGAGCGCCGCGGTGAGCACGTCGTCGACCATGCTCGCCCAGGTCACGTCGCCGTCGTCGGAGGCGGGGGACTCGCCGTGCCCGCGCAGGTCGACTGCCCAGACCCGCCGCGCCGTGGTGAGCACGCGGGCCAGCGGCTCGTAGGCGCGCCCGCAGAACCCGGTGGCGTGGCAGAGCAGGATGGCCGGGCCGGCGCCGCCGAGATCGTGCACGGCGATGGTCCGGCCCTGCCCGGTCGTCAGTCGCATGGGAGAAGACGGCCGCTCAGGCGGGCCCCTCCAGCGCGAGTGAGCGGCCGATGACCTCCTTCATGATCTCGCTGCTGCCGCCGAGGATCCGGCTGATCCGCACGTCCCGGTACATCCGGGCGATCGGGTACTCCTCCATCCAGCCGTAGCCGCCGTGCAGCTGGACGCCGGCGTCGACCGCGTCGAACTCCAGCTCGGTGGCGANCAGCNTCGCGGCGGCGGCCTCCTCGATGGTCAGGTCGCCGTCGACCTTGCCGCGCAGGCAGGTGTCCACGAAGCTCTGCACCGCCTGGGTACGGGCGTGCAGCGCGGCGAGGACGAACCGGGTGTTCTGGAAGCTGCCGATCGTGGTGCCGAACGCCTTGCGGCTGCGCACGTACTCGGCGGTGAGCTGCTGGGCCCGCCGGGCGCTCGCGACGCTGCTGATCGCGATCGACAGCCGCTCGGAGGCGAGGTTGCGCATGAGGTAGTTCATCCCGCGGAACTCCTCGCCGATCAGGTTCGCGGCCGGCACGCGGGCGTCGGAGAAGAACAGCTCGGAGGTGTCCTGCGAGTGGGCGCCGACCTTGTCGAGCTTGCGGCCACGCTCGAAGCCCGGGGTGCCGCGCTCGACCGCGATGAGGCTGAGCTTGGTCGGCTGCTCCTGCGGCTGCGTCTTGACCGCGACGACGACCAGATCCGAGATCAGGCCGTTGCTGATGAACGTCTTGGCGCCGTTGAGGACGAAGTGGTCGCCGTCGCGGATCGCCGTCGTGCGCATGCCGCGCAGGTCGCTGCCCGCGCCGGGCTCGCTCATCGCGACCGCGGTGATGATCTCCCCGGAGGCGTAGCCCGGCAGCCAGCGGGCCTTCTGCTCGTCGTTGGTCAGGTCGAGCATGTACGGGGCGAGCAGCTCGTTGTGCAGCTGCAACGCGAGGCCGCTGACGCCGGCGAGCGCGAGCTCCTCGGTGATCACCGCATCGTAGCGCGGGTCGGTCATCCCGGCGCCGCCGAACTCCTCGGGCACCCGAAGGCCCAGCAGGCCCATCTCGCCCGCCTTGGTCCAGGCCNCACGGTCGACGATGCCGTTGCGCTCCCACTCGTCGATGTGNGGCAGGCACTCCTTCGTGATGAAGGTCTGGACCAGCTCGCGGAACTCCTCGTGCTCGGGCTCGAAGATCGTGCGCTTCACAGGTCGGCTCCCGTTCTGGTCCGTGCGGCTCGACTCGCATCATGGCAAATAGCGGACCCTGACGCCCGTTTCGTGAGATCAACGCCCGGTCGCCCCGGTCGCCCCGGTCGCCCCGGTCGCCCCGGTCGCCCCGGTCGCCCCGGTCGCCCCGGTCGCCCCGGTCGCCCCGGGCAGGCCAGCCGGACGGTTCGGACGGTCACGGATGCGCGCAGTCGGGGGTGCACGGTGCGGTGCGCCTCGCAATCGGTCCGCCGTGCCCGGAGTGGCCGGCGGTCATGTCGTCACCGCACGGTCCTCACGGCGGTCCGCGGGGTGCGGCGCGCGGGTCTGCCCGCAGCCGCGCGGATTTGATTTCCGGGCGGAATCCCCACGTCACGCGATCGCACTGGCCTGAAGGCGCCATACGTCCCCGGGGAGTTACTTGCGCATATCGGACGTAAACGGATAGACCAGGGCCCGTCAGGGGTGGGGATGACCGATGGGAGACCTGAGAAAATGCCTTCGTGNCACGGGCGCGNCGACCACCGACCGCCCCCTCGCCAATTCCGGCCGTCCATCGCACTGTTGTCGACGGCGCTGGTGTTGGGCCTCCTTCTCTGTGCCGTGGCCGTCGGCCTCGGTCGCGGGCATGATGCGTCTCCCGCCGGCCTGGTTCCCGCCGCGGCGCCGATGGCCGGCGTCCCGGCGGCACCGTCCTCCACGCTCGACCCGTCGACGGCCGCCGCCCCGAACGCCCGGCCGCCGGGCGGATCGCTGATCCCCACCGCGGCGCCCGCCGCGCCGACGAGTACCGCGCCGACGAACCAGGTCACGATCCGGACCGCGGACGGCACGACCCTGACCGCGATCACGGGCGTGCCGTCCGGCGGCGGCGCGCATCCCCTCGTCGTGATCCCCGCGGCCTGGGGATTCCAGGACACCAGCATGCAGACGCAGGTCGACCTGCTGGTGCAGCGCGGTTACGCCNCCGTCGCCTACACGACCCGCGGCTTCTACGGCTCCGGCGGCACGGTGGACGTCGCCGGTCCGCTGGACGTCTCGGACGTCTCGGACGTCATCACGTGGGCGAGCAACCACTTCGCCGTCGTCGGGGACCGGATCGGCGTCGCCGGCCTGTCCTACGGCGGCGNCATCGCCCTGCTGGCCGCGGCCGCCGACACCCGCATCCGGGCGGTCGCCTCACTGAGCGGCTGGGTGGACTTCGGCACGTCCCTCTACGACGCGAACACCCGGCACAAGGCGGCGCTCGACCTGATGACGTCGCTGCAGGAGAAATCCGGCCGTAGCAGCGCGGAGTTCCGCGGGATCGTCGACGACTACCGGGCTTTCCGCAACATCCCGCGGGTGTTGTCCTGGGCGAGGACGCGCGGCGCCACGGCGTACCTCGACCGGTTCAACGCCCGCCGGCCGGCAATTTTCATGTCGACCTCCTACAGCGACGGTTATTTCCCGCCGGCCTCCCAGCTTGCCTTCTTCGACCAGCTGACCGGGCCCAAGACGATCCGCCTCAGCCCCGGTGACCACGCCACGAACGAGATCGGCGGGCTGTTCGGCATTCCCAACGAAACCTGGACGGCGGCCTGGAACTGGTTCGACCGTTTCCTGATCCCCACGTCGGCCGCCGCGAAGGGAACGGCTCCCGCGCCGGTCCGGCTGCTCACCGACGGCGGCNCCGTCGAGACCTACCAGAGCGTGGCCGGCATCACCGGCAACCACACGACCCTGCAGCTCGGCCCCGCGGTGCTCGGCACGGGTGAGCTCTCGGCCTCGGCCCCGACCGGGGACTGGTCGACGACGTTCAGCGCGGACGCGGACACCACGGCGAACGCCGGCACGATCCTGGTCACGAAGTTCCTGGAGGGACTCACTCATCGGCCTGACGAGCTGAACCTCGGCACGGTCGACCGCAAGCACGGCGCGGTGTGNCAGGCGGCGCCGACCTTCGNGACCCAGCAGGTCCGCGGCGCGCCGGAACTGCACCTGACCGTCACCCCCAACTCGGACGCCGGCACCCTGGTCGCCTACCTGTACGACACCGACGGCCAGGGCCGCTCGACGCTGATCGCCAAGGCGGTCGACAGCTATCAGGAGGCCACCCCGAACGTCGCGTTGCCGCTGCGGCTGACCTTCGACCCGGTCGCGCACGATCTGTCGTTCGGCCATCGGCTGTCGCTGGTCGTCGACACCCGGGACGCGCTGTTCTACGACATGAACCGCGCTGACGGGACCGCGGCGATCAGTTCGCCCGCCGCAGACCCGTCCGAACTGGTGGTGCCGCTCGCAGCGTCACGCTGACCGGACGGGGGACCATGCCTTCGTCTCGCGGCGGCTGCGCAGTCGGACGAGCTGCCGGCCGTCCGGATCACCGGCCGCGAAACGACCGCCGTAGCTGATGCGGTATTCGCCGTGCTTGCGCCAGGACCAGCGAATGGGATGGCTGGCCCGGTGCAGCGAGCGCCAGCGCTCCCGGTTGCCGTTCCACAGCGGCCTGCGCAGCACCAGCCGGCCGGCCGTGCGCCGGATGACCTGCCACTCCACGAGCCACCGCGGCAGGTCCAGCCAGACGATCGTGTCCGCCCGCGCCCACACGAGCTCCCGGACCGCGGAGTAGTTCCCGTCGACGACCCAGGCGGGCGCCGCCGTCGCCGCGTCCACGTCGGCGGCGAAGGTCGGCCGCACGGTCCAGCCGGGACCGTGATGCAGGGCGTCGAGCTCGACGTGCGGGACGCCGAGCGTGGCGGCCACCCGCCGGGCGAACGTGCTCTTACCGGAGCCGGACGCGCCGAGGACGAGGATTCTGGACACTCGGCCGATCTTAGGAGATCAGGCGCCCTCCGCGGCGCGGCGGAGCTCCGCGATGTCGATCTTCTTCATCCGCAGCATCGCCTCGGTCGCCCGTCGCGCCCGGTCCGGATCGGGATCGCCGAGCAGCTCGCCCAGCGCGGTCGGCACGATCTGCCAGGACAGCCCGTAGCGGTCCTTGAGCCAGNCGCACTGGCTCTCCTCGCCGCCGTCGGTGAGCCGCGCCCAGTACTCGTCGACCTCGGCCTGGGAACCGCAGAACACCTGCAGGGAGATGGCTTCCGTGAAGGTGAACGCGGGCCCGCCATTGAGCGCGACGTACTCNCGCCCGTCGAGCTCGAACTGGACCGTCATCGCCGTGCCCTCCGGACGCATGCCGCCCGGACCGTAGCGGGCGATGTTGGTGATCTTCGAGTTCGGGAAGATCGACGTGTAGAACTCCGCGGCCTGCTCGCCCTGATCGTCGAACCACAGACACGGGGTGATGGAGGACATGGGCTGAGCCCTTCTGTAGGACCGGGGTGACCGGGTGACCGGGTGACCGGGTGGCCGGGTGGACGACGGCGGCGGCGCACGCCGTTCGCCGGCGATGCGTCCCACAGCCCGGAACCGTAGCCACCCCCACCGACAGTTTTCGCCAGGCTGCGCCGGCGACATCGGCCCCGGTCGGGTCAGCGCGGCCCGCGTGCTCCCCCCGACCCGCCGCCAGGGCGCCGCCCGGGGTCGTCGCCGGGTGCTGGGCCGGTCGCCGACGCCGCCGCCGGCCCGCCGGTGAGGCGCCGCGAGTCCGGATGCGGCGGCGGTGGCGCATCCAGACAGCAGTGGCTCCACCGCGGCACCGGGGTGAGCGGTTCCCGCGGCGCGGCGGGGCGGGTCGCCGCGTCCGCCGTGGCCGGCCGGGGCGGGTTGCGGATGGTCAGTGCGGCGATGACGCCGCCGAGCGCGCACAGCCCGGCCGCGAGGAGCACCGCGGTGTGGAAGCCGCGGGAGAACTCCGCCGGGCGCAGGTAGGACGCGCCGGTGATGCCGGCGGCGGCCGGCAGGACCGCGACGGCGATCAGACCGGCCGCGCGGGCCACGTCGTTGTTCACCGCCGAGGCGATGCCCGCATGC
The DNA here is from genome assembly GCF_001420875.1 of Frankia sp. AvcI1. Lineage (NCBI taxonomy): Bacteria > Bacillati > Actinomycetota > Actinomycetes > Frankiales > Frankiaceae > Frankia > Frankia sp. AvcI1. The sequence goes on along the minus strand of NZ_LJFZ01000018.1, from coordinate 125,923 downwards.
CGCGCGGGCACGGCGGACAGGGCGGTCGAGGTCAGCGGCGCCACCGTCACGGCCAGGCCCAGGCCGAACACGGCCACGGCGGGTAGGACGTCGGTCAGGTAGCTCCCGGCCGCGTCTACTCGGCGCAGCAGCGCCAGGCCCACGCCGACGAGCACCGGCCCGACGCTCATCTGCAGCCGCGGGCCGATCCGGGCGGCGAGCGCCCCGGACCGGGCCGACAGCAGCAGCATGATGACCGTCACGGGCAGCAGCGCGACCCCGGACCGCAGCGCGCTGTAGCCGCAGACCTGCTGGAGCTGGATCGGCAGCAGGAACAGGGTGCCGCCGAGCGCCGCGTAGACGGCGAAGGTCACCAGGTTCGTCGCGGCGAACTGGCGGGCGGCGAACAGCTCCAGCGGCAGCATCGGCGCCGGTGTCCGGCGTTCCCAGCCGACGAAGGCGACGAGCAGCAGCGCCCCGCCGACCAGAGCGACGAGCACGGGCGGCCCGGTCCAGCCGACGCCCGGTCCCTCGATGAGCCCGTAGGTCAGCCCGACCAGGCCGAGGGTGACCAGCGCCCCGCCGACCACGTCGACCCGCCCACCGACCTGNGGGTCGCGGGACTCGGGCACGTGCCGCCAGGCCAGCACGATGACCGCGGCGGCCACCGGCAGGTTGATCAGGAAGATCAGCCGCCACGACCAGACCTCGACCAGCCACCCGCCCAGGAACGGACCGACCGCGGTCGCCACCCCGCTGAGCCCCGACCAGGTGCCGATCGCCCGGCTGCGGTCCTGCGGCGCGAAGCTCGCCTCCAGGATCGCCAGGCTGCCCGGGGTCAGCAGGGCAGCCCCCACCCCCTGCAGGGCACGGGAGCCGATGAGTACCGGCCCGCTCGGCGCCACAGCGCAGCCCATCGAGGCGACGACGAACCACACCACGCCGACGAGGAACGTCCGACGCCGCCCGTAGCGGTCTCCGAGGTCCCCGGCGACCAGCAGCAGTCCGGCCAGGGTCAGGGTGTACCCGGTCACGACCCACTGCAGCGACGACAGGCCGGCGCCCAGGTCACGGCCGATCGCCGGCAGCGCGATACCCACCACGGTCGCGTCGATCGAGGCGATCNCCGAGCCGAGCACCGTGGCCGCAAGGACCCACCGGCCGGCCGGGCTGTCGACCCGCAAGCCGTCCATCCGGCCACCTCCCGGCTCCCTGCCTACACCACGACCCGGAAGTGGTCGGGGTCGGCCGCGGCCCAGTCGACGGNCCAGCCCGCGGGCGGCTCGGCGAGCAGCTCGCCGGGCTCCAGCCAGGAGTAGAGCTCGGCGTAGCTNCGGGTGTCGGTGTGGGTGAGCCGGCGCATCAGCATCCCGGGATGCAGCTCGTCCGGGTGCGNACAGCCCAGTGAGGCCATGAGCTGCACGGCGGTGGCGACCGTGGCCTGCTGGTAGCGGCGAACCCGCTCGCCCTTGTCCGCGACGTCCAGGGCGCGGGCGCGGCGCGGATCCTGGGTGGCGACCCCGGTCGGGCAGGTGTTGGTGTGGCAGCGCAGCGCCTGGATNCAGCCGACCGCCATCATCATCGCGCGGGCCGAGTTGGTGTAGTCCGCGCCCTGCGCAAGCCGCTTGACGATGTCGGTGCCGGTGGCGACCTTGCCGCTCACCCCGATCCGGATCTGGTCTCGCAGCCCGACGCCGACCAGCGCGTTGTGCACCATGATCAGCCCCTCGGTGAGCGGGGTGCCGACGTTGTCCTCGTATTCCAGGGGCGCGGCACCGGTGCCGCCCTCGGCGCCGTCGACGACGATGAAGTCCGGGGTGACGCCCTCGGCCAGCATGGCCCGGCAGATCGCGAGCAGCTCCCGGCGCGACCCCACGCACAGCTTGAACCCGGTCGGCTTGCCCCCGGCGAGTTCCCGCATCCGCGCCACGAACAGCACCAGTTCCCGCGGGGTGGCGAACACCCGGTGCCCGGGCGGNCTCTCGCAGGTCACCCCGGCCGGCACGCCGCGGGCCGCGGCGATCTCGGCGCTGACCTTCGCCGCGGGCAGGATGCCGCCGAGCCCCGGCTTCGCGCCCTGGCTCAGCTTGAGCTCCACCATTTTCACGGCCGGCAGCGCCGCCTTGTCCTTGAACATCGCCGGGTCGAAGTCGCCGTCCCGGGTGCGCGCGCCGAAGTAGCCGCTGCCGATCTCCCAGACGAGATCGGCGCCGTAGCGCAGGTGATGGTCGGTCAGCCCGCCCTCGCCGGTGTCGTGGGCGAACCCCCCGGCGGCGGCCCCACGGTTCATCGCCAGCACCGCGTTGCCGGACAGCGAGCCGAAGCTCATCGCGGAGACGTTGAGCAGGGCGATGTCGTACGGCTGGGTGCAGTCCGGGCCGCCGACGCNCACCCGCGGTGGCGGTGCGCNCGGTGGGACGGGGACCGGGACGGTCGTGTGCGGCAGGAACTCGTAGCCGACGGCGTTGACGTCCCGCTCGGTGCCGAAGGCCTGATCGCTGTGGATGCCCTTGGCCCGCTCGTAGATCGTCGTGCGGATCTCCCGATCGAACGGACGGCCGTCGACGTTGCGCTCGACGAAGTACTGCTGGATCTCGGGCCGGATGCTCTCCAGCAGGAAGCGGAAGTGCCCGGCCACCGGGTAGGTGCGCAGGATCGCGTGCCGGCGCTGGACGACGTCGTGGACCGCGAGCGCCAGCAGCGCGGCGAACACCGCGACCGCCACCCACCAGCCCGCCGACCAGAACAGCGCGGCGACCAGCGCCGCCGCGGTGAGTATGGCCAAGCCCGACAGCATCCCCAGCGGGAACATCGCGCGTCCTCTCCTGCGCCGCCNCCGAGCGGCGCGGGGGCCGGCCGAGAGCCACCCCGAGGTTTCGCGCCGTCGCGACGGGTTCGACGCTATACGCCGCGACAGTCAGGCCTGCTCCGATTCGCTCCGCGCATCGGGGGTGCGCCGCTACGCCCAGCTCGGACGTCCCGCCCGACTCGACCGGCCGCGATCCGTGGCGGCGGGGCGCAGGGGAGACGCCAGCGTCAGGCGTGAGGTCGCGTGGCCGCTGCCGACGTCAGCCGGTGACGAAGCAGAACTCGTTGCTCTCCGGGTCGGCCAGGACGAGGACGCCGCTGGTGTCGTCCTCGACCACGTCGCCGAGGTGGGTGGCGCCGAGGGCTTCGGCCGCCGCGGCGGCGCGCCCAGCAGCGCGGACTAGAACCTGAGTCCTCGCATCGTACGGATCTGATGACCAACAAGGCGCATAAAAGCGCGGAGCCGCTCGGCTGTCACAGAATCGTCTTCCGGGATGGAAGTCAATTGGCCTTGGAGGTTCTCATCCCACACCGCCGCGGCGAGACGGACGGTGGGACGCAGCAGACGTGGCTGCGGGTTTCGTACGAGGCACACCACAATGTTCTGCAGCCGGGAACGATACGCTTCGATGTCGACGGAATTTGCGATTCGAGACATCAGCTTCGATTTCATGTATCCCGACCGAAAACACCACGGATCGGCTTCGAGGAACAGGACTGCCGTCTCCAGCTCCGTCGGAGCACCGGCTCGGAGGGCGGCTGCGGCAGCCTCGAAAGGCGCATAGTAGTCTCTTACCGATGCTTTGAAGAGGCCGGCCTTCTGTTCCCATCTCCGCCATGATTCCTGGTCGAGGTTGCGCAGGGCACACAGTGTTCTGACCTCAGCTCGAAGCCCTTCCAGTNCCTGGGCGTCAGTTGCGATGCGATCCGTCGAAAAAAGGGTCAATCCGCATCATTGTGTTTGGTGGAATTCTGGTGTCGCGCTGGGTTCCTGCTGTCGCCGTCGTGCGCGGAGTCAGCTGCGGAAGGCGGTGACGGGCGTTCTTCGGCCGCTGTCGAGGACTGATTACGCGGGCCCTCGCTCCATCCTTGCCAGATCCAGACGCACAGGGCTACAACGATGAGAACCATGCCCGCTGCGAAAGGGACGATCGATGTCCAACGTCGCCCTCCAGGCGAGAGCTCGACCTGATTGAGTGNCAGGCCGGCACACAGAAATGCCCTCGCGAGCGATGTCGATCTCCGGGCTCCACCGACAATGGGTCGCCCTCGGATCACCTCGATGAGAGAGTAAAGAGCGACCGCGCCAAGTACGGGCGACAGCCCAAGGGTGTACGCCATCCCACCAGTATGGCCCGTCGGCGGCGCGGCGCGGACCGAATTCCCATGTAGACGAGGCCGGNAGACTCGGCGTTGTCGTCGCCTTGGGATTGCAATGCTGCTGTGATGCGTCTAGCNGGACCTTCGGACGCGTTCCAACACCCAGTCCGGNACGGCTGGTGGACCCTGTTCGACGGTGCCCATCCAGCCGATTCCATGTCGATCGAGTACAAGACGGAAAGCCCTCCAGTCGAGGGGCTCCTCGACGAACTGAGATACTAGTTCGAAGGCCATTTCCGCTGGCGATTCGAGGGAATCATCATCGCTGTTCCTCGGATTTCTGTGAACCTCCCACCTGACTCCGACCAGCACGTCTCGGCTGACGTATGACCAGCTTCGAAAGACGACGCAGACCGCTGAAGCCTCGCTCTCACCGTCAAGCCAGCTGGCAAGTGAGTTGNCCGCTGATTGCGGGTCGACCAGCGCGGCCTGCAGTGCCACCAGAACTTCGTGTGCCCGCACCGGAAGCCCTTCCTTCTCTGAACGGGTAAGTGGCTGCTAGTGTTCAGTTCTGTTGGTGAGGGCTGCCTTTTCTGGGCTCTTTGCCTGTCGATTCCATCTCCCTTGCATCCCTTCGCCGGGTCTCCGTGGCGGCACAACAAGATCGTGGCTGCATTGTATCGGCGTCGTTTGCAGATGTCGTGGACAGGCGATTCGATCAGTATAGCGGGATCCGGCCTGCTTACGCCGTGGTTGCGGCAACTGCTGCGGGATCCNNCGTGGCTGACCGTGCCGTCCACGGGGGCCGGCTCGCCGGAGGTCAGTGCGGCGTCGGTGGTTCCTGCACCTGGCGCCGTTCCGTGAGGAGTGATTCGAGGTCCGAGAAGACAGCCTCCATGAATCCAGCCCGCCGCAACATCATGCTGATGTTCGACCGCACGATCGCCGAACACCGGATTTCGGGTCGGCCGGCGGGCTGGACGTAGATTCGATCGTCGAGTCGAAGGCCTGCTATCTCGCTCCAGCGAAGCCGGTAGGATCTCAGTGGATTCCTGATCGTCAGGGATGTCTCGGTTGCGATTACGCAGGCGTGAACCCCGGTACGCCAGATGAAGGTCGCCCCCGCAAGATACACAAAGGGCATGGTGCAGGAGTACTCGCTCGGANACTCATGTACCATGTGCCTGCTGTCGACGCCGGCAATAACCGCTGTCAACGCTGTACACAGACCCGCGAACCACGATGTTGAGAGGCTGCGAAAGACGTGAGCACCTGCGTCCCTCGACTTTCGCACCCGACCCCCTCTGGTCCGCTCCCGGGTCTCGGATGCGTCGATCACGATCGGCAGACGGTCAGNTCGGCTGCCGAGCCTCACCGTCGACAGCGGCCAACTCGGCAAAAGCCGCCTGGAAGATCTGGGCGAAGGCCGCGGCGGCGGCACGGCCGAAGAGCTGTCGGTGGTAGCCGAACGCGAGGTGAAGACCGGCGCCGTACCTGGTCGCGCCGATGAACAGCCCCTGGGGCATGCCGGCGGTGCCGGTGAAGAAGACCGAGGAGATCTTCGGGTTGTCGGAGGCGATGGCGGCGAGCGGCCCGAGGTTGCTGACGGCGGCGGAGGGGGTGATGAGCGGGCGCGCCGTGCGCACCCCCCACCGCAGCAGCGACCCTCGCCAGGGTCCGGGGATCCGTGCGGTGGTGGCCGCGCCGACCCTGCCGGCGACTCCCGCGATGGCGGGCGCGGCGGACTCCTGCTTCGCGCGCTCGGTCTGATCGGCGATCCGGACAGCCAGTCTGACCAGGTCCGCCCGGTCGGCCGGCTCGCTGACAATCACCACCTGGCCGGTGTTGTTGCCACTCGTGCCGGGAGCGATTCCCAGACTGATGGGCATTCTGACGCGCAGTGTCCCGGCTTCCCCGCCGCGCCGACGGTTCCACCGGTCGATGGCGAGATGGGCCGCCGCGACGAGCAGGTCGTTGACGGTCATCCGACGACCGCCGGGCAGCAGCACGCGCCGCGCGGGCACCGGCAGGGTCAGGGGGTGGTAGCCATAGCCGGCGTCCCGGCTCGCATCCATGGGTGTGATGTGCCGGCCGGAGCGCTGGCTGAAGGCGGTCCAGCCGTGGGCCGCCGCCCGGGGAACGGGCGGCACACCGGCGGGACCGCCACCGGTGCGGGCCGCGACCGCGGTCTCGTCGGCCACCGCGGACTCTTCGGTGACCCCGTACGCGGAGAAGATCTCGGCCACGACGGCGGCGAGGCTCATGNCGTCGACCGCGAGGTGGTGCGCGACGACGGAGAGCTGGTCGCCGTCCGGCCGGTGCACCAACGCTATACGCAGGGGCGGGCTGGCGCGCAGGTCGAAGGGCGCCGACATCAGCATCTCGTGGATGCGCCAGCCGTCGCCTCCGCCGTCGACCCGCCAGACGGGATCTGCCGACGGCGCGGCGGTGAACCGCCATGCATGCTGGCGCGCGCCGTAGAGGCTCGCTCGCATCATGGGATGACGGTCGATCGCCGCACGCACCGCGAGCCGAAGTCGCGTCACTTCCACGGTGCCCGTGGTCTGCACGAACAATNCGCAGGTCAGCGGCGCGCTGGCCCGGTCGGAGGCAGCCAGGATCTGCTCGCTCGGCGTGAGGGTCCGATCAGGAGCAGGCGCCGGCCAGTCGCCCCGATGCTCTACTTCTACGTGCACTGGCCCCCAGCCCCCCAGAACTAATCAGCACACGATATATGCATCGTGGAAGATCCCGTGGCCGGGTGCCGGCAGACCGCCGGCCGGGTGTGACCTGCCGTCCGCGCCCCGGTGGCAGGTCGTGGGGTCGGACGCGACGGCGCGCAGCCGCCCGCACCGGGCGATCAGAGTTCGGTGACGAAGGTGCTCACGATGGCCGGGGTGTCGCTGGTGCCGAAGGCGCCGTTCGCGACGGCGGTCTGCGGTTCGCGGAAATTCCGGCAGGTCCACATCCGCGCGTCGGCGCCGACGCCCTTCCACGCCGTGATCACGGTGTTGCCCACGTAGGCCGCCGACGGTCCGGTGCTCGTTCCGCCGGGGGAGGGCCGCTGGGCCGACCAGCGTCCGTTCTGGAACTCCGCATGCCAGATTCCCGCGTCGTTTCCCGAGCCCTTCCAGACCAGGAAAAGGCCCTGCGGTGACGCGGCGAGCGCCGGGCCGTGGGTGGAGCCGCCGGGAAACGGATGGGGTTGCGCCCAGGTGTGCCCGTCGTACGTCGTCCAGTAAAGCCCCTGATCGCCGCCGGACCCCTTCCACGCCATGTACAGCAACCCGCCGTACGACGCGAGCGCCGGCCCGTGGGTCGACGAGGCCAGCCCGCCGGCGACTCGCTGCGGCCCGAGGTTCTCGGAGAACCAGATCGTCTGGTCGGGGCCGACCCCGCGCCACGCCATGACCGTGCGACCGTCATGGAAGGCCAGCGCGGGCCGGTCCTCGGTGCGGGGGGCGTCCGCCGGGGTCTGCTGGTCGGACCAGCTGTCGCCATACCAGTCCGCCGTCCAGATCCGGCTGTCGTCGTCGGCGCCGCGCCACGTCGCGCGGCCGGTCAGTCTCCCGTCGGAGGCGGCCCCGATCCCACCCCTGTTGGTGGCGAAATACCGCACCTGCTGCTGGTCGCGCCAACTGCCATCCGAATGCGCCCGGGACCAGAAAAGCCGCTGGTCGGCGTTCTTGCCCTTCCAGATCAGCATAGGATCGCTCACCAGACCGCCCCCGTCCGTAAATTCCCCGACCGGTTTTCGTCTCGCTTCCCGGCAAGGAACGACGCCCGGCCGCCGTGGTCGAGTCGTCGACAGAACCGATCCTACCCGGGTAAACACCGGGATGAACAGTCCGCGGTTTCGGCGGGCAGTGTCGCCCAGGCGACGGCATTGGCGCACCGAAAAGCGGCATGCGGATTCCGTAGCCCATCCGTACGCGTTGCGGACTCGGGCGACGGGACCGGCTACGGCGACGGGACCGGCTGTGGCGCGGGTGGGCCGACGTAACGGGCCGAGGGTCGGATGATCTTGCTGTCGGTGGCCTGTTCGAGGATGTTCGCCGTCCAGCCCAGCGTGCGGGCGACGGCGAACGTCGGGGTGAACATGTCCCGTGACAGCCCGCAGAGTTCCATCNCCACCCCGGCGTAGAACTCGACGTTCGTGTGCAGCTCCCGGCCCGGCTTCAGCTCGGCCAGCAGCTCCACCACCCGCCGCTCGACCTGGACGGCGAAGGCGACGAGGTCGCCGCCGAAGTCCTCGGCGACGGNGCGCAGCAGCCGCGACCGTGGATCCTCGGTCCGGTAGACGGCGTGGCCGAAGCCCATGATCCGATCGCCGGCGAGGACGTGCTCGCGGATCCACGGATCGATCCGCTCGGGGCTGCCGATCTCGTCGAGGGTGTCCAGCGCCCGGCTCGGGGCGCCGCCGTGCAGCGGCCCGGACAGCGCGCCGATCGCCNCGACCACGCAGGCCACCAGGTCCGCCCCGGTCGACGCGATCACCCGGGNGGTGAACGTCGAGGCGTTGAAGCCGTGGTCGACCGTGCAGATCAGGTAGCGCTCGATCGCGCGCACCTGCGCCGCGCTTGGCTCCGCACCGGTGACCATGTACAGGTAGTTGGCCGCGAACGGCAGGTCGTCGCGGGGCGCCACCGGGGCGAGCCCGCGGGCCAGCCGGTGCAGCGCGGCGACGATCGTCGGGGTGACCGCGCCGACGAACAGGGCGTCGTCGACGCGGGCCGCCTCCTCGGTGTCGTACAGCGGGGCGGTGCCACGGGCGGCGCCGGCCAGCGACAGGGCCGTGCGCAGACCGTCGAGTGCGCCCCCGGCCCCACCGGCCCGGGCCAGCCCCGGCAGCAGCTCGCCGAGACCGGCCGGGAGCCGGCGCAGCGGCGCCACCCGGGCGGCGAACGCTGCTCGCGTCGCGGTGTCCGGCAGCTCACCGAACACCATCAGGTGCCAGACGTCCTCCAGCGAGCGGCGCTCGGCCAGCTCCACGGCCGAGTACTCCCGATAGTGGAAGAAGCCCTCGCGCCCGCGGACGTCGCCGAGCGCCGTCTGCGTGACGACCACCCCCTTCAGNCCCCGCGGGACGTCGGTGCCCGCCGGCGGGGTGGGCNGNGATGCCGCCGTCTTCGCCGCGTCCGCCCCGTCCGCCGAGCCGGTGCGGGCCGTGCTGCCAGTCATGATCACCATGGTTAGCCTCCTTGTCGTCCATGGTTGATCCTGTATGGATGCATTGTCAACGTTGATTTCAATCAACGTGAACCAGTACACTCGGCGGGGCGGAAGGGGGCGTGGATGGCTCATGGTGAGCGGCTGACGTCGCGCGAGGTCGCCGAGCGGCTCGGGGTGAAGCTCGAGACGGTCTACGCCTACGCCAGCCGGGGCCTGCTGCACAGTCAGCGGGCTGCCGGCGGCCGGGGCAGCACTTTCGACCCGGCCGAGGTCGAACGGCTACGCACCCAGGGCCACCCGCGAGGCCGTGCCGCGGTTGCCGGCGGGCTCGTCGCGGCTGGGGGGCTCGTCGCGACCGACGCGACCGTCGCAGTCGACGCGACGGCCGCGGTCGGCGGGATCGCCGCAGTCGACCGGACGGGCGCAGTCGACCGGACGGCCGCGGCCGGCGGGCTCGTCGCAGCCGACGATCGTGCGCGGGAGGCTGATGCCCCGCGCGGCGGGGACCTGCCGGCCGTGCGCACCCGGCTCACCCTCGTCGCGGAGGGGCACCTCTACTACCGCGGTGTCGACGCCGTCGAGTTCGTCGCCCGGCACCGCTTCGAGGAGGTGGCCGGCTGGCTCTGGCGCGGCCGGACGGACCCGGCGCCGGTATTCATCGTCCCGCCGGATCTCGCCGCCACCCTGGAACGGGTCGGCGGGATCCTGCCCGCCCGCTCCAGGCTCACCGATCGGATGCGGGTGGCCGTCTCGGTCGCCGCGTCGAGTGACCCGCTGCGCTTCGACCTGCGCGAGGACAGCGTCCTGCTCACCGCCTGCACCCTCGTCGCGTCGCTCGTCGAGGCTCTTCCGGCGCCACCCGAGGCGTCCCAGGCAGTCGGGGGGCGCGCGACGGCCGGGGCGTCGCAGAGGACGGGTACTGCGGAGTCGGTGGGGGAGCGGGCGGGGATCGCCACGCGGCTGTGGGGCCGGCTGGCCGGTGGGGCGGGCGATGTGGTCGCGATCGCGTGCCTCGACCGGGCTCTCGGCCTGCTGGCCGATCACGATCTCGCCGTGTCCACGTTCGCCGCCAGGGTCGCGGCCTCGGCACGGGCGGACCCGTATGCCGTCGTCTCCGCCGGGCTCGCCGCCCTCGACGGGCCCCTGCACGGTGGCGCCAGCCGGCTGGCATACCGGCTGCTCGCCGAGGTGCTCGACCGGGGGGACGCGGTGGTCGTCGTCTCCGAGCACCTGCGCGCCGACCAGCGGATCCCCGGATTCGGCCATGGGCTCTACCCCGACGGCGACCCGCGTGCCCGCGCGTTGCTCGCGGCGCTCGCGGCGCTGCCGGCCGCCGAGCCCTTCCTGGCCGCCGCCGGCGAGATCGCCCGGGTGGCCGGGCGGGAGCGCGCGCTGAGGCCGAACGTGGACCTGTCGCTCGCGGTGCTCACCATGGCCGCGGGCATGCCCGCCGAGGCCGGCGAGGTGATCTTCGCGGTGGCCCGCACGGTCGGNTGGCTCGCCCACGCCCTGGAGGAGTACCAGGAGACGCCGCTGCGCCTGCGCCCCCGCGGCGTCTACGCCGGCCCGCCGATCACCGGTCCACAGGCCTGACCCGTCGGCGCCGCGGCACCCCGGCACCCGCGGCACCGGTGGGTCACGAGCCACCACGCTTCTTCGTATCTCTCCGTGGCCGTCTGTGTGCAGAATAGCGCCGAGGAGTAATGCCACTTTTCGAGCAAAAAACCGTACCGAAGCCTCGGCATGATGTGGCCGCGTTCCGGCCGGAAACCGGAGGGGGGCTCCCCGGTGATCGCTTTGTCATGGTTCGGCGGTAGTGTGTGCCAGCCCCACCGCTCAGCCTTCTTGCCTGCTCAGCGCGCCCCCACCCGGGTGGGGCTCCCTCGGAGGTCTCCGATGCCACGCCCACGGCGTCTCCCCGTCCTCGCCCTGGCCGCCGCGGCGCTGCTCGCGCTGGCCTCCTGTGCCGGCTCGTCGGGCGGCGGCTCCTCGCCGGACGGCCTGCACCTGGTCAAGTCCGGGCAGTTGACGGTGGCCACCGACTCGCCCGCCTACGCGCCGTGGTTCTCCGACGGCAAGCCGGCGAACGGCAAGGGCTTCGAGAGTGCGGTCGCCTATGCCGTGGCCGCCAAGCTCGGCTTCACCCCGGACAAGGTCCACTGGGTCACCGAGCCGTTCACCAGCTCGTTCGCGCCCGGCCCGAAAAAGTTCGACTTCGACATCAACGAAATCTCGATCACCCCGCAGCGTCAGCAGGCCGTCGACTTCAGCACCGGCTACTACGACGTCAGCCAGGCCGTCGTCGCGCTCAAGTCCTCCCGGATCGCGAACGTGACGACCCTCGCCGGGCTGAAGGGCGCGAAGTTCGGCGCCCCCGTCGGCACCACGAGCCTCGACGCCGTCACCCGGCAGGTGGCGCCCGTACAGCAGCCGGCGGTCTTCAACGACCTCAACGACGCGAAGACCGCGATGGAGAACGGGCCGATCGACGGCATCGTCGTCGACCTGCCGACCGCCTTCCAGCTGACCTCGGCCGAGATCCCCGACTCGCTGATCGTCGGGCAGTTCCNCACCGTCGGGGCGCCGGAGCAGTTCGGGCTGCTGTTCGAGAAGGGCAATCCGCTGGTCGGCAAGGTCAACGACGCCCTCGCCCAGCTCACCAGCAGCGGGGAGCTGCGCCGGATCACCGAGCAGTGGCTCGGTTCCCAGGCGGGGGCCCCCGTCCTGCGGTGACGGTCGCCTGGGAGCCCAGCGAACGCGAGCGGGACCGCCGGCGGCTGCGGNGGCGCGCCCGGATGCGCGCGGGAGTGATCGCCGCCGCCAGCACCGCGATGGTCGCCGCGGCCGCGGGCGTCGGGATCACCCACACGTCGGGCTGGCCGCGGGTGCGCCAGCGGTTCTTCTCCTGGTCGGAGATCGCCGACGCCTGGCCGGCCGCGCGCACCGGGATGATCGTCAACCTGGAGCTGTTCGCCGTCTGCGGGGTCGCGGCGGGTGCCCTCGGGCTGCTGGTGGCGCTGCTGCGGACCCTGACCGGCCCGGTGTTCCTGCCGGTGCGGCTGCTGGCCGCCGCCTACACCGACCTGTTCCGCGGCCTTCCCGTCATCCTCGTGCTGTACCTGGTCGGGTTCGGCGTGCCCGCCCTGCGGCTGCGCGGCCTGCCCACCGATCCGCTCGTCCTCGGCGGCGCGGCGCTCGTGCTCACCTACTCGGCCTACGTGGCCGAGGTGTTCCGGGCGGGCATCGAGTCGGTGCATCCGAGCCAGGTGGCCGCGNNCCGGTCGCTCGGCCTCACCCACGCCCAGACGATGNGCCGCGTCGTGTTGCCGCAGGCCGTCCGGCGGGTGACGCCGCCGCTGCTCAACGACGCGATCAGCCTGCAGAAGGACTCCAGCCTCGTCTCCGTGCTCGGGGTCGTCGACGCGGTCCGGGCGGCGCAGATCGCCACGTCCGCGAACTTCAACTACTCGCCCTACGTGCTGGCCGGCCTGATGTTCCTCGCGATCACCGTGCCGCTGACCCGGGTGACCGACCATCTCGCCGCCCGCTCCGCCCGCCGCCGCGGCGGCGGCCCCGGTGCCGGAGCCGGAGCCGGCCCCGGTGCCGGCGGCACGGCCGGGAGCGTGCGGTGACGGCGGCCGGCGACGGGGTCGGGCCGCCCGCGGCGGCGCCCAGCGGGCCGGCGTCGCCCGACGCGGCGGCGGTGCTGAGCGTGCGCGGGCTGGTGAAGCTCTACGGGGACGCCGTCGTGCTGCGCGATGTCAGCTTCGACGTCGGGCCCGGCCAGGCCGTCGTACTCGTCGGTGGCAGCGGGTCGGGCAAGTCGACGCTGTTGCGCTGCCTGAACCTGCTGGAGACCGTCGACGACGGCGAGATCCTGCTGGCCGGCGAGGAGATCACCGATCCGCGGGTGAACGCCGATCGGATCCGCCGCCGTATCGGCGTCGTGTTCCAGGCATACAACCTGTTCCCGCACCTGACGGTGCTGCAGAACGTCACCCTCGCGCCGGTCCTGGTCCACCGGGTGCCCCGCGCCGCCGCCCGCGACCGGGCCCGCGAGCTGCTCACCCGCATCGGGCTCGCCGACAAGCTCGACGTCTACCCCGACCGGCTCTCCGGCGGCCAGCAGCAGCGGCTGGCGATCGTGCGGGCGCTGGCGACCGGGCCGGACCTGCTGCTGCTCGACGAGATCACCTCGGCGCTCGACCCGGAACTGGTCGGTGAGGTGCTCGACCTCGTCGGCGAGCTCAAGCGCGACGGCCTGCCGATGGTGCTGGCGACCCACGAGATGGCGTTAGCGCGGGAGATCGCCGACGAGGTGCTCGTCCTCGACGGCGGTACGGTCATCGAGCGGGGCGCGCCGCGACGGGTTCTCGACGACCCCCACGAGGAGCGGACCCGCCGGTTCCTGGCCCGCCTCCGGGAGCCGGGTCCGCGGGGAGGCGCTGCGGGCCCGGCGCCGCGGCCGTGAGGTCGAGACTGGCCAGCAGCTGGAGGTTCTCCGCCGACGCCGAACCGGGCTCCGCGGTCATCACCACGATCCGCTGGCCGGCGTCGGGCAGCCGCATGACCTCCTCGAACAGCGTCAGCCGGCCGACGAGCGGATGCCGGAACTCGCGGACGGTGTTCGTGCAGTCCCGGACCGGGTGGCGCGCCCACAGCGTCGCGAACAGCTCGCTCTTCACACACAGCTCGCCGATGAGGGCGTTGAGCTTCGTGTCGTCCGGGTGCATGCCGGAGGACAGTCGCAGGTAGGCGACCACGTCGTCGACCTTGCGCCGCCAGTCGACGAACAGCTCCCGGGCGTGGGCCTCGAGGACGAACTCGCGGGCGAGGTTCGGCCGGCCGTGGCAGCGCTGCGGGGCGTCGNCGGGCAGATGCGAACACAGCAGGGCGTGCCCGAGCCGGTTCCAGGCGAGGACGTCGCTGCGCCGGCCGATCACCAGCGCGGGGGAGTTGCGCAGCTCGTCAAGCAGCAGGCGGATGCTCGGCCGCACGTGCTCGGGCCGGCTCGCGCGCCGGGCGGCGGCCGGCCGGGTCAGCCCGTGCAGGTAGGCGGTCTCCTCGTCGGTGAGGCGCAGCACCCGGGCGAGGGCGTCGAGCACCGCGTCGGAGGCGTTGCGGCTCTGGCCCTGCTCCAACCGCGTGTAGTAGGTGACGCTGACCCCGGCGAGCTGCGCGATCTCCTCGCGGCGCAGGCCCGGCACCCGCCGCCGCTCGCCGTACCGGGACAGCCCGACGTCTTCGGGGGTGAGCTGGGCGCGGCGCGAACGCAGAAAATCTCCCAGTTCGGTCATCCGTGCAGTGTTGCCGGCGCGGTCGCGGTGAACCACACCTCGCCGGTGCTAGTCACGCGATGGGTGNCAACCAGGTGGTCTGGGCGGATCGGCGATGTTCGCCGAGCGTGGCCGGCATGAGTGTTTCGACCGACGCCGCCGCCGCGACCCGGGTTCCCCCGGTGGTGGCCNACGACGTGATGACCGCCCGCCAGCGAGTCATCCTCGTCCTGCTGCTCNGCAGCCAGTTCATGCTGGCCGTCGACTTCTCCATCCTCAACGTCGCCCTGCCCTCGATCGGCGCCGGCGTCGGACTCACCGACGCGCACCTGCAGTGGGTGGCGACGGCGTTCGCACTGCCGGCGGCCGGCTTCACGCTGCTGTTCGGCCGGGTGGCCGACCTGGCCGGGCGGCGACGGATGCTGCTCGCGGGCCTCGCCCTGCTGGTCGTGTCGTCCCTGGTGGGCGGCCTTGCCACCAGCCCGGCCGTGCTGCTGGGCGCCCGCGTCGGCCAGGGACTCGCCGCCGCCATGACCACCCCGGCGGCCCTCGCGCTGCTGCTGACGAGCTTCCCGCCGGGACGGCTGCGCCAGCGCGCGCTCGGCATGAACGGTGCGCTGATCTCGGCGGGGTTCACCACCGGTGCGCTCGCCGGCGGACTGCTGACCGGCCTGCTGAGCTGGCGCTGGGCGTTCCTCGTCAACGTGCCGGTGGCCGCGGCGATCCTGCTCGCGGCGCCGCGGCTGCTGCCGGCCGGGGGCGCGTCCGGCCCGGTCCGCCTCGACGTGCCCGGCGCACTCACCGTCACCGGCGGGCTGCTCGCGTTCGTCTACGGCATCGCCACCGGCGGCAACGACGGGTGGGCCGACCCGGTCGTGTGGGGCTGCACCGCCCTCGGCGTGGTGCTGCTCGCCGCGTTCTGGCGGATCGAGACGACCAGTGCCCATCCGCTGGCCTCGGTGGCGATCCTGCGCCGGCGCNCCGTCGGCTGGGGCAACGCGGGTGGTTTCGCCGTGTTCGCGCTGGAGTCCTCGGTGGTGTTCCTGCTCACCCTCTACCTGCAGCAGGTCCTCGGCTTCTCGGCGACGACGGCCGGGCTGGTCTTCGGCCTGCCCGGCGCGGCGGCGTTCGTCTCCGGCATGGTTGCGCCCCGGCTGATGAGCCGCCGCGGCAGCGCCGTGAGCCTGGTCGCCGGCCTCGCCGTGCAGGGCCTGTCCAACGCCGCACTCGCCTTCGTCGGACCGGACCGCAACTGGGTGTACCTGGTCCTCGCGGCCTCGGCGATCGGCTTCTTCGGGCACGTCCACGGCATCGTCGCCTACCTGGCGACGGCCACCGGTGACCTGCCCGATCACGAGCAGGGGCTGGCCACCGCCCTGACGACCATGACGCAGCAGGTCGCGCTCACCGTCGGCATCCCGATCCTCAGCACGGTCGCGACGGCGCGGTCGTCGGCCCTGGCCGGCCACCTGTCCGCGGTCCGGGCCACGCTGGCCGGCATCCGGCTGGCCCTGGTGGTCGACGCCGCCCTCACCCTCGTGGTGGCCGCGGCGATCGCCGCGGCGCTGCTGCCCCGCCGGCGGTCCGCGCCGCCGCCGACGCCGTCGCGGGCCCGCGACGGGGTCACCCCGGACACCCGGTCCCACGCACCCGAGCAGTGCTGACGTGACCGGCGGGACAAGATCGGGACAGTATTCGGCCATGGCCCGCCGGCCCGTCGGGGACTATGGCAAAAAAGGCGCCATCCGAATGTTGCGAAACGTCCGCCCAGCCGTAACCATGAGCCCCGTGATGTCCTATGAAGACGTGGTGGCGATCTCTGATCCGGTGGAGCGGGCAGCGCTCGCCGACAAACTGATGTGGGCGGACCATCCTCGGCGCCTTGAGCTACGCACAGTGCGTGGCATCGCACTTCGGGCGGCGCTGGATTCCGGTGTGCCGGCCGATGCCATCGCCGGGCGGCTGGTCGTCACCGTGGCAGACCTGACCTGGATGGCCGCGCCGGCGTCGCCGGCCGCGGCCTGATCCACAGGGACGGTCGGACAACGGCGTCCGTCCGCCCTCCTACGGGCCGCTGTTCCGAACCGATCGGCCCGACGATGGTTTCCGGCTGATTTCTGGCTGGTTTCCCGCAGGCTGGTCGCGTGGTTACCGTGAGTACGGTGTGAATACGCCGCCGTATCCGATCCCCGGCCGACCACGGTGGTAATCCTCTCTCGGCCGGCCCCGCCCACTCTCGCCGCCAGGCGGCCGACGGGCTCCGCGCCCACGCAGCCCCCCTCGTCTCCGCGGGACCAGGTTCGAGACCCCCGTGCGGCGGGTCGGGGAGGCCGCATCGGCCGGCCGCGTCTGCGAGGCGTCCCCGCGGGGTACGGACCCCTCGACGCACGCCGGGCGCCACCNCCGCGTGCCCGGCGCGCCGACGCCGTCGGGGAGCCTGCATGCACGAACTGGCCATCACGCAGAGCGTCGTCGACGCGATCGTGGAGCGGACCGGCCCGGCGCGGGTCACCGCGGTCCGGCTGGTCGTCGGACGGCTGTCGGGTGTCGTGCCGGAGTCCATCCGGTTCTGCTTCGACCTGGTGACCGCCGGCACGCCGCTGGCGGGTGCGGCCCTGACGATCGACGAACCCGCGGGCCGGGCCCGTTGCCGGCGGTGCGGCGCCGAGTTCGTGGCCGACGACGTCCTCGTGCTCTGCGGCTGCGGCTGCGCGGATGTGGCGGTGGACGGCGGTGACGACCTGCGGATCGCCTCGGTGGGCCTGGTGCCCACGGCGGAGGGGGTGCCCACAGGGCAGGGGGACTGACTGATGGGGGGACTGACCGATGTGCGAGACGTGCGGCTGCGACGACCCGACCGCTGCGCCCCGGCTGACCTCGTTTCCGGCAGACACCGGGGCGGCGGCGGTGGCTACCGGGGCGACCGTGGCAGCCCTGGCGGACACCGGGGCGGCCGCGGCGGACACGGGGGCGGCGGGGAGCCCGGGACGTGAGCTGCTGCTGGAGCAGCGGGTGCTGGCGAAGAACGACGAGCTGGCCGGGCAGATCCGCCGGCGGCTGGCCGCCCGCGACGTGCTCGCGGTCAACCTGATGAGCTCGCCCGGTTCCGGCAAGACGACCCTGTTGGAACGGACCGTGCGCGACCTCGCCGGGCGGTGNCCGCTCGCGGTGGTCGAGGGCGACCAGGAGAGTGTGCGCGACGCCGAGCGGATCCGGGCCGCGGGCGTCCCGGTCGTGCAGGTGAACACCGGGCGT
This sequence comes from Frankia sp. AvcI1, assembly GCF_001420875.1. NCBI lineage: Bacteria > Bacillati > Actinomycetota > Actinomycetes > Frankiales > Frankiaceae > Frankia > Frankia sp. AvcI1. The sequence goes on along the minus strand of NZ_LJFZ01000018.1, from coordinate 108,113 downwards.
GGCTGCCACCTTGACGCGGACATGGTCGACCGCGCGCTGCGCGCCCTCGACCCGCCCGCGGAGGCGGTGGTGTTCGTCGAGAACGTCGGCAACCTGGTCTGCCCGGCGCTGTTCGACCTGGGGGAGAGCGCTCGGGTGGTCCTCACCTCGGTCACCGAGGGCGAGGACAAGCCGCTGAAATATCCGCACATGTTCGCCAAAGCGGATCTTATCCTGCTCACCAAATGTGACCTCGTTCCGTTTCTCGCGGTCGACCTCGATCATTGCGTCGGGTTGATTCGCCGGATCAACCCCGCGGCCCACGTGCTCGCCCTGTCCGGACTTCACCGGCCGGCCGACACTGCCGGCGTCGAACCAGAGTCCGGCCTGGCCGCCTGGTACGCCTGGCTGCGTGCGCGGCGCGATCGCCCCGACGCCCGACCGCGGGCGGGGGCGGCGGGACGGGTTTGACGCGGCCGGTCCCGGGCAGCTCGTCTGGGAACGACTAAGAGTGCTTTGAAGGACACATCGAGTTATTACTCGACCGAGTCTTACGTGGTGGAGGTGCGCAGGTCGGCCGCGTCGCGACCCCACCGGGAGGGACACCGTCATGGGCAGCCTGGAGCCAGCCTGTCGCGGGTCACGGCCGCGATGACGGCGACCGGCGTGACGACCCGATCGGGCCCGCGGTCGGCCGACGTACCGGCCGGGTTCGACGCGGCGCGGGCGGTCGCCGACGCGGTGCTCTACGAGGGCTACCTGCTCTACCCCTACCGGCGCTCCTCCGGGAAGAACCGGGTGCGCTGGCAGTTCGGGGTGCTGGCACCGCCGGGATGGATCGCCGAACAGCCCTCGTCGGGATCGCCGGGTGTCTCGGGCTCGGCCGACGGATCGTTCCAGCAGGCCGAATGCCTGGTGGAGGCGACGGGTTCGGCGACGGTGTTCCTGCGGTTGCGGTTCCTCCAGGTGATGCGGCGTCGCGTCGAGCGCCGGGCGGCGGACGGGCGGTTTGCGCCGGTCGACGAGCTGGAGCTGGGCGACACCCGCGAGCTGAGTTTCGACGAGGCGCGGCNGTGCGAGTTCGATCTCGCCGTGTCGCTGTCCGACCTGACCGACCGGGCCGNCCGGCTGTCGGTGCCGTTGCGCGCCTCGGGCGGCGTCGACGTCGAACCGCTGGGTCCGCGGCCCGCGGCGGCCCGGGTGGTCCGCCACCGCTGGCCCGTGACGGCTGCCGTCCACCTGTCCGTGACGCGGGCCGAGGCACCGTTCCGGCTCCATCGCCTGCGGGCGGTTGTGGAGAACACGGTGACAGACCTCGGCGCGGGTCGGCCGCGCGGCGAGGCGCTGCGCCGCTCGCTCGTCGCCGCGCACAGCCTGCTCGGCGTGCGCGGCGGCCGGTTCCTGTCGCTGCTGGACCCGCCCGTCTGGGCGGCGGGGGCGGCCCGCGGATGCGAGAACCTGCGGGTTTTCCCCGTCCTGGCCGGCGGGGCCCGGGACGTCATGCTGTGTTCACCGATCATCCTCTACGACGATCCCCGAACGGCTCCGGAGAGCCCCGGGGATCTGTTCGACGCCACCGAGATCGACGAGATCCTCTCGCTGCGCACCCGCGCGCTGACCGACGAGGAGAAGCGGGAGGCGCGGGCCACGGACCCGCGGGCCGCCGAGATCATCGACCGGGTCGACGGGATCCCGCGCGCCATGCTCGACCGACTGCACGGCGCCGTGCGGTCGCTGCGGCCGGTCGAGCCACCGACCGTCCCGTCCGCACCGGAGCCGGCGTCCGGCCCGAAATCGCCATGTGGTCCGGAGCCGCCATGTGGTCCGGCGTCGCCATCCGGCCCGGAGCCGGCGTGGTGGGAACCGGAGGCCGACAGGTCGGTCCATCCGGGCCGGGACAGCGTGCGGGTCGGCGGCGTCACCGTCGCCCGTGGCAGTCGGGTCCGGCTGCGTCCGCGCGCTCGGGGCTCCGACGCCCATGACATGTTCCTCGCCGGCCGCATCGCCCGGGTTGAGGCGATCTTCCTCGATGTCGACGGCGGCCGGCACGCCGCGGTGACCCTCGACGGCGACGAGACCGNCGACCTGCACCGGGCGGCCGGCCGTTACTTCTACTTCGCTCCCGACGAGCTCGACCCGCTCGGCGACCCGGCGGACGACGCGCTCGACGACGTGGCGGCCGACCCGGCGGACGCGGATCGGGCGGGTGCGCCGTGAGCGCCGCCGGCTCCCGCCCGCGCGAGGGAAGGACGCTGGTCGCCGGCGTCGGGAACATCTTCCTCGGCGATGACGGATTCGGGGTCGAGGTGGTTCGCCGGCTCGACCCGGCGAACCTGCCCGGCGAGGTCGACGTCGCCGACTACGGCATCCGGGGCCTGCACCTTGCCTTCGCGCTGCTCGACGGCCGGTACGACACGGTGATCCTCGTCGACGCGTTGCCGTCCGACGAGCCCCCGGGGACCCTCACGGTCCTGCGACCCGAGGTCGGCGACGCGCCGACCGGGGACGCGGCGGCGGTGGTGGACGCGCACGGCATGTCCCCGGACGTCGTGCTGCGGCTGGTGCGCGATCTCGGCGGCGAGATCGGCCAGGTCGTCGTCGTCGGGTGCAGACCCGCCGTGGTGGCGGACCGGATGGAGCTCTCCGGCGCGGTGCGCGCCGCCGTCGACGGGGCGGTCGACCTCATCGGCGACATCCTCCGGCACCCCCGACTCGTGGGAGCCGGACACGGCATGTGAGGGAAGGGAGAGGTCGACATGACAGCCACGGACGAACGGCCGGCCGGGCAGGCGCGGCCAAGTGGCGTCGACGAGGTNCACATCCTCTGGATCTCCGAGGGGATGAGCTGCGACGGCGACACGGTCTCGGTGACCGCGGCCTCGCAGCCGGCCATCGAGGACGTGATCACCGGTGTCATCCCGGGCCTGCCGACGGTCCACCTGCACAACAAGGTGCTCTCGCCGACGCTGGGGGGCGAGGAGTTCCTGGCCCCCTTCCGCGCGGCGGCCCGCGGCGAGCTGGAACCGTTCGTCCTCGTCATCGAGGGTTCCATCCCCAACGAGAACATCAACGGTGAGGGCTACTGGACGTCGTTCGGCAACGACCCGGACACCGGCCAGCCGCTGACCATCAACTGGTGGATCGACCGGCTCGCGCCACGGGCCTGGGCGGTCATCGCCATCGGCACCTGCGCCGCGTACGGCGGCATCCACGCCATGGCGGGCAACCCGACCGGCTCGATGGGCCTGCTCGACTACCTGGGGCGCGACTTCACCTCGGCCGGCAACCTGCCGATCGTCAACGTCCCGGGCTGCCCGGTGCAGCCGGACGACTTCATGGAGACGCTGACCTGGCTGCTGTACCACGCGGCCGGCACCGCCCCGCCGCCGCCGCTGGACGACCAGCACCGACCCCAGTGGATCTTCGGTCGAACGGTGCATGAGGGCTGCGACCGCGCGGGCTACTACGAGCAGGGCGACTTCGCGAAGGACTACAACTCGCCGAAGTGCCAGGTGAAGATCGGCTGCTGGGGCCCGGTGGTGAACTGCAACGTCCCCAAGCGAGGCTGGATGGGCGGCGTGGGCGGGTGCCCGAACGTCGGGGGTATCTGCATCGCCTGCACGATGCCCGGGTTCCCCGACAAGTTCATGCCGTTCATGGACATGCCGCCGGGGGCGAGCCTGTCCTCGCTCGCGGTGAAGCCGTACGGGTCGNTCATCCGGCGGCTGCGGGGCATCACCAACGCCACGGTGAACCGGGAGCCGAGGTGGCGGCACAACCGGGATCTGCTGACCACCGGTTACGACCCGAGTTATCGGCCGAAGGGACGGGTGTGATGACGGCCACCGAACAGCTGCGGGCCGCGGAGAAGCCCGGCCAGATCGTCGAGATGGCGTGGGACCCCATCACGCGCATCATCGGCAACCTCGGCATCTACACGAAAATCGATTTCGCCAACCGGCGGGTGACCGAGTGCCACAGCACCTCCTCGCTGTTCCGTGGCTACTCGGTGTTCATGAAGGGGAAGGATCCACGCGACGCCGGCTTCATCACCAGCCGGATCTGCGGCATCTGCGGGGACAACCACACCACCTGTTCGGTCTACGCCCAGAACATGGCCTACGGCATCGCCAATCCGCCGATGGCGGAGTGGATCATCAATCTCGGGGAGGCCGCCGAGTACCTGTTCGACCACACGATCTTCCAGGACAACCTGGTGTTCGTGGACTTCTGTGAGGCGATGGTCAAGGAGACCAACCCCGGCGTGCTCGCGCGGGCCGAGGCCACCGCCTGCCCGCACGCCGAGGTGCACGGCCTGNGGACGATCGCCGACATCATGCGGGCGCTCAACCCGTTCGAGGGCCAGATCTACAACGAGGCGCTGNGGGTCAGCCGCATCACCCGGGAGATGTTCTGCCTCATGGAGGGCAGGCACGTCCATCCCTCGACGCTGTATCCGGGTGGGGTCGGCACGATGCCCGAACCGACCGTCTTCACCGACTACCTCACCCGACTGATGGAGATTCTCGACTTCGTCAAGAAGGCCGTGGCGCTCAACGACGACCTGTTCGACTTCTGGTACGACGCACTGCCCGGCTACGAGGAGGTCGGCCGCCGGCGCGTCCTGCTGGGCTGCTGGGGGGCCTTCCAGGATCCCAACGTCGTCGACTACCGGTACGAGAACATGACGGACTGGGGCCGCGCGATGTTCGTGACCCCCGGCATCGTCGTCGACGGAAAACTGCTCACCACCGATCTCGTGAAGATCAACCTGGGTATCCGCATCCTGCTGGGCAGCTCCTTCTACAAGGACTGGGTCAACGAGGAGCCGTTCGTCGAGCGGGACCCGCTCGGTAATCCCGTCGACATGCGCCACCCGTGGAACCAGACGACCTTCCCCGAGCCGCAGAAGCGTGACTTCGGCGAGAAGTACAGCTGGGTGATGAGCCCGCGCTGGCTCGACGAGGGCACCGGCGACCATCTCGCGCTCGACACCGGCGGCGGCCCCTTCGCCCGCCTCTACGTCACGGCGCTCGCGGGCCTGGTCGACACGCCGTACGTGACCGCCGGCGACGGCGCGGTGAAGATCTCGCTGCCGCGCAGCCGCACCCTGCCCGCCATGGACCTGAAGTGGTCCCCGCCCGCCTGGTCGAACGCGATCGAGCGAGACCGGGCCCGGGTGTACTTCGTCGCCTATGCGGCGGGGATGGCGCTGCACTTCCTGGAACGGGCGATGGCACGGGTGCGCTCCGGCGACACCCGGACCTTCACCGACTTCGAGGTGCCGGACGAGACGATCGGCTGCGGCTTCCACGAGGCCGTCCGCGGGGTCCTGTCGCACCACATGGTGGTCCGGGACGGGAAGATCGCCAACTNCCANCCCTNCCCGCCGACGCCGTGGAACGGCAGCCCCCGGGACTCGTTCGGCACGCCGGGACCCTACGAGGACGCGGTCCAGAACATGCCGATCTTCGAGGAGAACGGCCCGGAGTCGTTCAAGGGTGTCGACGTGATGCGCGCGGTGCGCAGCTTCGATCCCTGCCTGCCCTGCGGGGTGCACATGTACCTGGGACACGGCCGCACACTGCGCACCGTGCACGCGCCGATGTTCGGGGCGAGCCATGGCTGATCCGGCCAGCGACGATGGCCGACGCGGCGAGGACGGCCGACGCGGCGAGGATGGCCCACGCGCCGAGGGCGGGCACCGCCTCGACGACCGGGNGGTGCGTGCCCGGCTGACCCACCTCGACGAGGCGCTCGCCGAGGTGGAGCAAATCCCGGGGCCGAGCGGCGAACTGGCCCTGGACGCGGTGGCCACGCTCGCGTCGGTGTACGGCGAGGCGCTCGCCCGGGTGGCCGGGTACGCCGCCGGCGCCCCCGACGTGACCGCCGCGCTGACCGCCGACGAGCTGGTCGGCCATCTGCTCGTCCTGCACGACGTGCACCCCGAGCCGGTGGACCGGCGGGTGGCCCGGGCGATCGAGCGGCTGCGACCGGCTGTGCGCGACCGGGGNGGCGAGATCGAACTGGTGGGCATCGAGCGGGGCGTCGCCGAGATCAGCCTCACGCTCGGCGGGTGCGGCTCCGCGGCGGGCGAGGTCCTGGCGGCGGTCCGCGAGGCGGTTCTCGCGGTCGCGCCCGAACTGTCCGACGTCCGGCGCCAGGCCGCTGTCGCGGGTGACGCGCACCAGGCCGCCTTCGTCCCCCTGGACGCGGTCCTCACCTCGCCGCTCACCCCGCCGCTCGCCAGGAGCGCGCGGCCGTGACGACCGACCTGCGTCCCGCGCCCGGCCCCGGCGGCGGCCCGCGCGCCGTGCCCGGCACCGGAGCCGGCGCGCCTGCCGTGCCCGGCGCCGGCGGTGCGCTGGACCGGGTGGTGCGGGCGGGCCTCGTCCGGGCCGGGCCGGACGGGGAGCGGTGCGACCTGTGCGCCGCCCCCGTGCCGAGCGAGCACCGCCACCTGCTCGACGAGTCGAACGACCTGCTGCTGTGCCTGTGCCGGGCCTGCGCGCTGCTGTTCGACCGGGACGCCGCCGCGCGCGGCCACTACCGGCTCGTCCCGCAGCGGCGGCTGCGCGTCGTCGACCTTGACCGCGTCGTCGACCTTGACCGCGTGACCGACCAGGACCGCGTGACCGACCAGGACCGCGTGACCGACCAGGACCGCGCGGCCGACCAGAACCGCCTGGCCGACCAGGACCGCGTGGCCGACCCGCGCCGGGACGGGTCCGATCCCCGCGCGCTGGGTATCCCTGTCGGGTTGGCGTTCGTCGTGCCCGGCGACGACGGCGCGGTGCGGGCCCGGTACCCGAGCCCGATCGGCGCCACCCACTGGGACCTGGAGCCGGCCGCCTGGCGCCGGCTCGTCGCCCGGGCGCCGGTGCTGGCCGGACTGACCCCCCGGGTCGAGGCGCTGCTGGCGAACACCGCGCGGGGCCGCCGGGAGTTCTGGATCGTCCCGATCGACGACTGCTATCGGCTCGTCGCGATCGTCCGGCGCGAGTGGACGGGGCTGTCGGGGGGCAGCCGGGTCTGGCCCGCGGTGGACGACTTCTTCGCCGCGCTGCCCGCACGTTCCCGCCGCGGCTCCCCGTTGGGCCGCGGCGCTGCGGGCAACTGACCCGCGAGGGCGACCGGCCCAGCGGGGGCGACAGACCAGGGAGAGAGGACACCATGGCACCGATCCGAGTCGGCGAGCCGGACGTCCGTCCGGATGCGACCGCGCATGTGGCGGGCGTCCGCGAGGGCAACGCCGTCGGTTCCTACGAGAGGGAGCCGGGTCACCACGGCGACGGCACCGCCGACGCCCGCCGCTCGACCGGCATCCGACCACACGACCGCGACCCGATCTTGCCGAGCATGCCCAACCTGTCACCGGGCTAGCCGGCGCGCGGCGCAGGCGTCGCGCACCGCGACGTCGTCCGGGGTCGTCTCCGAGGAGGGAAGCCGATGAGCAACCGTACGAAGTTCCTGGCCGCCACCGGCGCCGGCGTGGCCGGCATGATGTGGCGGGAGTACCCCGCCATCGTCCGGTACCTGCGCATCAAGCGGATGTGACGGTGAGCAGCCCGCCCCGCCCCGCCCCCGCCCCCGCGCCGGCCATGCCCGCCGGGCGCGCGGCCGGCCCGGCCGGGTCCGGGTGCTCCGACGGTCGGCGGCGACGGCGGATCACCGTGCGCGGCCTCGTGCAGGGCGTCGGCTTCCGGCCCTTCGTCCACGCGGCCGCGACCGATCTGGCGCTGTCCGGCTGGGTGTGCAACGACAGCGACGGGGTCATCGTCGAGGTCGAGGGCGCGCCCGGCGCGGTGGCGGAGTTCGGCCGCCGGCTGACCGCCGAAGCGCCGCCCCTGGCCGTGATCGAGCAGGTCACGGCGACCGACCTGGCGCCCCGCGGCGACGCGGCGTTCACGATCGCCGGCTCCCGCGCGGGCGACGCCCCGCACACGATGGTCTCCCCGGATGTCGCGACCTGCCCGGACTGCCTGCGTGAACTCGCCGATCCGGCCGATCGCCNCCACCGCCACCCGTTCATCACCTGCACCAACTGCGGACCGCGGTTCACGATCATCATCGGGCTGCCGTACGACCGGCCGGCGACGACGATGGCCGGCTTTCCCCTGTGTCCCGCCTGCGCGCGGGAGTACCGCGATCCGGGGGACCGCCGCTTCCACGCTCAGCCGATCGCCTGCCCGCAGTGCGGGCCCCGCCTGGAGTTCGTCCCCTCGACGGCACCGGCGGTCCCCGGCGAGACGCCGGTCGGCGAGGATGCCCTGGCGGCGGCGGCCCGGCTGCTGGCCGGCGGCGGTGTCGTCGCGGTGAAGGGCATCGGCGGCTACCACCTGGCCTGCCTCGCCACGGACGAGGCGGCCGTGGCGACGCTGCGGCGGCGCAAGCGGCGGGGGGACAAGCCGTTCGCCGTCATGGTCGCCGACCTCACCGCCGCCCGGCGCCTCGCCCAGGTGGACCAGGCGGAAGCGGCGCTGCTGGCCGGGACCGCCCACCCGATCGTCCTGGCCTCCCGGCGCGACGACGGCCGTCCCGCGCTCGCCGCTGCGGTCGCGCCGAACAGCCCCGACCTGGGTCTGCTCCTGCCGTACACCCCGGTGCACCACCTGCTGCTCGCCGCGGTGGCGGCGGCCGGTGGTGCTCCGGCGCCGCTGGTGATGACGTCGGGCAACCTCGGCGGCGAACCCATCGCCGCCGACGACGCCGACGCCCGCCGCCGGCTCGCCCCGCTCGCCGACGCGTGGCTGCGCCACGACCGCCCGATCCACGTGCCCTGCGACGACTCGGTCATCCGGGTCGTCGACGGGGAGCCGCTGCCGCTGCGCCGCTCCCGGGGCTTCGCCCCCCTGCCGGTGCGGCTGCCGTTCGCCGTGGAGCCGACCCTGGCGGTGGGCGCCGACCTGAAGAACACCTGCGCGCTGGGCGCCGGCCGCTCCGCCTGGCTCAGCGGTCACATCGGGGACATGGACGACCCCGACACGCTGCGGACCTTCACCGCCGCCGAACAGCACCTCGAACGGCTCACCGGCATCCGACCCGCCGTTCTGGTCACCGACGACCATCCGGGCTACCGCTCCCGACAGTGGGCGCGCCGGCACGCGGCCGGCCGGCCGGTGCGCTCGGTGCAGCACCATCACGCGCACGTCGCGGCGGTGATGGCCGAGCACGGCCTGGCCGGCGACCGTCCCGTGCTGGGCTTCGCCTTCGACGGCACCGGCTACGGCACCGACCGGGCGGTGTGGGGCGGCGAGGCGCTGATCGCCGACTACCGCGGCTTCGCGCGGTTCGCCCACCTCGCCTACGTCCCGCTGCCCGGGGGGGACGCCGCCGTGCGCCGCCCCTACCGGATGGCGCTGGCGCACCTGTGGGCCGCCGGCATCGGCTGGGATGCCGGTGTCGGCGGGGACGGGGACGGGGGTGTCTGCTGGGACGAGGACCTGCCGCCGGTGGCCGCCTGCCCGGCGGCGGAGCGGCGCGTCCTGACCCATCAGCTCGCCACCGGGCTGGCCTGCGTGCCCACCGCCAGCATGGGGCGGCTGTTCGACGCGGTGAGCTCCCTGCTCGGCGTCCGCCACCGCGCGGACTTCGAGGCCCAGGCGGCGATCGAGCTGGAGGCGCGCGCCCGCCGCTGCCCGGACGGCCCCGACGCCTGGCGCCACCGGTACGCCTTCGCGGTCCACCGGGCGCAGCCGCCGGGCGGTCCGCTGGTGGCCGACGCGGCGCCCGTGATCCGCGGGCTCGTCCGCGACCTGCGGGGCGGGCTCGCCGTCGAGGCGATGAGCGCCGGCCTGCACGGCGCCGTGGTGGCCCTGGTCGTCGACCTGGCCCGGCGGGCCCGGGCCGAGCGGGGGCTCGACGTCGTGGCACTGACCGGCGGGGTGTTCCAGAACGTGCTGCTCGCGACGGCGGCCGCCCGGGCGCTGCGCGCCGCCGGCTTCACGGTGCTGCGGCACCGACGGGTGCCGCCGAACGACGGCGGTATCGCGCTGGGCCAGCTCGTGATCGCCGCGGCCGGCGCGNCCGGCGCGCGGGGGAGCGGATGACCAGGAAGCGAGGGGGTGAGCGCCGTGTGTCTCGCGGTTCCGGGACGGGTCGTCGCCATCGGGGAACGGGACGGCACCCGCATGGCCGAGGTGGATTTCGGGGGGGTGCGCAAGGACGTCTGCCTGCAGTACCTGCCGGACACCACGGTAGGCGAATACGTGATCGTCCACGTCGGGTTCGCCATCCAGCGGCTCGACGAACAGTCCGCGCTGGAAACGCTGGACACCATCGCNCGGATGGGCCTGCTCGCCGAGGAACTCGGCGGCGGGTCGGTCACGTCCGCCGGCGACGCCCAGCCTGAGGGGGTGCACCGGTGAAATACCTCGAGGAGTTCAGCGACCCCGCCCTGGCCGNTCGACTGCTGGACCAGATCCATGCGGTGACGACCAGGCCGTGGGCGATCATGGAGGTCTGCGGCGGGCAGACCCATTCGCTCATCCGGCACGGGATCGACCAGTTGCTGCCCGCGGGCGTCGAGATGATCCACGGCCCCGGCTGCCCCGTCTGCGTCACCCCGCTGGAGATCATCGACCGGGCGCTCGAGATCGCCTCCCGNCCGGGGGTCATCTTCTGCTCGTTCGGCGACATGCTGCGGGTTCCCGGCAGCGGCCGGGACCTGTTCCGGGTCAAGAGCACCGGCGCCGACGTGCGGGTGGTGTACTCGCCGCTGGACGCGTTGACGATCGCCCGGCGCAACCCCGACCGGCAGGTGGTGTTCTTCGGGATCGGCTTCGAGACGACGGCACCGGCCAACGCGATGACCGTCTACCAGGCGAAGCGGTGCGGGGTGCGCAACTTCTCGCTGCTCGTCTCACACGTCCTGGTCCCGCCGGCGATGGCCGCGATCATGGAATCGCCGAGCTGCCGGGTCCAGGGGTTCCTCGCCGCCGGCCACGTGTGCAGCGTGATGGGCACCGGGCAGTACCCGGAGCTCGCCCGCCGGTACCAGGTGCCGATCGTGGTCACCGGCTTCGAGCCCCTCGACCTGCTCGAGGGCATCCGCCGGACCGTGACGCAACTGGAGGAAGGCCGCCACGAGCTGGACAACGCCTACCCGCGGGCCGTGCCGGCGGCGGGCAACCCGGCCGCCATCGCGATGCTGCGGGACGTCTTCACGGTGACCGACCGGGCCTGGCGCGGCATCGGGGTGATCCCGGACAGCGGCTGGCGGCTGTCGGCGGCCTACGCGCAGTTCGACGCGGAGACCCGCTTCGCCGTCCGCGACATCCACACCGAGGAGTCCTCGGTGTGCCGCTCCGGCGAGGTGCTGCAGGGCCTGATCAAGCCGCACGAGTGCGCCGCCTTCGGACACCGGTGCACGCCGCGGACGCCGCTCGGCGCGACGATGGTGTCCGCCGAGGGTGCCTGCGCGGCCTACTACCTCTACCGGCGGCTCGGCCAGTCGACCACGACGGCCCCGGCGGCTGCTGCGACGGCTGCGACGGCTGCCCCGGCTGCCCCGGCTGCCCCGGCGGCCACGTCGGCCGCGGCGGCTCCGGCGGACGTCCGGCCCGCGCGGGAGGTGGCCTGTGCCTGACCTCGCCGCCTGGACCTGTCCCGCCCCGCTGGCGGATTCCCCCACGATCGTCATGGGGCACGGCGGCGGCGGTGCGATGTCCGCCGAGCTCGTCGAGCACCTGTTCCTGCCGGCCTTCCGGAGCCCGGCCGACGCCACCGGGCCGGCCGACGCCACCGGGCCGGCCGGCGCCACCGGGCCGGCCGGCGCCACCGGGCTGGCCGGCGCCACCGGGCTGGCCGGCGCCACCGGGCTGGCCGGCGCCACCGAGCTGGCCGACGCCGCGGTCGTCACGCTCGGCGGCGCGCGGGTGGCCTTCACCACCGACTCCTTCGTCGTCCGCCCGCTGTTCTTCCCCGGCGGCTCCATCGGCGATCTCGCCGTCAACGGCACCGTGAACGATCTGGCCATGGTGGGCGCGACCCCGTGCTACCTGTCGACCGCCTTCATCCTGGAGGAGGGCATCGAGCTGGCCGAACTCGCCAGGGTCGCCGACGCCCTGGGCGCGGCGGCCAGGGCGNCCGGGGTCCGGCTGGTCACCGGGGACACGAAGGTCGTCGACGCCGNCCACGGTGACGGGGTCTACATCAACACGACCGGCCTCGGACTGGTGCCCGACGGCGTCGACATCAGACCGGGACGGGCTCGCCCGGGGGACGTCGTCCTCGTCAGCGGCGAGATCGGGGCGCACGGGGTCGCCGTCCTGAGCTGCCGCGAGGGGCTGGAGTTCGCCACGCTGGTCCGCAGCGACACCGCGCCGCTGGGCGGCCTCGTCGCCGCCATGCTCGCCACCGGCGTCGACATCCACACGCTGCGCGACCCCACCCGCGGCGGCCTGGCGGCGACCCTCAACGAGATCGCTCGCGGCGCCCGGGTGGGCATCGCCGTCACCGAACGGGACGTCCCGGTGGCGGCGTCGGTCGCGGATGCCTGCAGCGTCCTCGGCCTGGACCCGTTCGCCATCGCCAACGAGGGGAAGCTCGTGGCCGTCGTCCCGGCGGCGGACGCTGATCGGGTACTGGAGGTGATGCGGGCGCATCCGCACGGCCGGGACGCCGCCGCGATCGGCACCGTCACCGAGGACGACGCACCGATGGTGGTCGCCAGGACCGGGCTCGGCGGAAGCCGCGTGATTGATCTGCCGACGGGCTCGGAGCTTCCGCGAATCTGCTGAGGCGGTGGAGACCGGGAAACGCGCTCCGGGGTTGTTTTCTCGCGGAAGTGGTTGTGTCGGCGAAGAATTCGTCGGCCGATCGGCGATGAACCCCGCGCTGCCCTACCTGGGCTGGCGGTCGGTTTTCGCCGCCCGGTGCCGGGCACGGTGGGTCGGGGTCCGTGTGGTGCGGCGCCGGGTATGATTGGCGGCCTGGTCCCGGTTCTGCCGTGTGGCTGTTGGGTGGACGGGGGCGTCATTGCCNAGATGATGGTCTTTCTGGTGCTGTTGAGGTGAGTCGTGAGTACAGGTAAGGTCCTTAGGTTCGATCACGTGCGGGGTTACGGTTTCATCGCGCCCAGTGACGGTGGCGACGATATTTTTCTGCACGCAAACGACCTGCTCGTCGAGAAGAATCTCGTCGTTCCCGGAACCTTCATGGAGTTCGAGGTGGAGGAGGGGGAGCGTGGCCTGAAAGCCAGTTCGGCGCGTATCGTCGGTTCCGCTTCCCCGGCTCCCTCCGCCGCACCGCGGGTGGCCGTGCACGCCGATGATTCCGACGGGCTCTGCGACGTCCTTCCGGTGGGTGAACTCACGCAGGAGGTGACCGAGACGCTGCTGCGGATCGAACCCACCCTGACCGGGACGCAGATCATCCGGATCAGGAGTGAACTCATCCGGATCGCCGAGAAGTACGGCTGGGTGGAGAACTGACCGGTGGCGCGTTCCGGCGTCGGGCGGCAGGATCCGGGANCGTCCGGTCAGCNCGCGGGGGTGATCACAGCTCGGCGGTGCCGGACAGGCAGGTGACCGTCGCACCGGCCACCCAGATCGTGCCGTCGGCGTCCGTCGAGAGGTGGATCCGGCCGGTCCGGTGCAGCGCGGAGCCCTGGCTGGCCGTGTAGGGCGCGCTCGCCCGCCCGGAGCCCAGCAGCCACTGCGCGAGCGAGGCGTTCAGGCTGCCGGTCACCGGATCCTCGATCGTCACGTCGCCCATCGGCACGAACGCCCGCACCTCGAACGCCGCCGCCGAGCCGGGCGGCCACGGCCCGACCACCCCGACGGGCAGGTCGACGCCGCGCGGTCGCAGGGCCAGGACCGCGTCGGCGTCGGCGAGCAGGACCGCGACCCAGCCCGGACCGTTGTCCACCCACTCGGCCGCGACGACGTCGGCGGGGCCGATGCCGAGCATCGTGCTGATCCGCGCGACGAGCGGGGCCTCGACCGGCCCGGAGCGGCGCAGCGGCGGCGCCGCGAAGGCGAGCCCGTCCGGCGTCTGCCGCAGGTGCACGAGGCCCACCCCGCACTCCTGGACGATCTCCGCCGGTCGAGCCGACGCCGGCTGCTCGGCGAGCCAGGCGTGGCAGGTGCCGAGCGTGGGATGCCCGGCGAACGGCAGCTCGAACGCCGGGGTGAAGATGCGGACCCGGTAGTCGGCCGCCGGTGAGGTCGGCGGCAGGACGAAGGTGGTCTCCGACAGGTTCNTCCAGCGGGCGAACCGGCGCATGGCGTCGTCGTCGAGCCCCGTCCCGTCCAGCACCACCGCAACCGGGTTGCCCTGGTACGGGGTGGTCGTGAACACGTCCACCTGACGGAACGGGCGGCTCATCCGCGATCCTCCGGTCGGTCCCGATCGGGATCCCGGTCGGGGTGCCCGGCGTCGCGGCCCCCATCGAGACTCTTGTGCGCGGTTCCCGTGTGCCCGGTGGCCTTCGTCCGCCGCGGCGGTTTGCTGCGCACCTCGACACCTCCCATCACCGCGATCGCCCGGACGCGCACGACGGGCGTTCCCGGCCGCCGCGGCGCGTCGGCGACCTTGACGGAGCGGCCGCCCATGACCGACACGCCGGTCACCTCGACCTCCACGCCCTCGGGAACGATGATCTCGATGCCGCCCATGACGGCGACCGCCGTGATCAGCAGCGTGTCGGTGGGGAAGGCAATCTCCCGCAGGTCCAGCTCGCATCCGCCCATCACGGCGACGGCGCGGGTGTGGCGGCTGGGACGCCACCGGCCGGCGCGCTCGTTGCCGCTCATCACGGCGACCGTCCAGTCCACCCCGCCCGGCTCGCGCCGGGCCGGATCGGGCGTTCGGCCGGCCCCGCCCGGCCTGGTCGCACCGTCGCCGACCGTGCTCGGCGCGGACGGCTGCGCGGGCTGGGCCACCGCGGCGAACAGGTTCGGCTGGTTCGGCAGGTCGATCGTCNGAGGGGCAAAGTCCGCGCGGGCCCGGGCGGCGTAGGCGGCTCCGACCCGCTCGTCGTATTNCGTGAAGGTCAGGCGGCCCTCGGCGAGCGCCTGGCGCAGGAGCTGCGCGACCTCCTCCCGCTCCGCGTCGGAGACGCGGAGGTCCGGCGCCGGCGGGGGATCGGGGATCTCGGCGGTCATGTCCTGCAGAGTAGCCAGCGGGCAGTCGGACCGGCAGTCCCCGGATGATCCCGCTTCCCGTGGCTCGCCCGCCGCTTCGCCGCGAGGTGCTCGGTTTCGACACCCCCGACTGTTACCGTACGTCGCGATCAGATGCGGACCGTGACTGTCGGAAGGTGTGGCGGGCGGATGAGACGGTTCCTGAGCTCGATCGCCGCTGCGGTGATCCTGCTGGTCGGTGGGGCGTCGGCGGCGTCCGCGGCGTCCGCGGGGCCCGCGACCGCGGCGGTGCGGGCGTCGGTCGGGGCGGAGCGGGCGTCGACCGGGGCGCCGGGGGCGTCGACCGGGGCGGTGGGGGCGTCGACCGGGGCGGTGGCGGCTCCGAAGAAGGTCGTGGGGCCGGCGCCGCGCGGCCCGCTGGACACCTGCTCGGCGGAGCCGTTTCGCGGCGATCCCCGACTGGGACCGGCGGACCTGCCCCTGCTCGGTGAGGTCGGCCGCCAGCTACGGCCGTGGTGGCGCACCGGTCCCTACCA
Organism: Frankia sp. AvcI1; assembly: GCF_001420875.1. NCBI lineage: Bacteria > Bacillati > Actinomycetota > Actinomycetes > Frankiales > Frankiaceae > Frankia > Frankia sp. AvcI1. Next base: position 92,512 of record NZ_LJFZ01000018.1, on the reverse strand, counting down.
GCCCGCGCAGTTCCTCGACCTCTTCTGGGACCCGGCGAGCCGCAGCTGGCGCTACCCCCCGCAGGACGGGTTCGTGCTGCGGACGGACGCGACGCCGCAGAAGGCANCCACGGATCTACGGCCCGGGCAGGAGATAGACCGTTACGGCGCCGAGGGCGGCCGCTTCCTCGCCCCGGACGACACGCCCTACGCCCGTCGGGCGATCCCGCCGTCGAACCTGGTCGGCGTGCCCNCCGCCGCGTGCGATTACCACGAGTACCGGGTGCTGCGCCCGTTCACCGTCTGGGGCGGACCCATCGCGCCCTGGTTCGGCCAGCCAGGCGGAGGGGTCCAGTACCAGCTCGACGGGTCGCTCATCCCCGGCGCGCCCGCCCGGGTGGACGTCACCTGGCTGCTCGCCCACGGCTACCTCGCCCGCGTCCGCTGACCGCCGCGTCCGCGCATCGCTCCGTCCACCGCCCCGTCCGCGCACCGCCCCGCCCCGTCCACCGCCCCCCGCCCACCGCACCGCCCCGTCCGCGGACCGCACTGCACCGCCCGCCGGCTGCCGGTATCGGCGATGTTCCCTCTCCGAGCATTCGGTCTGCGTGCTACTTTTCTTCCGCACCTGCGGAACAATGTGCCTCCTCGGCTCCGCAGATTCTGGTTACTGGTGCGGCCGGAGGGTGGGCGGGTCATCGAACGCGGACTGGGCGACGGCGTCGCGAATGCCGGCGGGTCGCCGCGCCGGCGATCCGTCCACGGTGAGCGGGCCGTGCTCGTCCTGCTGGTGACCGTCGTGCTGCTGGCGTCCTCGGCCTACGGGGTGTTGCTGCTGCTCGGACCGTTCGTGAAGACGGTCGGCGGCAGCGAGGCGACCTACGGCGCGTTGACCGCCGCCGCGGCGGTGCCGACCGCGGTCGCGCTCGCCCTGCTGCTGCGATTCCCGCGCACCGTGCCGCCGAACCTGCTGCTGGCCGGCTCCTGCCTGGTGTACGCGGGCGCCGCGCTCCTGATGACCGGGGTGCATTCCCGCAACGCCGTGCTCGTGGTCGCGGCGATCGTGCTGGGCACGGCCTGGGCGGTCACCTACACGGCGGCGCCGATGATCGCCTCCGATCTTGCCACCGACCGCAACCGGGCCACGCTCATCGGCTACGCGACCGGGACCATCCAGGCCGGGTTCGGCATCGGCCCGGTCCTCGGCAATGCCCTGCGGGACGCGGGGCTGAGCTACCAACAGGTGTTCGCCGTCGGGGCCGCGCTCGCGGCCGCCGCCGCCGTGCTGGTCATCCCGCTCACCGTCGAGCTGCGGCGCCTGCCCGGCGGCGGCTCGCCCGGCCCGCAGCGGGATCCGGCCGACGCGGAGCCTCTGCGGGCATCCGAGCCGGGCAGCCCAGGTAACCCCCTGGGTAGCCCGGGCAGTCTGGACAACCCGGGTGGGCCTGTGCGCGTGGCGGAGACCGGCTGGCGGGGCGCGCTGCGATCGCCCAGCGTGGTGCCGCTCGCGATGGTGCTGCTGAGCGCGTGCGTGTTCACCACCATGAACAGCTTCCAGACCACCTTCGCGGACAGCCGGCATCTTGACTTCGACGTCTTCTACGTGACCTACACGGTGGCGGTCATCGCGGTGCGCCTGGGGCTCGCCCNCATCCTGCCCGACAGTGCCTCCGACCGGGTGGTCGCCGTGACGACGGTGGGGATGACCGCGGCGGCGGTGGCGTTCGTCTTCGTCGGGTCGAGTGCGGTGCTGTACGGCCTGGCGTCGCTGCTGCTCGGGTGCACCTACGGCCTGGGCCTGCCGGCCTTCCAGGCCCGTGCGGTCAACCTCGCCGGGCCCGCGGAACGCGTCCGGATGCTGCCGATGGCGGGCCTGCTGTTCGAGGTCGCGATCTGCGTCTTTCCGCTCGTCGCCGGCGCGGTCGTCCACACCTCCGGTTACCGGGGGCTGTTCGTGCTGCTCATCGTGATCACGAGCGTGGTGATGGCGCTCGGCCAGGTTCGCGGCCGGCCCCGGCCCGCATTCCGGCCGGCAGGCGGCGACGCAGCCGGGGTCGGCGTACGCGGCGACGGCGCCGAGGCGGCCGCGGTGCCGGCCACGAGTCCGTCGGAACACTGAACCAACCACGGCGCAGGGGGACAGATGTACTTCTCCGCGAACTACGAACAGGCGCGGCAGCGCTTTCTCGCGGCCGCCCGTGATCGTGGCGCGCACCTCGAGTCGTTCCCGCTCGGGGAGCTGCGGGGCGCCCGGGGCGAGTCCCTGAGCACGGACGTGGCGCGCATCGGCGCCNGCCGCGGGCGGTCCGTGCTTGTCTTGGTCAGCGGCACCCACGGCGCGGAGGGATTCGCCGGGTCGNCCTGCCAGCTTCGGGCCCTGCACGAGNCCGCCTGGACAGGGTTGCCGGTCGTCCTGGTGCACGCGCTCAACCCCTTCGGCTTCTCCCACCGCCGCCGGGTGAACGAGGACAACATCGACGTCAACCGCAACTTCGTCGACCACGCCTCGCTGCCGCCGGAGCGCGGCTACGGCGAGCTGCACCCCACGCTGCTGCCCGCCGACTGGGAGGGGCCCGCGCACGCCGAGGCCGATGCCGCCCTGCTGGCGCACGCCGGCCGGCTGGGGGTGCGAGAGGTGCAGCAGATCGTCACGTCCGGTCAGTACACCCACCCGGACGGCCTGTTCTATGGCGGTTCGGCGCCCTGCTGGTCCCACCGGACCTGGCACACGATCATCAACGAGTACCTGACCGGCTACGAGCGGGTCGCCTACATCGACCTGCACACCGGACTCGGCGAGCGCGGCGCCGCCGAGCCCATCTTCCGCGGAGGGGTGGACCCGGGCGCCCCGCGGCGGGCCCGGGCCTGGTACGGCGACGCGTTGACGAACTCCGACGAGGGGACGTCGAGCTCGACGCCGATCGGCGGCAACTCCGCCCGCGCCCTGCTCCAGGATCTCGTCGACGCCGAGATCACGGCCATCACCTGCGAGTTCGGCACCCAGGACGGCCTGACCGTGCTGCGCGCCCTACAGGCCGACAACTGGCTCTGGCAGCAGCGCGGCCCGCTGTGGCAGGGCGGCCCGGAGCAGCAGGATGATCCGGAGCAGAGCGGCCCGGTGGACCCCGAGCAGGTCGCCCGGATCGGGCTGCTCATGCGCGAGGCGTTCGACCCGCCGGACGAGCAGTGGCGCACCGAGGTGCTCGACCGGGGGACGGCTGTGATCGGCCAGGCTGCTGCAGGGGTCCTCGCCGAGTCGATCGGGAGCTGACGGATCGCGCGGCCCGCGCTGCCAACGCCCGCCCCGCCCCCGCCGCCGCGGCTCCCGCCGCCGCGGCCCCCGCCGTCCTGCCCGCCAGCCTGGGTTCCGGCCACATTGCGGCCAGATCATGCCGAGGCTTCGGCACGGTTTTTGGCCCGAAAACCGTGCTTACCCCTCGGCTCGAATCCGTTCGCTTCTGATCGCGGGGAGTTACTGAGGGTCTGGTGACTGGTGGGCCGGCCCAACCCCGAGGAACGCCNCCACTCGAACGCGACAGCGGTGTCGGCCGGGAACTGCTGGAGTCTGATGAAGGTCGGAGACCGGCGGACCGGAATCGCCTCCGGCAGCTGGTGGCCGTCACGCGGCATCGATTGGCCGCCACGCGGCATCGATCTCGCGGTTCCGCGGAACCGCGCCGCCCGCTGTTCTACCGAACCGCGCCGCCCGCCGCGGAGATCGTGACTCGTCGGCAGGCGACACCGGCCGACCAGATCGTGTGTTCAACTGTGATCGGACGGCTTTTTTGCGTCACGTGATCCGGGTCGTCGAGGAGCGGAGGTGGGAAGACGTCGTGATCATGGGTCTTGGGTTCGTCGCGACGCCGGGCTCGCGTCCCACGGCACGGCGCGGCCACACGGCACCGTGATCACGCTGTGGCACAGGTGGATACGCGCTCCAACCTTCGAGTGGCGCTCTACGCCACGACCACGTCGTGCTGGGCGCGGGCCACGGTGGGCGCCTCGGCGGCGGGAACGAGTCGGTGTTGGAGCCGTCCGTCCGGGAACAGCGTCGTGACCAGGCGGAGGTCCGCCCGGTGGCGCAGGCCCCGGGGACGCAGATCACGCGCCGCGTCGGCCAGCACGAGATGGGCGACGGTGCCGCCGACCGGTTCGCCGACGGCCGCGGTCCCCGCGATGCCGGCGGTCGCCGCGGCGGCGGCGACTTCGGTGACCGCGACTTCGGTGACCGCGACTTCGGTGACCGCGACGTCGGGGACGGCGGCGACTTCGGGGACGGCGGCGACTTCGGTGACCGCGGCGACTTCGGGGACGGCGGCGACTTCGGTGACCGCGACTTCGGGGACGGCGGCGGCTTCCGGGATGGCGACGGCGTCCGAGCCGAGCTCGGCCAGCGTCGCCCGCACCAGGTCCGGATCGCCGGCCCAGACCGTGCCCGTGCCGTGCACCAGGACCGCGGCGGCGCTCGTCCGACCGGCTCGGACGACCGAGTACACCGCACCGTCCGGGAGCAGGGACCGGCAGCGGATCTCCACGCCGTGTCGCTGGGCCCAGGCGACCGCCGAGTGGTGCAGCACCTTCGCGCCGTGCCGCGACATCGTGNTCATCGTGTCGTAGTCGACCGCGGCCAGGGTGCGCGCGCCCGGCACGAGCCGCGGGTCGGCGGTGCAGATCCCCGGCGAGTCGGAGAAGATCTCGCAGGCCCGCGCCCCGACGGCGATCGCGGCGGCGATCGCCGAGAGGTCCGAGCTATTGCGGCCCAGCATGATCGGCCGGCCGTCGCCGTCCACGGCCTGCCCGCCGGGGACGACGAGCACCGTGCCGGCGGGCTCGACGAGGCTCGCCAGCACGCTGCCGTCGATGCGGCGAAGGTCGGCGCAGTGCGGTTCGCCGGCGCCGACGAAGCCGGTGTCGGCCGCGGTCAACGCCACCGCCGCGAGCCCGGCGTCGCGCAGCGCCGCCGTCATGAGGGCGACGTTGACGGTCTCGCCGGTCATGAGTGCCGCGGCGAGCAGGTCGCGGTCGGGAGCGGGGCTGACCGCCCGCAGGGCCGTCCCGAGCCGGTCGGTCTCGCCGGCCACCGCGCTGACGACGACGATGGCCCGCGCGCCGCCGGGCGAGGCGGACGACCCGCCGGCGCGCAGCCGGTCGGCGACGTGGCGGGCGATGCCCTGGTGGGCGCCGGGCGCCGCGAAGGCCGCCCCGCCGAACTTCAGAACGACGACGTCCCCGGCCACCGGCACATCTGCTGGCCCCATCAGAGCCAGGACTTCCCGGCGGCCAGGCTCACGATCTCCAGCGCGTTGAGCGCCGCACCGACGGTGAGGTTGTCGGCGACGACCCACAGCCACAGGGCGCAGGGGTCGTCCTCGTCGGCCCGTACCCGTCCGACGTGCACCAGCCGGCGTTCGGTGGGTGACGCGCAGACCGGTTGCGGCATCGGGTAGCCGTCCGCGGGGTCGTTGCCGTAGACCCGCAGGCCCGGGGTGTCCCGCAGCGCGGCGAGGGNGTCGTCGGGGCTGACGGGGGCGGTGAAGCTGACGTGCACCGCCTCCGAGTGGCCGTTTACGACGGCGACCCGAACGGCGGTGGCCGCGACCCGCAGCCCCGGCATGCCCAGGATCTTGCGGGGTTCCCGGCGCAGCTTGCGCTCCTCGTGGGAGTGCCCGTCGGCGTCGCGCAGGCCGATCTCGGGGATCAGGTTGAACGCCAGCGGCTGGCCGAACTTCCCGGGNCGGGCGGCCGCGGGGTCGGNGCCGTCGAGCAGCGCCCGGGTGGTGTCGGCGAGCTCCTCGAGTCCCCGCAGGCCGCCGCCGGAGGCGGACTGGTAGCTCGACACGATCACCCGGTCGATCTCGCCGATCGCGCGCAGGGGGTGCAGCGCCCGGACGAGCTGGATCGTGGAGCAGTTCGGGTTGGCCACGATGCCCCGGGCCGGACGCGCCTCCAGCATCTGCGGGTTGACCTGGGGGACGACGAGCGGGACGTCGTCGTCCATCCGGAAGGCGGAGCTGTTGTCCACGACGAGCGCGCCCGCCGCGGCGAAGACCGGCGCCAGCCGGGTGCTGATCGGCGCGCCGGCGCTGAAGATCGCGACGTCGACGCCCGCCGGATCGACGTCCTCCAGCGCGACGACCGGCTCGATCTTCAGGTCCAGCCCCTGCTCGGCGCCGAGATCGCGGCCCGCCGAGGCCGCGGACGCGACGGGGACGACCCGGCCCACGTCGGGCAGGATCCCCCCGTCGAGCAGGGCCAGGCACTCCCGGCCGACGACACCGGTCGCGCCGATGACGGCGATGTCCACTGCGCTTTCCCCCTTTACTGCGCGTGCTCTACTCGTCCTTGCGCTGGTCCGCCGCGCCGCGGGTTCAGGGGGAGCCGACGGCGCTCTCGTCCGCGAACTGCGCGTCGAGGTCCACCCAGCCGCCGTCGACGAACAGGACCTCGCCGTTGACGTAGGTGGCGGCGTCNGAGGCCAGGAAGACCGCGGGGCCGGCGATCTCGGCGGGCCGTGCCCAGCGGCCGACGGCGACCTTCTGCGCGTACGCGTCCGCCCAGGCGGCGCTGGAGCGGATCGGCACCGTCAGCGCGGTCTCGACCGGTCCGGGGGCGATCGCGTTGACCCGCACGCCGGACGGCCCGAGCTCGGCGGCGAGCACGCGGACCATCTGCGCCAGGGCCGCCTTGGTGCCCGCGTAGATGACCTGGCCGGGTTCGACGGCCCGGCTGCTGATCGACGAGATGACGATGATGCTGCCGCCGCCCTGCTTCGCCATGATCCGTCCGGCGCCGCGCAGGACGTGGAAGCTGCCCCGCAGGTTGACGTCGGTCACCGCGGTGTAGTCGTCGTCGGTGTAGTCGACCAGGGGCTTGCGGATGTTGATGCCGGGGGTGCCGACGGCGATGTCCAGGCGGCCCCGGTCCGCGACCACACGGGCGAACAGGTCGTCCACCTCGGCGGAGACACGCACGTCGACGGTGGACGCCTTCGCGGTGCCGCCGGCGGCGACGATGGCCGCCACCGTCTCCTCGACGCCGGTGGTGTCGACGTCGGCGCATTCGACGACGGCGCCCTGTTCGGCCAGGGCGATCGCGATGGCCTGGCCAATGCCCGACGCCGCGCCGACGACGGCCGCGACCCTGTCTGTCAGTTCCAGCATCTACAGCTCCCGAAGCCTTCGGTCTCGTGATGGGTCCGCCGCGGTCGGNGGGTAGGGGTTCGCGCGCAGGGGTCCCGTCAGGGGGGCGGCGCGGCCGGATCGGCCGGAGTGGCGACGCCCGGCGCCGAGCGCGTCGTGCGGCGGACGAAGTTGTCGACGATCGCGTCCACCGTCGCCGTCTCGCGGATGTGCACCACGCAGAGGATGCGGTCGCCGGGCACGGTGTGCCGCTCGAAATGCTCGTTGACGGCCTCGTCGTCGCAGCGCGGACGGCCGCGGTAGAGGTCGCGCGGGACACCGATCCCCGCGATGCGGCCGCTGGCGGGGTCGAACGGTGCGCCCGGGGCGAGCGTCGCCGAGATCTCGCCGGCCAGCCGGGTCACGTCGGGGTCCTGGTCGACCGGCCCGACCTCCGGGTACATCACGGCGCCGGGCAGCCGCCCGTAGGCCCGCATCGCGCAGTAGGCGACCGGGTTGTAGGTGCGCAGCGCGGACAGCAGCGGGAATCCACCCGCGGCGACGACGTCCTCGAGCAGCGCCAGCCAGCTCGTGCTGAACACCGGGCCGCGGCGCAGCCGGGCATCGACGAACTGCACGCCGATATGCAGGAATCGATCGCCGGCCGNGGTCGCGGTCCAGCTCGCGCCCAGGGCGGACACCGGCTGCCCGCTGACCCGGTCGACGCCGACGATGAGATGGTCGGCCTCGCGGAACAGGTTGGGGCGCGCGGCGAACAGCTCCGCCATCCGCAGATCGGGCAGGGCCGCCGCGAGCCCCGCCTGTAACCAGCGGTCCTCCGACGGGCGCAGCTCGCAGTCCCGGGAGAACCGGACGACCGCATGGCCGTCCGGCGCGCCCCCCGTGGCCGCCCCGGCCGTGGCCGCCCCGGCCGTGGCCGACGCGGCCGCGGGAGATGCCGCCGCGGGAGATGCCGCCGCGGGAGATGCCGCCGCAGGCGATGCGGTCGACGGCGGTACGGACATGATTCCCCCGTTTCCGTACGGCGCCGTGATGCTCAGGCGAACCGGGCCGCGACGCTGCCCGCGGCCTCGAGCGCGCCGGTCGCGGGGGCCACCACCGCCTGGTACAGCTCGATGAAGTACGCCACCCACAGGTTCGCCACCGTCTTGACGTGCGCGATGACCTTGGCCTCGTCCTCGGGCGAGCCCACCAGCGAGGTCAGCACCCCCCAGACGAAGTCGGCGTGCTCGTCGGCGATGTCGGTGCCGACGTGGCGCCGCGCACCGGCGAGCTTCTCCCGGCCGAGCTGGTCCTCGAGGTTCTTCACCCACGACGGCTGGGTCTTCGTCGTCGTGTACTCGACGAAGTAGACGCTGCACAGCAGGGCCAGCGGGCTGCCCTCGAACTCCATGCCGTACTGCAGATAGCCGGTGAGCAGCTTGGTGGNCTGGAACGGCTCGGTGGCGTAGATCTCCGCCTTGGTCACGCCGACCTTGCCGAGGTCGCCGGCGAACCACTCGTCGTGGAGCATCTCGTCCTCGACGTAGTGCGCCCACGCCGCGCCGCGCACCGGGTCGCGCTTGGTGAAGTAGCCGATGGCGAGGGCGTCGATGGTGCGCTTGNNGCGCAGCCGGAGGATGGTCTCGATGTTGTGGCGCTTGTAGTACGCCATGTTGATCTCCTCGCCGCGGGCCTGGTGGTCCGCGTACGGGATCTCGGCGTAGAACTTCTCGATCATCGTGTCGAGCATGGTGTCGACCTGCGTGCGCAGGTCCGACAGGTCGGCCGTGCGGGCGGCGGCGGCCGCCCTCGGGTCCCCGTACCAGGTGCGCGGGTCGTCGGTCATCGCTGGGCTCCTTCCCGTTGGGCGGTGTGCGGCCGGTTCGCCGGGGCATCGGCATGTCCGCGGCGGGCGGCGTCGTGGNGGNGGGGGTGACCGTCGGCCGGTCAGCAGCCGCAGGTCGGGGTGCGTCGCCGGCGCATCCGCCGCGGGGCGGGGCCGGCGAGCCGGGTCCCGGCGGGGTCGGACAGGACCGTGTCGGCGCAGGTGAAGGTGAGCGCGTAGCGGGTTGTCGGGGTCAGCCCGAAGCCGAGGTGGACGATCCCGTCGGCCGCGCCGTACATCTCGTTCATCCCGCAGTTGCCCGGCTGCTGCTCGAACACCGGGTTGAGCCCGATGCCGAACTCCCACACGACCCGGTAGGCCTCGTCGGCGGCGAACAGCTCCGCCAGAGCGTCGACCGCGCGCTTGCCCGCGGCGTCCACCGCGTGGCAGTCGGTGACCATGCCGTCGGCGAGGTGGAGCACCACCGTGGCCGTGCGCAGGACGTCGAGGTCGTCGAAGAGCCGAGCCTGTTCGGCGAGCACCGCGGGGTCGTCACCGCGGTGCACGATGGGGGCGCCGCGCAGGGCGATCTGCCCGTCCAGTCCCAGCCGGCGGCTCGTGTCGAACCGGTAGAGATCCGTGGGGACGGCGCTGGCCTCGCCGGCCGGCGCGATCTGCTGCTCGCCCGCCGCCAGCGCGCCGGCCTGCTGGTTCCACTCGTAGTCGCCGGAGATGACGAACCGGGCCGAGGCGTGCCCGGCGAGGTCCGCCAGGGTGACGTGGTCGGCCTCGCCGAGCGCCTCGAACAGCGTGTCGGCGCGGGTCTCCAGATCGGCCGGGTCGGTCTGCTCGACCACCGACAGGAAGTAGGCGACCTGGGCGTCGGTGACGGGCGTCGAGCCGCACGGCATCACCGCGATCCGCCGCTGCGCCCCGACCAGCGCGGGCTCGGGGGAGACGAGGAAGCGGTCCGGGCACACGACGAACACGTCGGCGTCGGCGGGAATGCGCTGGTCGCCCAGGGCGTCCTGGAGGCTCTCGTCGGCCTCGAGGGTGCGGTGCACGACGCTGCCGTAGCGGCTGCTGGGCGCGAGGGTGAAGCCCGTGGCCCGGTCGGCCTGGGTCAGCAGGCAGAACGTCGAGTGCGGGCCGGTGAACTCCCGATGCAGGTCGGGACGCACGAGGAACTGTGCCATGGGGACCACCAGGGGGCGCGGCGCGAGAGGACTGGTTTGGCGGGATAACGAGGGAACCGACCGGTGCTGGTGCTGGTGGGGACGTCGGCCGGCAGGCGGCCTGGTCGGGGTGGGTCGGCCCGGTCCAGCCGACCCACCCCTTCTCAACGGCATTAGCCGAGGAGGGTGNCCAGGTAGCGGTCGTTCTTCTTCACCTGGATCTTCTTCTGCGCGACCTTCTCCACAGTGATCACCTCCTTCCGTCAATCCGTTGGAATGCGGTGGNCAGACGAGAACGTTCCTCGTCCGGACCGATCAGTTGGCCAGGCCGACCGGACTCTTGAGGGGCATCGCGGACGGAATCCGCGTGCCGAGCAGGACATCACCCTGGTCGTTCGTGACAAACGTTCCGGGAGAGATGATGTCGAGGTGGTACTGCGTGAACGGCGTGAGCCCGATTCCCCAGTGCAGACAGCCCTGGGTGGACCCGTAGACCTNGTTCATCGCGTGATTACCGGGAAGCAGATCGAGGGTGGTGTTCAGCGCGTGGCCGATCTCCCAGACTATGNGGTACCGGGAATCTACCTGGNAGAGCGCCTCGAACATCTCCACAATAGCATGGCCGGGGGGCTCGGGGGAAGTCATTTCGGTGATGAGACCGTTTTCGACCCGGCACACGACCGCGTACTCGTGCAGCGGCCAGAGTTCGCTGTGGATGCGCTCCTGGTCGCGCCGGGAGAATGACGGCGTGCCGGAATGCAGAATCGGGTAGCCCTGGATCACGATCTCGCCGTCCAGGGGCAACCGGAGATAGTCCTCGAACTCCCGGATCTCGATGGGGAGCACACTGATCTCGCCTGCGGGCACGATCTGCTGCTCGCCCCAGCCGACGAGACCGGCCTGTTGGTTCCAGACCAGCTCGCGGTCGAACAGGCGCAGGGTCGCGACCGTGCCGTGGCGCGCGTCGTGGTACTCCAGCGTCTCGCCCCGCTCGGCCAGCTCGAAGAACCGGTCGGAGAAGTCCTCCTGGGCCTGTGGGTCAGTGGCCTCGACGCAGCGCAGGAAGTGCCGCAGCGTCGCCCGGTCGGTCGGGGTCGAGTTGCAGGCCATCCCGAGCAGCTTGCGGCGGGGGCCGAGGACGTCCACCGGCGGCGACTGGAAGAAGCAGTCGGGCGACATGACCAGCACGTGGGCCTGCTCCGGGACTTCCTCCCACATGAGCCGGGCGAACTCGTCCTCACCTCCGCGGAACTCCAGGATTCGGTAGTCCAGGTACGGAGCAGTCCGGACGAGCCGGATGTCGTCCAGCAGGGAGGCGTTCGTGACGAGACAGAACACGGTGTCGGTCGGATCCCCGAACTGCCGTATCCTGGCGGGATCGACGACGAGCTCGGACTCGGGCATCTTGTGCTCCTCCTGACGCGCACGGGCCTGGGCGTTGGATGCCGCGGGGGCCGGTGGAATGTCGGGCGAGGCCGGGCCGGTTCGAGTGCCGGAGGATGGTCCCGAAATAGTCCCGGAGGGCCTCGTGAAGACGGTGCGCTGGTACGTGGAGTTCCGTGCCAGACGAGATTTCACGGTGACGATGAATGATGTGGGGGGCGGCGCCCGACGCAACCCGTTGACCGGACGGATTGCCGCGCCTGCCGCCATGGTCCGTGGACCGGAACGGACCGGCAGAGTGAAACTATAACGTGCCGCCAGGTGCCCGGGAAGCTCTTTCGAAGAAATTCCCGGGACGGGGCGGGATTACTCCGGTCACACGATTGTCCTTGGGCGGATTGCGGGGCACCGGCGGCGGGGGCAGGGCCGCGTGATCCGTGTCCGGGGAGGGCGGGCACGGCGTGCGGGCTCAACGGGTCGGGATCCGGATGGGCTGGGTGGGTGGGCTCAGCGGATGGACTCGGTGGGTGGACTCGGTGGGTGGACTCGGTGGGTGGGGATGCGTGCTCAGTGGCTGAGGAGAGGGGCGGAGTGGGGCGCGGGGATGGGGACGCAGGTCCGTACCTCGCGGCGGTCGTGGCCGGGGGGCAGGGTCACGCCGGTGACGTGGACGGGCACGCCGTAGAGGTCGCTGAGGCGCTCGCCGGTCACGACGTCGTCGGGATGNCCGTCGGCGATGACCAGGCCGTCGCNCATGAGCACCGCCCGGTTGGAGTACGTCAGGGCGTGCGAGGGCTGGTGGGTGGTCATGATCACGGCATGCCCCTCCCGGGCNAGCTCGGCGACGACATGCAGGGTGCGCACCTCGTTGCCGTAGTCCAGCGCGGCGGTCGGCTCGTCGAGGATGAGGATCGCCGCCTCCTGGACGAGTGCGCGGGCGAGCAGGACGAGCTGGCGCTCGCCGCCGGACAGCGCGGCGAACGAGCGGTCGGCCAGGCGCGCGATCCCGAGTCGGTCGAGCTGCGCCAGGGCACCGCGGCGGTCGGCGGCACCCGGCGCCTCCAGCAGGCCGAGGTGGGGCGTGCGCCCCATGACGGCGATGTCGAGCGCGGTGAACGGGAACGGCGAGGAGGTGCTCTGCGGAACGTAGGCCACCCGCCGGGCGAGCTCCCGCGGCGCCAGGGTGTCGATGTCCCGGCCGGTGATGCGCACCGAGCCGCTCTCGGGGCGCAGCAGGCCGAGAAGGCAGCGCAGCAGCNTGGTCTTGCCGGCACCGTTGGGGCCGAGCAGGCAGCAGACCTCGGTCGACCGCACACTCAGGGAGACGTCGGTGATGCGGTGGCCGCCGCGGCCGTAGCCGAAGGACAGCCCCGTGACCTCGACGTCTGCCGGGTCGCTCACAGCCATTGACGACCCGCCTTGGCGAGCAGGGCCACGAAGAACGGGGCGCCGATGAGCGCGGTGAGGATGCCCAGGGGAAGGTCGAGCGAGGAGGCGGTGCGGGCGACGTCGTCGACGGCGAGCAGGTAGCCGGCGCCGATNAGGGCGGTCACCGGCAGCAGCCGGTTGAACGACGGTCCGACGGTGAACCGCGCCAGGTGCGGGACGACGAGCCCGACCCAGCCGATGATGCCGGCGACGCTGACCGCGGTCGCCGTCATCAGCGTCGACGCGCCGATGGTCAGGGCCCAGATCCGCGTGCGGTTGACCCCCAGCGAGCGGGCCTCGTCGTCGCCGGTCGCAAGGACGGTGAGCTGCCAGCGCACCGCGTACAGCAGGGTGAGGCACACCNCGACGATGATCGCGGGCACGATGAGGCCGTGCATGCTGGCCCGGGCCAGGCTGCCGAACAGCCAGAAGGTGATCTCCGGNAGGGTCGTCTCCGGGTTGGCGAAGTACTGCACGCTGGAGATGAGCGCGTTGAACATGGCGCCGATGATGATGCCCCCGAGGACCAGGATGATCAGTGATCCCTTCCCGACCACCCGGGCGATGGTCAGCGACAGCACCGCGGCGAGCAACCCGCAGCCGAACGAGATGACCTGCAGCAGCGTCGTGTCCAGGCCGACGAGGATCGACACGGAGGCGCCGAAGCCGGCCCCCGCCGCCACCCCGAGGATCTCGGGGGAGACCAGCGGGTTGCGGAACATCGTCTGGTAGGNGGCACCGGAGGAGGCCAGCGCCGCCCCGACGAGCAGCGCGGCGAGGATCCGGGGCATCCGGATGTCCATCACCACGGCCCGGTCCTGGCCGGCGACGGGGTTGCCGAGGCCGAACAGTTCGTGGGNGAGAACGCGCACGACGGTCGCCGGGCTCAGTGAGTACCGGCCCAACCCGAAGGAGATGATGATCAGGACGAGCAGGCCCACGGCGAGCAGGACGACCCGCAGGTGGTCGCCGAGCGTCGCGCGGACCCGAGCGGTCGCGGCCGCCCGGACACCGGGCCCGCCGCGGCCACGACCGGCCGGGCTGGCACCGCCGCCGGTGCTCGCGCCGGCACCGTCCTGCTCGCTCGTCACGACCGGGTCCGTGCCGACCGGGTCCGTGCCGACCGGGACCGTGCCGACCGGGACTGCGGGACGGGTCACGAGGTCACCCTCCGGACTGCGGGCTGCGCCAGCATCGGGGCCACCTTCGCGGCGAACATCCGCAGGGTGCTCTGCTGCAGAGCCAGCGACGCGGTGCCGCTGAACGACGGGCGCAGGTTCACCTGCTGCACGCCGAGCTCGTCGCGAAGCTCGGCGAACCGGCGGGCGACCGTCGCGGGCCCGCCGATGACGGCCGTCTCGTCGTGGAAGCGGAACGGGTCGAGGTCGGACGTCCCGACCGACTGGTGGCCGTGCTCGTCGCTGCCGAGCGCGGCCAGCCGCCGGGTCAACCGGACGACGATCGGGGTGGCGCGTTCCCGGGCGGCGGCATCCGACTCGGCGACGAGGCAGAACCGTTCCACCCGGACGTCGCCGGCCTTCCCGCCGTGCGAGGTGTAGAGCTCCAGGCAGGCGGTGAGGGAGGCGACGGTCTGCGTGGCGGACAGCAGCAGCCCGTAGCCGCGGCTGGCCGCCCAGACGATGGACTCGTCGGTGTGGGCGGCCACCTCGATCGGCGGGTGGGGATGCTGGGCGGGGGTCGGCTCCACCCGGAACTGCGCGCCGTCGGCCGCGCGGGTGCGGCCCCGCCAGTAGCCGACGAGTGTGTCGAGGGCGTCGGGCAGGTCGACCTGGGGCGGGCCGGCGCCCTGGTAGGCCCTGGTGTAGGGGGCGATCGGCCAGCCGACCCCGAGGGTGACCCGCCCGCCGGAGAGCCGGTCGAGCGTCGCGAGGTCGGCGGCCAGCCGGATCGGGTCGTGCAGGGTGAGGTGCAGGGCGGTGAAACCGATCCGGATCCGGCTGGTCGACGCGGCGACGGCGGCGGCCAACGGGATCGGCGAGGAGCGGGCTCTCATCGTCCGGGAACCGACGGAACTGAGGTGGCCGTCGGTGAACCACAGGCTTTCGTAGCCGAGAGTCTCGGCGACGCGGGCCAGTTCCACCGTGGAGGTGGCACCAGCCCCGTCCAGATCGCCGCGCCCTCCGGGCAGGCCGAATCGCATGGAGATGGTCATCACTGCGCCGGCGGGCGCGGTCCTTTCAGGTCCAGGAGTGGTGCCGTGGCGACGAGCTGTGCCGTGGCCGAGATCGGCGCGACTACTTGCTGCCGACCTGGAGGATCTGATCGAGATCCGCCTCGGTGGTGTGGTAGTTGAAGAACTTCTGGTAGAAGCTGCGGGTCTCGGAGCGGATGTCGACGTCGGCGAACAGATCGGGGTGCAGCACCTTCGCCGCCCACTGGATCTGCAGGGCCTCCTCCGGACCGAACCGGTCCCACGGGTAGAGACCCTGCGGGTTGAGGTAGACCCGATTGGCCTTGACCGCCTTCAGGTCGGCCCAGCCCGGTGACTTCGCCAGGTTGTCGACGACGGACTGGGCGGAGTTGGCCGCCAGTCCCTGGTCACCACCCGGTGTCTCGATGATCAGCACATCCGGGTTCCACTGCAGGAGCTGCTCCATCGACACCGTGACGTGCGTGCCCTTCACTCCGCTCGCGGAGTCGGTACCGCCGGCGATCTTGATCCAGCCGTCGATGAGGGACTTCNCGCCGTCGACGACCACGGGCGGGTAGCTGGCGATGTGCACCACGCTCGGCTTGTCCGTCTCCGGCAGCTTCGCCAGCCGGGACTGCACCATGGCCAGCTTCGCGTTCACGTAGTCGGCGTATTCCTTGGCCTTGGTGACGGCCGTTCCGCCGTACACCCTGCCGGCGAGCTGAATGGACGGGGCGAGCTGCGGGAAGGTGNCGAATGCCATGTTGACCGCCGGCAGTNCGGCCTGGGTGAACGGCGTCATGGTGTCGCCGCCGCTGATCGTGGAGACGACGTCCGGCTTGAGCTTGAGAAGCTCCTCCATGTTCACCTTGCCGCCGTTCCGGAAGAGCTCCGGAAGGTCGTTGACCCCCGGGAACACCTTTCGCAGGAACGGGATCGTCTTGACATTCTGCGGGATGGCCACCAGCTTGTCGCCGGCGCCGAGCATGATGTCGGTGACGGTATGGGCGGGGAACTGCTCGGCGATCCGGTCGACCTTCAGCGGGATGGTCGTCTTCTCTCCGGACACGCTGGTCACCACCTGGGTGGTGGGCGCGGGCGGGCTGGCGTCCGAGGAGGAGCTGCCGCAGCCGGCGGCCAGCGCCGCCACCGTGGCCGCCACTCCCAGGGCCAGCACCTGCCGGGACGCGACCGGCCAGGCCGCGACCGGCCGGAACAGGGCGCGGGTCGCCGATCCCGGCGTGCCGGTGCGACCGCTGCCGGGGTGAGGCTCGTTGGACGGGAGATGAGGCGAGCCGTGGGGACCGCCGCGATGGGTCGGCAAACCCGTCATGATGCGTCGCGAAAACACTGCCGAGCGTGATGCCACGTTCTNCCCCCGCCGGGCGAATAGGTTTCTGGAAACGAAACGTAATTACCTGCACACGGACGGTGTGTGCAACGATGCCAACCACGAACGAGCGGGCGATGCTTCGGCGCACCAGGACTCCGCGGAAGCGGCTGGAATGCACCATAGCCCCCGCATGTGCGCCTGTCACGCAGACAGGAACCCTGATCTGCGGAACTAGCCGGACTGCTGCCGAGCAGAAGCGGGGCTCGGGTAGCTGCGGTGCTGGTCCGGGGCGGTCCCGGCAGATGAGGGTGGCAGGCCGGATCGCGCCAAAAATTTTCCAGATTCGGATCCATAGGAAGATGAACTGCGGTCATCTGTCACCTGGACCGAAGATCTCACGGTATGTGGCCGACCTGTCGCCGCTGTCCTGGTGTGACGGTCGCGTGACGCGTAACAAATTCGTTTTTTACGAGTGCGCTGAACGTAACGTGCACAGCGGGATAGTCCGGGATGTGTTCGATCCCGTTCTCGTCCGGCCAGGACAAGATGGTCGCCGTTGACGATGCCTCGGGTCCGCCGCGCGCACGGGCCGGACGGGACGTCACGTCCGCATCTTCGGCCCGCGTCCGCGCCTTCGGCCCGCGTCCGCGNCTTCGGCCCGCGTCCGCGCCTTCGGCCCGCGTCCGCGGCCCGCGCCCACGGCCGACCTTCGCCAACCTGGCGGTCCAGCCCGGCGGGTGCCTCCACCGCCGGGCGCGGGTCAGCCGGCGGTGGCCTGGATGCCCCAGGTGCCGCCGACGGTCTCGGCGGGCTCGAGGACGCGCAGACCGTCCCCGCTGTTGAACGCGTTCGCCGGGCAGGTCAGCGGTTCGACGGCGATGCTGCGCCGACGCTCCTGCGGGCTCAGCGTGTCTCCCGTGAAGACCTGCACGTAGGGCCAGGTCTCGTCCATCCACACCGTCACCGAGCCGCCGCCGGGTGCGCCGAGCCGCACGCGCGCCCGCCCGTCCGGATCGCGGGCGAGGGCCGTGTAGCAGGTGTCCAGGGCGAGGGAGCCGACCGCGTGGGGGCGGCGGAAGTCGACGGGTGCGCCGGCGACCTCGCGCGCGCCGACCGGGATCGAGCGGTCGTCGGTCTCCAGCCACGTCGTCGCNGGGACGGTGAGTTCGACGTCGTCGGCCCGCACCGTGGCGCCGTCCGCCCCGACCGTCATCAGGTAGGGATGGGCGCCCATCCCGACGGGCGCCGGCTGGCCGCCCAGGTTGGTGGCGGTCATCGTGACGGCCAGGCCGTCGTCACCGAGGCGGTACTCCGCGGTGAAGCTCACGGTGAAGGGGTAGCCGCTCTGGGCGCGCAGGATGAACGAGGCGCGGGCGGCGGCCGGGCCGAGGCGGTCGAGCTGCCAGGCCGACCAGCGGGTCAGCCCGTGGCTGGCGTTGNCGAGCGCCACCTCGTTCACCGGGAGCTGGTGGTCGGTGCCACGGAACGTGTAGCGGCCGTTCGCGATCCGGTTGGGCCAGGGGAGCAGCAACTGCCCGCGCCCGCGGCTGGCCATCGCGTCGGCGCCGTAGCCGTCGAGGACGGGCACGCCGCCGATCCGGTACTCGCGCAGCCCGCCGCCGACCTCGGTGATGGTCACGCTGCTCTCGCCGTGCACGAGCTCCACCTGCCGCCCGGACGGCGCCAACGCCTCCACCACGTCCTCCTCATGCCCGCGCACCGCCGACACCGACCGGTCGGCGGCAGGGAGCGTCCTTACACATCCAACCAAGGATGAGCGCCGTCGGCCCGCCGGCACGGCACCCACGGGTGCCCCGGGACGTCGGGTGCGGTGCGTTGTGCACGGTCTGTGGGCTCAGACCGTGCACGACGTGCCGCAACCCGCCGCACCCCTGGTCCACTAGGGTCGACGGCGTGGAGACCTGGGATGCGATCCGTGCTCGTCGCAACGTCCGCAGCTACCAGGACCGGCCGGTGCCGGCCGAGGACCTGGAGCGGATCCTGGAGGCCGGCTGGCGGTCGCCGTCGGCGTCGAACCGCCAGCGGTGGGACTTCGTGCTCGTNACCGATCGGGCGGTGCTCGGCGAGCTGGCGACGATCTGGNGCGGCGCCGGTCACATCGCGAGTTCGGCGGCGACGATCGTGCTGGTGCTTCCCGAGCCGGAGTCGGAGCGCTACCGGCTCATGGACGAGTACGACCTCGGCCAGGCGACCATGTTGATGCTGCTCACCGCGACGGATCTCGGCATCGGTGGCGGGCACTCGGCCGTCGGTGACCAGGAGGCCGCCCGCCGGATTCTCGGCGTGCCCGCCACCCACCGGGTGGCCTACATGATCGGTCTGGGCTACCCCGACGACGGGCCGCTGCGGCCGGTGGAACGCCTCGACCGTCGGCCCTACGACGAGGTCGTCCACCGCGGACGGTGGTAGTCCACCGCCGTCGGAGGTGGCCGTGCCGGCCNCTCCCNCTCGGTCGGTTGCTCCCCTGCGTTCGGGTGTTCCCCTGAGTTCGGGTGTTCCCGTCCGGTCAGGTACTCCCGTGCGGTCAGTGGCGGCCGGTGGCGAGTCGGGCGGCGATCGTCGGGAACAGGGCGAGTGCGTTGTCGCGGGCGATGGCGCGGCGGGTCGCCGGGTTCAGCACCGGGTCGGCGAGGAACGCGTCGCGGCCCGCGAACACGGTGTCGGCGGGCACGGCGTTGTAGTCCGAGCCGTACAAAATCCGGCCGGCTCCGATGGCGGCCAGCAGGGACGGCGTGCTGTACGGGGACATGGGCCCGGCGGTGTCGACGAAGAAGNGGCGCAACGTCCGGTCGACGGTGGCGAGGTCGGTGCCGTAGCCGAGGCTGCGGCCAAGGGCGAGCCGGGCCGCCTGGTACGGAAAATAGCCACCACCGTGGGCGAGGATCCACCGTATCCGCGGATACCGGTCCAGCACTCCGTTGACGACGAGCTGGACGGCGGCGCGGGTCGTGTCGGCCAGGAAGTCGGCGACGAACGCCGGAACGGCGATGCCGGTCACTCCGGGCAGGGCGAACGGATGCACCAGGGCCACCGCGCCGCGCGCGTTCAGCTCGGCCATCACCGGCTCCAGCGTGGGATCCCCGAGATAGGTCAGGCCGTCGTGGGCCATGAGCAGGACACCGTCGGCGTGCAGGTCGTCGTAGGCGTGGCGGATCTCCGCGACGGCGATCTGCGGGGTGGCCCGGGGAACGTACGCGAGCAGACCGAACCGGGTGGGGTGGCCGCGCACGACGCCCGCGATCGTGTCGTTGGCGAGCCGGGCGAGCTGCGCGGCGAGCGCGGGCGTCGGCGTGAACTCGCTCGGGATCGCCGCGGACAGCACGGCCGTCGCGATGCCGGCGCGGTCCATCGTGTCGAGCGCGGCCGGCAGGGACCAGTGCGCGAACGGCGGTCCGCCCACTGGCGGTAGCTGGCCGTGTTCGACCAGCCAGGCGCGCACCTCGGCCGGCATCGCGTGATGGTGCACGTCGATCCGCCCGGTGGCCCCACTGGTGGCGTGGTCGGCCGTGCCGGCCTCGGTCGTTCCGGGCCCGGTTGTTCGGGTGTCGGTCGTTCCGGTGCTGGTCGTCGTCGCCGCCGCGACCGGGGCCGCCGCCGCGGCGCCGGCTCCGGCGACGACCGCGGTGCCGGCCCCGGCGACGACAGCAGCGAGGCCGACGGCGGCACGCCGGCTCGGCCCGCGACGCGAGCCCGGGCTCGGGCCCGGGCCGTCGTCTGCCTGGCTTCCGCCCCGTCCCCCGATTGCACTGGACATTTCCGCTCCGCTCCGTGTGATTCCGCCCGCTCTGCGGGCATTACGGCGCGCTCGCCGCCGGCGGCCTGACGGCGTTCGTCGAAAGCCGTCGAAATACCGATTCCTCGATCGGCGGAGATCTGCGCGTCGANGTTTCCCGGACCCGAACCCTCCTGGTCGGCGCGCGTGCCGAGGTAGGGAACGGGCTGGCGGGATTCGACAGGAATCACATTAGATCTGGCGGCGGATGGGGGCGAAAAATGTCGCCTACGGTACGCGTGGTCGGCCTTTGGCGGCCATCTCGGTGCCTACCGGTACGGATTTGGTCGCATCCGAGCCGTTCGCCCACATTGTGATGGTTGTGGGGTGTGACGNCACGACGCCGCCGGACANCCCGGCCGCCGACGCGCTGGCCCTGCCCGCCGGGCCGCGTGGCTCGGGCGGAGGCGGGGACGGCGCCGGCTGGCCGACCCGTCTGACGATTCCGTGCGCGTGGACCACGGCCCGACCGGTCACTCGACGCGGGACACGTCCGGGACCGTGGGACAGGGCTGCTGCACTCTGGTCGGTTCGCTGCTCGACGTGCGGCCCCTGCTCGACNCCCCGAGCAACGACCGGAACTCCAGCAGGTCGTCGATCAGTTTGGCCGTGGTCGTGTCGCGAGAAAGNCGCCGCAGTTCGTTCAGCATCGCGTCAGTTTCCTCGACGGTGGGAAACTCATCGATCGAGGCGACCATCGTGACAATATCGGTCATAATACCCGCCACCTTTGTGATCCGCCAATGAGATCAGCCCCGGCACGTCGTTGGGCGGGACGCGACAAAGTAGGATCATACCCCGGTGTGGCGGGGTTCACTCCTCGTCAGGGCCGCCGATGCCGGCCACGACCGTGAACCTCAGCCGGCTGTCCGGGAGTCCGGTCGGCCACCCGGCGGCACCACGCTCGCCGAGCCGAACGCGGGGCCGTCGAAGGTGTCGATGCGGGTGAAGGTGCCGACCGGGTGGCGGGTCAGCCGGGTCGTGCGCCGGGCCGGATAGCCGAGGGCGAGCACGGCGGCGATGCCGTGGTCGGGCGGGAGGTGCAGCAGGGCGGCCGCCGCGGGCTCGCGCCGGGCGGCGAAGGTGGTCAGCGTCCCGCCGAGGTCGGCGTCGCGGGCCGCCAGCAGGATGTTCTGCGCGAACGGGTAGATCGACGCGCCNCCGACGACGCTCTGCCGGTCGAGGTCGACATCGGTCACCGCGAGCGCGGTGAGCCGCACGGCGAGGACGAGCAGGACGGGCACCTGGTCGAAGGCGTCGACGAACGCACTCGGCGCGGGGGTTCGGGCGGCGGCGTCGAGGTCGATCGCGGGGCCGTGCCAGCGGCCGTCCGGGCCGGGCGCGAACGGCCGCACCCCGGCGCGCTGCTGCGCCACGTACTCCCGCCAGCCCTCGCGAACCAGGTCACGCAGCTGCCGGCGCAGCTCGGGGTCGCGCACGACGAGCACGGCCCACGGCTGCTGGTTGCCGCCGCTCGGGGCGAACCGGGCGGCGTCGAGAACCTGTTCGAGCACCTCGTCCGGCACCGGCTCGGCGGTGAACTCCCGCACGGCACCGGCGGTGCGCATCACCTCACGCAGCTCCACGCCCGCGAGCCTAGCGCCGTTTTCCGCATAAGCCACACCTTCGCATGGCTGGCGCGGTGGCGCGGTGGCGCGGTCGGTCGTTGGTTGCCGTTCGTCGGCCAGCCGTCAGTCGGAGCGACGGCGGCGCAGGGTGAAGCGCTCCAACAGGGTGTAGGCGGGCGCCGGGTCGCCCGCCTGGACGCGGGGCGCGTGGTGATAGCTCACGGTGATGGTGGTGGGCCCGCCGGGGCGGCTGCCGGGGTCGAGGTCGAACACGGCGATGCCGTACGGGTGGCCGCTGGCGTCCGGGCGGGCCGACCACACCGCTTCCTCGACCGCGTCGGCGGGCGATTTGGCGTAGGTGCCGGTGGAGGCGTTGCGGGTGATCTCCGTCCGCCTCGTGATCACCTTGCCCTGTCGGGCGCCGGTCGGGGTGGCGCCGTAGCTGTCGGTGGGGCCGCTGGTCCCGCCGCCGCCGAGGACCAGGTAGACGGTGCCGGCGTCGGTGTCGAAGGTGTCGGCGGTCGGGTCGGTGACGACGGGCCGCGGGCGCAGGGTGTCGACGGTCGCGCCGCCGGCGACCTCGGTCCCGCGGTCGCGGTCGAAGCCGCGGACCGGGAACGTCCGCTCGTAGTCGTGGTCGTGCCCGGAGACGACGAGGTCGACCTGGTAGCGGTCGAACAGCGGCAGCCACGCCTCGCGCAGACCGAGGTCGGAACCGTTGCCGGTGGCGGAGCTCGACAGCGGGCACTGGTGCGTCTGGACGATGATCCAGTCGATGGTGCGGTCGGCCCGGGCGGCGGCGAGGGTGCGCTCCAGCCAGCGGGTCTGCAGGTTGCCGCCGGGGGTGAGCGTGCCGTTCGGGCCGGCGGCGAGCGGGCCGGTGTACAGCCGGTTGTACTGGCTGTGACCGGCGGGGATCGTCGCAGCGCCGTTCGGCGGGACGACGTCGGTCGCCGCGAAGGCGCCGCCGTCCTGGTAGATGACGTCGTCGGCGTCCAGGGAGACGAACAGCGCCGAGCCGACCCGGTAGCTGTAGAAGTTGCCGGCCAGGCCGCGGATTCCGTTCGACGGCAGGCTGAACCGGGTCAGATACGACTCGTAGCCGTGCGGGCCGTTGCCGAACTCGATCTCGTGGTTGCCCAGCGCCGGCATCCACGGCCGGTTCGCCGCGGAGCGGGCCACGTTGACGCCGAAGTCGCGCCACACCGCCGGTTGCTGCGCGAACGTCAGGTTCGCGTAGCACAGGTCGCCGTTGAGCAGGTGGAACAGCGGCGCGAAGCGTTCGACCGCGTCCACGGCGTGAAACGCGTTGGGGGACGAGATGGTCCACGCCTTGTCGGTGGCCAGGTCGCCGTAGCTGGTGAAGCGGAACGGGAACCGGCCGCGGCGAGCGGTGGTGAACGTCCCGCCGGGGCCGCCGGGGCCGCCGGGGCCGGCAGGGCCGGCGGTGGACGGCCCGGCCGGGACCGGAGCGTCGGCGGTGTCGACCCGGTAGACGTAGGCGGTGCCCGGGTCGAGGCCGCGCAGCTTCGCGTGGTAGGTCACGACCCGCTGGCCGTTCAGGCCGTCGACGTAGGTCCGCTCCTCGGCGTCGACGAACCGGCCGAACCCGCCGGCCGCGGTGCCGAGCCGCACCCGCGGCCGGCGCACGGCGGCCGGCGACACCCAGGACACCGTCACCGCCGTCGCCGGGTCGTCGCCCCACCCCAGGTGCACCTGCTCGGGGGCGGTGTCCGGCCCGGTGCCCGCGAACGCCGGCTGCCGCCACAGGGTGGGGCCGGCGGCGACGGTCAGCCCGCCGCCGATCGCGGCCGTGCGCAGCATGGTGCGCCGGGACGGCCCGGCCGAGCTGGTCGTGGGGTTCGCGTCCATGGGCCGTGATGCTGTCGGGTCCGGCGGACGGTGAGCGGACGTGCACATGGCGACAACGGGACCATCAGGTGAACCTGGCCGTACGGTGCGACGGTGACGGCGACGGCGACGGCGACGGTGACGGCGGCGGCAACGGTGACGGCAACGGCAACGGCGACGGCATCGGCGACGGGGCGTCGGTGTCGCGGGGAGCGCCTGCTTCGGGGCGGGTTGCTGGCGTAAAGTCGGCGCTGCGTCGGCCGCGGTCACGCGGTCGGATCCCGTGGCGGGGCGGGAACGGCGGGGTTCGTGGCGGGGCGGGAACGTCGAGGGCCGCCAGGGCCGGGACGTGCAGGCGTGCCCGCCGCCCGCGAGCAAGGAGCGCGCATGCCCGGACTGCTGCACCTGGACTCCTCCGCCGACCTCACCGGCTCGACGACGCGGGCGCTGACCCGGACCTTCGCCGATACCTGGCGGGGGCTCGGCCCGCAGCACACGGTCACCTACCGCGACCTGCACACCGATCCGCCGCCGCATCTCAGCGACGCCGCGCTGCACTGGGCGCCGCGACTGCGCCGTCCGGGGGAGACGCCCGATCCCGCTGCCGCGGCAACGCAGGAGCGCCTGCTCGCCGAGCTGCTCGCCGCCGACGTGCTGGTCATCGGCGCGCCGATGTACAACTGGTCGATCCCGTCGACGCTCAAGGCGTGGATCGATCAGGTGCACGTCCTCGGCGTCACCGCGCCGTTCGACAACCGGGAGCAGCCGCTGGCCGGCCGCCCGGCCGTCGTCGTCTCCGCCCGCGGTGCGCAGTACGGCCCCGGCAGCCCGACGGCGGGCTGGGACCACGCGGTCCCGCCCGTCGAGCTGGTCCTCGGCCNCTCCCTCGGGATGGCGGTGACGGTCGTGTCGACCGATGCGACGCTGGCCTTCCGGGTGCCGGCGATGGCCGAGCTGCGCACGACGGCGAAGGCGGAACTCGACGCCGCCCACCGCTCCGTCATCGAGCTCGCCACCCGCCTCGGTCACCAGTCGGTCCCTGTCCGCTAGGCCACGGTCAACGTGGGGCCGCGGGGGCCGAACAGCGCCCTGTGGAGAGCGAGACGCTCTTGTCCTCAAACGCCGGCACATACAGGGGACCGCGCAGGACGTCGGGTTGGTCGTGCTTTTCACTCTGCAGGAGACGCCCTTGTCCGCCGGACCCGGGTCGCCACGAAGTGGTGCGGAATTCCGTGTCCGGGTAGAGTGATGTCATCCGGAGCAACGGCCTNGAATCTCTCCCGTTGTCATACACAGGTNGATCATCGGGTGGGAGCGTAGCCGAACGGAAGACTCCGTTCGGTGCGGGGGGCGGCGTTGCGAGGAGTTAGCGAGTCGATGGCGATGATTTATACCGGAAACACCATGTATGCCAGGGTCGGGGACCGGCTGATTCAGCAGGGCAGGCCGGGCCATGGCGAGCGCCACGGTGTGATCCTTGAAATTCGGGGGGAAGGGGGGAAGGCTCCGTACGTGGTCCGCTGGGACGACGGACGCCAATCGTGGTACATACCCGGCACGTCCCCGCCGACCGAACTGCGTGCGAGCCGCGACAGATGACCACGAATGTCACGTCGCCGGGGCCGTCGACCGCCCAGCAACGGTCGGAGCCGGCCCCGAAGCGGAGCGGGCAGACGATTCTCNTCGCGGATGACGAAGACGCCATGCGCGAGATCATGCGCCGGGTCCTCACCCGCAACGGATATCACGTTCTTACTGCCCCGTCCGCGGTCGAGGCGTGNACCATCGCCATCGAACATGTCGGTGAGATCGATCTCCTCCTCACCGATGTCATCATGCCGCGCATGCAGGGCAGGGAACTGGCCAACCGGATCAAGGCCGGGNGGCCGGCCATCCGCGTTCTGTACATGTCCGGGTATCCCCACCCCGTCCTCACGGCGCAGGGAAAACTGGAGGCAGACGTCTACCTGCTGGAGAAGCCCTTCACCGGACCGGTCCTGCTGGACAAGGTACGAGAGGTGCTCGACGGATCGCCACCCGCCTCCACGTGACCTGTGACCGGACANCCCACAACAGGATGGTGGCCGGGTCGGCCTACTTGTTGGTCACGTCCGCGTTCTTCTTGGTTACGTCCAGGTTCGACAGGTTCCACACCTGGTGGGCCCTGGCCACGATCCTGGCCCCCTCCTTGTTCATCGCCTGAACAGTCTCGAGCGCACGGGCGGCGCTGTCGCCGACTCGGCTCATCACAGTGCTGATGGTCTGCAGGGCCGATGCCTGGTCGGACAGTCGCTTCGTGAGATCCTCGAGCAGCCGCTGATTTTGCAGAAGCAGCCGGGCATTCGCCACCGAAACAGCCGCCGGATCGGCGAACAACTCCCCGACCCGGACCGCGTCCTCGGCAAACGCGTCCCGTCCTGTCCCATACACGTTCAGGGACCCGATCAGGTCGCCCTCCACCTCCAGCGGCAACGAAAGCGCGCTTTCCACCCCCAGGCGGGCGGCCTCGACACCGAAACGGGGCCAGCGTGGTTCCGCCCCGAGCCTGGTCGAGATCTGGGTGCGCCGGTCCTTGCAGGCCTGGAGGCATGGCCCCTCTCCCAGCCTGTACTGCGCGTCGTCGACATCGCGGACGAACGGCGCACTCGCCACCACGGTGTCCGGCTGGCGCTCCTCTATCAGNGCCAGGCCGGCACCGTCGGCGCCGGGAATCGCCTGCGCCGCAAACATTGCAATTTTCGTCAGGACCGCCCGCAACGGCTCCGTCAGGGCTACCCCGGAGAGATCGGCAAGGCTCTTGCCTAGCTGATCCTCGTCCGACATCGCGACCTCCAACTGATCGGGCGGCTACCGCTCTTCGAGCATAACCATCTGTTCGCGTACCACAACTTGATCTACCCGCCTCTGCTGTGGCCGCAGGGGAAATGGCAGCCGAAATCGACGAACTCCGATCGTTGGTCAATGAACATCGAAAAGGCCGTGGCCGGTCCAGAAGGATGGCTCGGCGCCGCTCCCGACGCGCGGCGAATCGTCTACGCACCTGCTAGCGTCGATCGCCGTCCACGTGAAGTAGGTGCGCGGATACCTGAGGGTGGAGTGTGATGGAGGATTCACCGACTGACCTGGCAAGCGGCTTTCTGGAGGCGGCGCCGGATGCGATTGTCGGGGTCCGGCCGGATGGGCGGATTGTTCTGGTCAACGCGCAGACCGAGCGTCTGTTCGGCTATGGCCGTGATGAGCTGGTCGGTCAGTCGATCGAGATTCTGGTGCCCGATGCCGCCCGCGGCGCGCATCCGGCACATCGTCGCGATTATCTGGCCGATCCGCGNCCACGGCTGATGGGGGCCGGCCTGGAGCTGGCTGCGCGTCGCCGTGATGGCAGTGAGTTCCCCGTGGAGATTGCNCTGTCCTCCATCGACACTCCCGACGGTCTCATCGTCGCCGCGGCCGTGCGGGATGTGACCGATCGTATTCGCGCGGAGGCGAGGTTTCGCGGTCTGTTGGAGGCGGCGCCGGATGCGATCATCGGAGTACGGCCGGATGGGCGGATTGTTCTGGCCAACGCGCAGTCCGAGCGTCTGTTCGGCTATGCTCGTGATGAGCTGGTCGGTCAGTCGATCGAGATTCTGGTGCCCGACGCCGTCCGCGCCGCGCATCCGGCACACCGTCGTGACTATCTGGCCGATCCGCAGCCACGGCTGATGGGCGTCGGCCTCGACGTGGCTGCGCGTCGCCGTGACGGCAGTGAGTTCCCCGCGGAGATCTCGCTNTCCTCCATCGACNCCCCCGACGGTCTCATCGTCGCCGCGGCCGTGCGGGATGTGACCGGCCGCCTGGATGCCCGCCTCGAAAAGGAACGGCTGCGCGCCGAGGCGCAGCGCGGCCGCCTTGAGAGCCAACTCCACCAGTCGCAGCGACTCGAGAGCCTCGGTCAGCTCGCCGGTGGGGTGGCGCACGACTTCAACAACCTGCTCGGCGTCGTCATCAACTACGCCACGTTCGTCGCCGAGGAGATCNCTCAGGCCGCGGCGGCGGACGCAGACAAAGAGCGGTGGAGCGACGTCCAGCGCGATATCGACGAGATCCTACGTGCCGCCGATCGCGCCACCACCCTGACCCACCAGCTCCTCGCCTTCGGTCGCCGCGAGACCGTACAGCCCAGGGTCATCGACCTGAATCAGGTCGTCACCGACATGGAGCACCTGCTGCGCCGTACCCTGGGCGAACACATAGTGTTGCAGACCAGTCTCCATCCCCACCTGTGGCCTNTCATGGCCGACCCCGGCCAGATAGAGCAGGTCCTGACCAACCTCGCGGTCAACGCCCGCGACGCCATGTTCGGCGGCGGCGTCCTGACCATCGACACCACCAACGTCGACGCGGATTACGAGTACGCTGCCGAACGGCCAGACGTGAAAGTCGGCCGCTACACACAGTTCCGCGTGTCCGACAGTGGAACCGGCATGTCACCCGAACTCGTCGCCCGGGTCTTCGAGCCGTTCTTCACCACCAAGCCGAAAGGTGAGGGATCGGGCCTCGGACTGGNCACTGTCTACGGAATAATCAGTCAGGCCGGCGGACACTCCGCGATCTACTCCGAGCCCGGAGTCGGCACCACCATCAGATGTCTCCTTCCTGCTACCACCGCCAGGACGGTCACCGTCGACGAGGAGGCCACCCCCATAACCCCCGCGCGCGACGGGGAGACGGTTCTCCTCGTCGAGGACCAGTCCGCCATCCTCGAGGTCACCCGGCGCCTGCTCACCCGTAACGGCTACCAGGTTCTCACCGCAGGCTCCGCCCACGATGCCATCCCCATCGCCGCGGAGTACCCCGGCGAGATACATCTGCTCCTCACCGACGTCATCATGCCGCACATGCAGGGAAAGGAACTCGCCGACCNCATCCGCACCGTCCGGCCGGGTATCCGAGTGCTCTACATGTCTGGCTATGCGCACCCCGTTCTCACCACCCAGGGAAAACTCGACCCCGGTGTCATCCTGTTGGAGAAGCCCTTCTCCGAACATCTTCTCCTCGCCAAGGCCCGGGAAGCCCTCGACCTCGCTCCGGTGTGAGTCCCGGCCGGCGGTAAGGGCCCGGAGAAGCCCGGCAACCGCCTGGCGACGGCCGAGCCGCGCGGCCACGACGAAGGCGACGTTCGATGCCGCCCACCGCCGCGTCGTCATGCTCAACCGCCCGCCCCGGGCACCAGGGGGCCCGTCGTCCGTCAGAGCTTGCGGAAGTCCCAGCTGGTGATCTTCTCGGGGGTGAGGCGGAGCCAGCCGTGGCGGCCGTCGGGCTCGGTCGTGCCGCCGCCGGCGTACTTGGCGGCGAACAGGCGCTCCGGGACCTCCAGGTCGGGGTTCGGCACGTCGGCGCGCGGCGCCTCGCCGACCGGGGCGAACCGGCCGCGCAGTTCCACCCCCCGCAGCTCGCCGTAGCCGATCCCCGCGTCGACGAGCACGGCGGCGCGCGGGTCGCGGGCGAGGTCGGTCCACCGCTGGCTGCGCACNATCGACCACAGCCACAGCGCCTGGCCGTCCCACACGAACCACAGCGGCGTCAGGTGCGGGCCNTCGGGGCTGGCCGTCGCCACCCGGCAGACCCGCTCCTCGGTGAGGAAGGCGTCGATCTCCGCCCGCTCCATCGCGATCTTCCGGCCGCGTCGCTGTTCCTGCATGCGCACATCCTCTCGGGCGGACCGCGCCGACCGCGGCCGGAGCGCAAACATCGTTCCTGCAAGGCCAGAAGGCTATTCTGTGTCTCCAGCCGGCGCCGGTCATCCGCTCGGCGACGGCCCGGAGAGCCGGACCGGCCGGGCAGTTTGACGGGCGGGGCAGTTTGACGGGACGGGCAGCTTGACGGGACGGGGCGTGGAGCGGGCGATGACGGACCGGGACGCGCAACGGGTGGACGTCCACCGCGAGGGCCACGTGCTGATCGTGTCGATGCGCCGCGAGAGCCGGCGCAACGCGGTCGACCGGGCGATGGCNGACGCGCTCGACGCCGCGCTGAACCTGCTCGACGACGATGACGACCTCTGGGTCGGCGTGCTCACCGGCACCCCGTCGGTGTTCTGCGCGGGCAGCGACCTGACCGCCGGCGGCGACTACGTCACCGAGCGGGGCGGGGAATATGGCGTTGTCCGCCGGCGTCGTCGCACCCCGCTCATCGCCGCGGTTGAGGGCCCGGCGCTCGGCGGCGGCCTGGAGATCGTGCTGGCCTGCGACCTCGTCGTCGCGGGCGCGGGCGCCCGGTTCGGCCTGCCGGAGGTGACGATCGGTGTCGTCCCCACCTGCGGCGCGCTGTTTCGCGGCCCGCGGGCCCTGCCGCTGAACCTGGCCCGCGAGCTCATCCTCGTCGGCGATCCCTTCGATGCCCGGCGTGCCTACGAGGCGGGCCTCGTCAACGTGCTCGCCGAGTCCGGCGGGGCACTCGACGCCGCCCTGACGCTGGCCGAGCGGATCTGCCGCAACGCGCCGACCGCCGTGCGGGCCTGCCTCGCGGCCGTCGACGCCGCGGTCGCCCCGGCCGCCGACGCCGCCGGTTGGCAGGCCACCGCCGGCGCCCTCGACGCGATCCGCGACTCCGCCGACGCCGCCGAGGGCGTCCGCGCGTTCCTGGAGAAGCGCCCACCCGCCTGGACCGGCCGGTAGGCCACCGGAAGCGGGTCTCCTCAGGAGCTCTCGCCACCAGAGCCTCAGTAGTGGTACCTGCACTGGGCTATGCGAATCTGATCGTCACTGATCTTGTAGATCAGTCGATGTTCATCGTTGATGCGCCGAGACCAGTAGCCCTGGAAGCCATGCTTGAGCGGTTCGGGCTTGCCGATGCCGTCGTTGCCGTNCCGGGCTGTGTCCTGGATCAACATGTTGATGCGCTTGAGGATTTTACGGTTCTCCGTCTGCCACCAGACGTAGTCCTGCCACGCGTTCTCGTCCCAGACGAGCTTCACTCGGCGAGGTCGCGTACGGTGCCGGCGCCGTTTTCGAGNCGATCGATGGNGGCCANCAGCCGGCGGGCGTTCTCGGGGCTGCGGAGAAGGTACGCCGTCTCCTTGAGGGACTGGTAGTCATCCAGAGAGACGATGACGACCGGCTCGTGACCGGCCCGGGTGATGACGATCTCCTCCCGGTCGTCCGCCACCGCGGTGAGGACCTCGGCATAGCGTGCTCGTGACTCCGAGTAGCTCATCGTCTTCACCGGACCTCCTTTGTACAAAAAGTTGTACGTAGGTGCNAGTGTACGTCCGCCCGGCAGTCATGGCGGCGGAGGCGGGGTGGCCGCGCGGTGGCCGCCGGCCCGGCCCGGCAGGCGCTGGTGCTGGTGGTGTCCGGCGTCGATCGCGAGGATGGTGGAGGTCATGGGTAGCGGCGGTGGGGACCTGGAGGATGACGACGCCCGGTTGCGGGTGGGGGCGCCCGCGTCGTCGGCGGCGGGGCTGCCGGGGGTGGGGCACGCGCTCGCGCAGTCGTGGGAGCGGATGGGGCCGGGCCGGGCGGTGCGGACGCTGCGGCTGGTCAACCAGGACCACGGGTTCGACTGTCCGGGGTGTGCGTGGCCGGAGCATGCGCCGGGGGAGCGGNCCGTCGTCGAGTTCTGCGAGAACGGCGCGAAGGCGGTGGCGGAGGAGGCGACCCGCAGCCGGGTGACGCGGGAGTTCTTCGCCGCGCATCCGGTGTCCGACCTCGCCGGTCGCTCCGGTCACTGGTTGGGCAGCCGCGGTCGGATCGTGGAGCCGATGTACNGGGCGCCGGGTGCGGATCGTTACGTCCCGGTCGGCTGGGACGAGGCGTTCGGGATCGTCGCCGCCGAACTGGCGGGGCTCGACAGCCCGGACGAGGCCGCGTTCTACACCTCCGGGCGGACCAGCAACGAGGCGGCGTTCGTGTGGCAGCTGTTCGCGCGGATGTTCGGGACGAACAATCTGCCGGACTGCTCGAACATGTGCCACGAGTCGTCGGGGGCGGCGTTGACCTCGACGATCGGAGTGGGTAAGGGGTCGGTGACGTTGGCCGATCTGGAGTCCGCGGACCTGGTGCTGGTGGTGGGGCAGAATCCGGGGACGAATCATCCGCGGATGCTCAGCTCGTTGGAACGGGTGAAGCGGGCCGGCGGCAGCATCGTCGCAGTCAACCCGTTGCCGGAGGCGGGCCTGCTGCGTTTTCGGAACCCGCAGCAGGTCCGGGGGATCGTGGGGCGTGGCACGGCGTTGGCCGACCAGTTCCTGCAGATCCGGCTGAACGGGGACATGGCGCTGTTCCAGGCGTTGTCGCGGCGGCTGCTCGACGCGGAGGACGCGGCCCCCGGCACGGTGCTCGACCATGCCTTCCTCGCCGAGCACACCAGCGGATTCACCGAGTTCGCCACACACGTTCGTGGGCATCTGTCCGAGGCCGACGTCGCCGCGGCGACGGGGCTCGCCGCCGCCGAGATCGACGAGCTGGCCGGCCGGGTGCTGGCCGCCGACCGGGTGGTGGTGTGCTGGGCGATGGGCCTGACCCAGCACGCCAACGCGGTCGCGACGATTCAGGAGGTCGTGAACTTCCTGCTGCTGCGGGGGAACATCGGCCGGCCGGGGGCGGGGGTGTGNCCGGTGCGCGGGCATTCCAACGTCCAGGGTGACCGCACGATGGGAATCTGGGAGAAGATGCCCGACGCGTTTCTCGACGCGTTGGGCGCCGAGTTCTCCTTCGCTCCGCCGCGGGCGCACGGCCACGACGTGGTGGAGACGATCCGGGCTATGCGCGACGGTCGGGTGCGGGTGTTCCTCGGCCTCGGTGGGAACTTCGTCGCGGCCGGGCCGGATTCGGCGGTGACCGAGGCGGCGATGCGGGCGTGTCGGCTGACGGTGCAGGTGTCGACGACCTTGAACCGTTCCCACGCGGTGACGGGGCGGGCGGCGTTGATCCTGCCGACGTTGGGGCGCACCGAGGTCGACGTGCGGGCCGGTGGGGCACAGCAGGTCAGCGTCGAGGATTCGATGGGCATGGTGCACGCCTCCCGGGGCACGCTGCCGCCGGCCGGGCCGGACCTGCGCTCGGAGGTCGCGATCGTCTGCGGGCTGGCCGAGGCCACCCTCGCCCGCCGGGCCGACGACTCGGTGGACTGGGCGGGGCTGGCCGGGGACTACCGGCGGATCCGCGGCCACATCGCCCGGGTCGTGCCGGGGTTCGAGGACTTCGACGCCCGGCTCGCCGCCCCGGGTGGCTTCCAGCTTCCGCATCCGCCGCGGGACAGCCGCACCTTCCCGACGCCGGACGGCCGCGCGGCGTTCACCGAGAACGTCTGCGAGGTGCTGCGCGTCCCGCCCGGGCACCTGCTGCTGCAGACGGTGCGCTCCCACGACCAGTACAACACGACGATCTACGGGATGGACGACCGTTACCGCGGGGTCCGCCGGGGCCGTCGCGTCGTCCTCGTCCACCCGGACGACCTCGCCGCGCTCGGCCTCGCCGACGGTGTGCACGTCGACCTCGTCGGCGTGTGGACGGACGGCGAACGGCGGGCGGAGAACTTCCGGGCGGTGGCGTACCCGACCGCGCGGGGCTGCGCCGCCGCCTACTTCCCCGAGACCAACGTCCTGGTCCCGCTGGACTCCACCGCCGCCCGCAGCAACACCCCGACCTCCAAGTCGCTGCTCATCCGGCTGGAGCCGGCGCGCGGCCCGGTGGCAGGGGCGCGCTGATGGGGCGGGCGACAGCCCGGCGCAGGGTGACCCGGGTCCGGGCCGGGGTCGCGACGGCGGTCCGCCCGGACACGGTGGTCGGCGAGGAACCGCTGGAGATCCGGGTCGGCGGGCGGGCACTGGCGGTCACGATGCGCACCCCCGGCGACGACATGGACCTGGCGCTGGGCTTCCTGCTCGGCGAAGGCATGATCGCCGGAGCCGCCGACGTGGCCTCGATGCGCTACTGCGTCGGGAGAGGCGAGGCGTCTGGGAGAGGCGAGGCGTCTGGGAGAGGCGAGGCGTCTGGGAGAGGCGAGGCGTCTGGGAGAGGCGAGGCGTCCGGGAAGGGCGAGGCGGCTGGCGGGGACGGTGCGGTCGACGCCGACGGGCGGCCGACCTACAACGTGCTCGACGTGGCGCTGGCCCCCGGGGTCGNCCCGCCCGAGGTCGACGTGACCCGCAACTTCTACACCACCAGCTCCTGCGGCCTGTGCGGGAAGGCCAGCATCGACGCGGTCCGGCTGCGCAGCCGGTTCACCGTCGCCGACGACCCGCTGCTGCTCGACGCGGCGACCGTGACCGGCCTGCCCGACGCGCTGCGGGCGGGGCAGCGGCTGTTCGCCACCACCGGCGGGTTGCACGCGGCGGCGCTCGCCGGCGTCGACGGCGTGCTGCGGGCCGTGCGGGAGGACGTCGGCCGGCACAACGCGGTCGACAAGGTGATCGGCGCGGCGGTGCGCGACGGTCTGGTGCCGCTGAGCGGCCACGCGCTGGTCGTCAGCGGCCGGGCGTCGTTCGAGCTGGTCCAGAAGGCGTGGATGGCCGGCGTGCCGATGCTCGTCGCGGTGTCCGCGCCCTCGACGCTGGCGGTGGATCTCGCCGAGGAGGCGGGGATGACCCTCGCCGGGTTCGTCCGCGGCGACTCGATGAACATCTACACCGGCGCCCACCGGGTCGCGCTGGCCTGACCGCCGTGGCTCGCCACGCGGTCCCACCTCGTGCCGGCAGGGTTTTTCGGCCGCGGGCCGGGCATCAGTGCGCTGATCGCACCGGATGGAGGCCCAGTCGTGGCAGTGACGCATGAGGTCGAGCGCAAGTTCGCGGTGGACGAGATGTTCGCGCTCCCCGCCTTCGACAGAGTGCGGGGGGTCGCCTCCGTCGCCGAGCCGGACGAGCGGCACCTCGACGCCGTCTACTACGACACCGACGACCTGCGCCTGGCCCGCAACAGCCTGACGCTGCGCCGCCGGGAGGGCGGCGCCGACGAGGGCTGGCATCTGAAGATCCCCACCGCCGACGGGGCCCGCGACGAGATCGGCCGCCCGCTCGGCGAACCGTCGCAGATCCCGCCGGAGCTGCTGGACCTCGTCGCCGTGCGGCTGCGGGGCGCCGCGCTTCGACCGGTGGCGTCGATCACGACGGTCCGGCGCACCCGGCGGTTGCGCGACGCCNCCGGCCACGACCTCGTCGAGGTCGCCGACGACCAGGTCAACGCGCGGACGATGGGGGAGCGCACCATCGTGTCGCGGTGGCGGGAGGTCGAACTCGAGGCGCTCGTCCCGGCCGGGGTGGACGTGCTGCCCGCCGCCAGCAAGGCCCTGCACCGGGCCGGTGCGCGGCCCGCGCCGTCGCCGTCGAAGCTGCGGCGCGCCCTCGCCGTCGAGCTCGGCGCGCCCGACGTCCAGCCCGGCCCGGCCCGGCTCGCCGCCTCCGACACCGCCGCCCAGGTCGTCCACGCCTACCTGGCGGAGCACACCGCGGCGCTGCTCGACCGCGACCCGGCGGTGCGCGTCGACGCACCCGAGGCCGTCCACGACATGCGGGTCGCGGCCCGGCGGCTGCGCAGCACCGTCCAGACCTTCCGGCCGCTGTTCGACGCCGAGCGCGCCGCCGAGATCGAAGCCGGCCTGCGCGAGATCGGCGAGGTGCTCGGCCGGCCCCGCGACGCCGAGGTGCAGCTCGCCCGCTTCACCGGCGAGCTCGCCGGGCAGCCCGTCGAGCTGCTGCTCGGCCCGGTGGCCGCCCGCGTCCAGGAGTCGCTGCTCGGCGAGCGGCTGCGCAGCCGGGAGGAGGCGCTGGCCTACCTGCGCGGCGAGCGGTACCTCGGGTTCATCGAGGCGCTGCTCGCCTTCGTCGCCGACGTCGGGCAGACCGAGCGGGCCCGCCGCCCCGCCGGCACGGCGCTGCCCAAGCTCGTCGCCAAGGCGGACCGTAAGCTCACCCGGCGGGTCGCACGCGCCCGGCGGGCCCCCGCGGGCTCCGAGCGCGACCTCGCCTACCACGGTGCCCGCAAGGCCGCGAAGCGGCTGCGCTACGCCAGCGAGCTGATGGTGCCCGTCCACGGCCGCGACGCGGCGGCGCTCGCGACGGCGGCGAAGCGGATCCAGAACGAGCTCGGCGAGCACCAGGACTGCGTCGTCGCGCAGACCCGCCTGCGCGCCTTCGCCGTCGCCGCGAACCTCGCGGGCGAGTCGTCCTTCACCTACGGCCTGCTCGCCGGGGACGAGCGAGCCCGCGCGGCCGCCACCCGGGCCACCTTCGACGCCACCTGGGCGCGGGCCTCGCGCCCCCGCCTGCGTCGCTGGCTGCGCGGCTGACCGTTACGCCGAGAGCATTGCGCTGCGTTGCGCTGCGTTGCGCTGCGCTGCGTTGCATTGCGGTGCGGTGCGGTCTGCTCGGCTCAGACCGCGCTGCACGCACCGCAACCCCTGGCCTGGCCCGCGCCGGGGCGGAACAGGCGGCGAGGGCGGGGACGGGTGGCACGGAGGTGCCGTCCGGCGGTGTCCGGGCCGGTCGTCGGCGCGGGCTGACGCCGGCCGCTGCGATGCGCGGCAGTCGGCGCGGGCGGGACCGTCCGGGCCGCCGTCCCGGCCGGCCGGCGCCGGCTGTTCGGGGGTGTGACCGGGGCGACCACCGCCGACCCGTGGTGACCGCGGGTCGGTGCGTGGCGTGCACCGGGGTCCGACCGTGCCCGTCGGACCGGGTCCGGATGGCCCGCCGGACGTGACGTTCGACTGATGGTGTGTGCCCCGCCACGGATGTCCACTGGGTTACGGGCTCGAGTCGATCGCGTGCGGTCCACCTCGACGGCCCTGGACGCAAGGTTGGGAGGGGTGCCATGACGCGAGCTCTGGTGGCGTTCGGAACCGGGTGTGGCGGGGCCGGCGACCTGGCCGCGATGATCGGTGCGGCGTTGAGCGCCCGCGGTCTCGACGCCGACGTGATGCCGGCGCGGCAGGTGCGGGAGGTGGCGTCCTACGACGCGGTCATCGTCGCCGGGGCGCTGTTCGCCGGACGGTGGGCCTGCGACGCGCGCCGGCTCGTGCGCCGGCGCCGCGCCGGGCTGTCCCGGCTACCGGTGTGGCTGGTCAGCAGCGACCCGCGCGCCGACGCCGCCGTCACCTGGCCCGGCAGCCACGGCGGGCCGAGCGGGCCGGCCGAGTGGGGCGCCCCGGCCGGATCGCAGGGCGCGGGCGCGCGGCTCGGCGGGGCGGAGGC
The DNA here is from genome assembly GCF_001420875.1 of Frankia sp. AvcI1. NCBI lineage: Bacteria > Bacillati > Actinomycetota > Actinomycetes > Frankiales > Frankiaceae > Frankia > Frankia sp. AvcI1. Next base: position 55,736 of record NZ_LJFZ01000018.1, on the reverse strand, counting down.
GGTCGGTCCGCAGCCGGCCGCGCAGGTCGCCGAGCTCGCGACGCTGATCGGCGCCCGGGGCATGGTGACCTTCGACGGCCCGCACCGTTCCGGTCGCGCCGCCCAGCCCGCCGCCGCTGCCGCCCGGGCGGCGGCGGGCAACCGGCACCGCCCGGCGCANCTCGCCGCATTCGCCGACGCCGTGATCGCCGCGGCCCCGCCGCGTGTCCTGCGGGCCGTGCCGGCCTGGGGGCCCGGTTCCGGGGAAGTGGGGGCCGGCCGGCGTAACCACCGGTCGGCCCGGATGCGGCTGGTCGGCGCGGCCCCCCGCCCGCGCCCGTCGTCCGACGCGCTCCAGGGCTCCGCCGACGACGCCGACTACTGGGTCACCGGCTAGCCGCTCGTAGGCGGTCAGTCCTTGGCGAGGATGATTTCCTCGCCGAAGCGGCGCACCGTCTCCTCGGACGCCCCGGGATCGTCGCCGATCACGTTGAAGATGAGCCAGTCCACGCCGAGACGCTCGTAGGCGGCGACCTCGGCCCGGACCTGCTCGGTGTTCCAGCCCTGCCGGACGTCGATCAGGGACAGGACCCCGCCGAGGACGACGGTGACCTCCTGCGGGTCGCGGCCCGCGGCGGTCGTGGCGTCGCGCAGCCTGTCGATGCGCTCGCCGACGGCGGCCGCATCGGGCACGTGGGCGGTGCGGATGGTGCCGGCCAGCGTCTCGGTGGTGAGGGTGAACAGGGCGCCGCCGCCGAAGCGGGCCGCCCGCTCCAGGCCCCACCTGCTGTTCGCGTGCACCCACAGCGGCGGGTGCGGTCGTTGGATCGACGGCGGCCGCAGCGCGGTGCCGGACGTCTCGAAGCCGATTCCCCGGTGGGAGATCTCCTCGATGTCGGTGTCCGCCGTGAGGATCTCCAGCGCCTCGTCGAACAGCTCGCGCCGTCGGTCGAAATCGGCGCCGGAGGCGCGGAACTCACCGCGCAGATAGCCGGTGCCGACGCCGACGACGAGCCGCCCGCCGCTGAGCCGGTCCAGCGTGCGGATCTGGTGCGCGGTGAATAACGGATTACGGTAGGGCAGCACGGTGACCAGTGTGATCAACGTGATGTCCTCGGTCAGCGCGGCGCAGAAGGCCAGGGACGAGAAAGGTTCGGAACTGCCCTCGCCGCCGGCGTGCGTCCATTTCGTGGACGGGGCCGGGTGATCGGTGAAGGCGATGCCGGACCACCCGCTCTCCTCGACCGCCCGCACCCACGGGGTGATGTTCCGCTGGTCCAGCACCTCGGGCCGCCACCGCGGGTCACCGATGCCGTGTTGCACGCCGAACTTCATGGGTCCGCCTCTCGATCGTCCTGGTTAGGTCGCGTCCTTTCCGGGATCGGGCCGGTGCTGCACGCCGATGGCCCGGCTCAGGAACTCGTGGATCGTGGCCCTGACGGTTTCGCCGTCATTGGTCTCGATCCCGTCGCGACGCCGCAGGAGGACATTGTTCACAATGTCCTGGATCATGATCGAATCGGTGGTCGGCCGGGTGTGCCGGAAGATGCCCGCCGCGGCGCCGGCCTCGAGGGCCCGGACCAGCGGAGCCCTGTTCAGCTCCTGATGCCGCGCGAGCGCCTCGGCATAGCCGGCGACGCGGTGAAGCTCGAGCGTCTGCATGACGAGGGTCCGGCGATGCCGCCGGGGTTCGAAGGCNAGCTGGATGTGGAAGCGGATCCAGGCGCCGACCGCCGTGTACGGATCGGGTGTGCTGGCCAACCGCTGCGTGAGCTGGGCCGTGGCCCGTTCGCTCTCCTCTTCGAACATCGCCAGCAGGAGCTGGTCCTTCGACGTGAAGTGCCGGTAGAACGCCCGGGTCGACAGCTGCGCCTCGGTGAGGATCTCGCTGACGGTGACGGAGCCCGAATCCGCGCGGGCCAGCACCCGGTACGCCGCCCGAATCATCATCGAGCGTTCTTCCTCGGGTGGGTGGGCGAGCGGCCGGCCGATGCGGCGCCGAGGGGTGTCCGCCTGCGTACCCTCGACGGACCGCGAACCGCCGTCGGCCCGCACATCCCCGTCGGCCCGCACATCCCCGTCGGC
>NZ_LJFZ01000018.1:0-53617 GCF_001420875.1 Frankia sp. AvcI1 | reverse complement strand
CATCCCCGTCTACACGCGCATCTTCGTCGGTCGCCGTCAGGTTCTGCGCACGGGGCATGGCAGCCCTGCCTCCTGCTGGGGACCGTCGGCGCTCGTCGGAAGGGGTTCGGGACGCCCGATGCTATCGAATCGCCCACCGTGGCGGACCCGTCCCGGACGGCCCGGACGGGGGCCTACCCACGGGGAAGATGCTGGACCTGGGGCGAGCGGCGCCGTCAGCGGTCGCCGCTCGACGCTTCCCCGGAGCCCGCCGACGCGCGAAGGCGGCGCGCCTTGGCGGCGGCGGTCCCCTCCGTGGCCTTCCGGTGCAGGCAGCCGCCCAGCCACCCGAACGGGGCGGAGAAGAGCACGATGATGCCGTCGGCGATCGCGTCGCCCCATGAGTCGCCGAACACGAGCGCCATGAGTGGCACCTCCCCTGCCGCGATCAGCAGGATCAGCAGCACGATCAGCCGCCGGCGTGGCGCCCTGGCCCCGCGGGAGCGTGCTCCTCCCCCCGGCTGCCCGGGCGGCGAGGCCGCCCGCTGCGCACCACCACGCCAGCCCAGTCCCCGCCAGCCCAGTCCATGCCGCCTTCGTCCGCCGTCCGCGCTCTCGCCGTCCCCACCGGCCACCCGGCGTCTTCCCATGCTCGACCGCCCGCCCAACGCGACTGATGTGGCAGGGGACATTCCCGCCCTGTCCGCGACGAACACCCTGATCGCGCAGCGTCGTGCCGGGGGCTGAGACCGGGTCGGGCGGCGCGGTGCGGCGCGGTTCCGCGGAACCGCGCCGGCGGGCGCGACCAGTGGGGGCGGCCGTCGCGCCACCCCGGAGCGCTGACCGTGACCGACGCGCGGCGGCGGTCCGCAGTCCGCTGCGCCGACGAGCCCGGATCGGCGGGGGATCGGGCGCCGCGGACGCTCGGCTGACGGCGCGCGGCGCGGCGACAAGGATCGGTCGGCAGCCGCTGTGGCCGCTGTCGCTGTGCCAGTCGCCCTCGTCACCGTCCTCTGTCGTCAGCCGCCGTCGCCGGCGCCGGCCGTGTCGCCGGTCTCGGCCGTGTTGTCGGTATTGGCCGTGTTCGCGGGGTCGGCGCCGACGAAGTCACGGAGGATCCTGGCGAGCTCGGCGGGCTGATCCAGGGGGATGAGGGNGCGGGTGTCGGCCACCTCGACCAGCCGTCCGCGGGGGAGGAGTTCGGCGAGGCGGCGGCCGTGCTCGGGGGGCATCACCCGGTCCTCGGCGGCCCAGACCACCAGCGCGGGGCCGGTGAAGCTCGGCAGGTAGGCGGGCGCGTCGAGCAGGAGCTCCCGCGCCGGGCGCAGTGAGCGCAGCACCCGCACGGTGTCGCGGCGGATCCCGCCACGGTTCTCGCCGCGGCGCAGCAGCGGTTGCATCCACCGGGCGGTCGCGGCGTCCCCGCGGGCCGTCAGCCAGCCGAAGGCGATCGGCGCGCGGCGCATCGGCCGCAGCCGCATCTGCTGCATGACCAGGCCGAGCAGCGCCGGTGGCAGCGCGCCGGCCAGGGCCAGCGTCCGCCCCGTCAGGCTCGGCGGCATGTTGTCGAACGCCTCGCAGGAGACGAGCGCGATCCGGCCGACCCGCGCGGCGCCGTCCCGCGCGGCGCCGTCCCGCGCGGCGCCGTCCCGTACGACGAGCTGCACCAGCGCCCCGCCGGTGTCGTTGCCGACCAGGGTGACGTCGTGCAGGTCCAGCCGGTCGAGCAGGTCCACGACGAGGCGGGCGAGTCCGGGCAGCGAGAGGTCGGCGTCGGGATGCACGGGATGGCGGTGCGCCCCCATGGGCAGGGTCGGGACCACGCAGCGATGGTCGGCGGCGAGCGCCGCGACCGGGCCGGCCCACAGGGACGCATCCATCAGCAGGCCGTGCAGCAGCACCAGGACGGGCCCGGGNCCGCCGGTGTCCTCGTAGTCAATCGTTCCGGTGGACAGCTCGATCTCCGCCATGCCGGCCGCCTTCCGCGTGTCCGGAGCCTGCGCCCCGAGCCTGTGTCCGGAGCCACAGCTTCTACGTCTTGTAGAAGAGAACCACGCGCCTCGCCGTACGTCCAGCACGGATCGCATCCGCGTCGGGACCCGATGCTGGGATCACTGCTCGGACAGTTGGCCGGGTGGCTGGCCGGGTGGATCCGTTCGGGCCTGGCGGGCGCCTCGTAGGCTGGGCGGATGGACCGCGACCCGCCCGGCGCGCGGGGCGCCCGCACCGTCGAGACTCGAACCCCCCGCCAGGGCGTCCTGCANGAGGCCGAGATCGTTGCGTCCGCGCTGTCGATCATCGAGCGGGACGGCGTCGAGGGGCTGACGATGCGCCGCCTCTCCCAGTCACTCGGGGTGTCCCTCGGCGCGACCTACAAGCACGTCGCGACCAAGGACGATCTGCTCCGCCTGGTCACCGCCGAGCTGTACACGCGGGTCCTCGCCGCCGACACGCCCGACGCGGACTGGCGCCCCCGGCTGCGCTCGTTCCTGCTCCGGATGCACGAGGTGGTCGGCACCTGCCGCGGTCTCGCGGCCCATCTCGCCGCCCACGCCGACGACCCCGTCACCGCCCGCCTGTACTACCCGTTGCACGCGGCGCTCACCCAGGCGGGCTTCACCCCCGCCGGCGCCGATCGGGTGCTACGAACGCTGTTCTTCTACACCTCCGGCGCGCTGCTGACGCCCGCATCGGACCCGGCCCGCGAGCGCGCCGCCGCCGACTTCGCCGCCGGCCTCGACATGGTGCTCGACGGCGTCGCCCACGCCCTCCCCGCCGAAGGCGACCCGGCATCCTGATCCGGCCTTCGGCCGCATCCCGTCCGCGTGCGCAGTGATGCGCANCAGGGCCTCTCGCTACTGAAGCCCGAACCATCGTGGGTGTCGTCTCCGCACATCGGGGAATCCGCGGGCCCTGCTCTTTTGGGTGAGATCTCAGTGAACGTCGTTGACCGACGTTTCGGGGCGCCATACGCTGTGCCCGCGCGGCGGCGATCAACGTTCGGGACGACCGGTCTCCCGCGCTTGTGGTTCTCCGCATGTGGATTTCCGGCCGTGTACGGGACGTTCGTTCTGGCTTTCCGGCGTCTGCGTGCGGAGGGAGTCCGAGCCGGACGCCGCCTGCGGGCGTCCCGGCTGGGAATCGTCCCCCGACCCCAGGGAGATGCACCGTGTCGAGACGACACCCGATGCGCTGGACGAGACGTGGCCGGAGCCACCTCCTCGCCCGGTCCTTTCACCCTCGCGAACACCGCCTGTCACCGGCCGCACCGGCCGCGGGTTCACCTCCGCGTGCACCCGTCGACTTACCCCCGGCCGCGCCGCCCCCACCCCCGCCCTCCCGCGCGGTCCGCACCCTGCTGACAGTCGGAGCAACCCTCGTCCTCGGCGTGGGCGCGGGCGTCGCGCCGGCGCTCGCCGCGGAACCCGCAACGTCCGCGGCGGTCCCGGCAGCGGCGGTCCCGGCAGCGGTGGCACGGCCGGGCTGCGACGCCGCGGCGCTGCAACGCACGGTCGGCGCCGACACGACGATCACGGCGGCCGCGTCCGCGACCACGCCGAACACCGCCACCCGCTACTGCAAGGTGGACGGCTACGTCGCCACCTCCGGCCCCGCGGGCAGCAACCACGTCAACTTCTCCGCGGCGCTGCCGGACAGGTTCGTCGGCCGGTACCTGTTCAACGGCATCGGCGGCGCCGCCGGCTCCATCCCGCCGATCGACGAGGCGCAGCTTGCCGCCGGCTGGGCCCAGGCCGGAACCGACGCCGGCAACCAGGGCTCGGTCCTCGACTACCGCTTCGCCGTCGACCGGACGAAGGCCCTCGACTGGGCCAGCCGCGGCGTGCACGTCACGACCGTCNCCACCCAGGCGGTCACCCGCGCCTACTACGGCCTGCCCACCCAGGCCGGGGCCCTGCACCGCTACATCAGCGGCTGCTCCGGGGGCGGGCGGATGGGCCTGGTCGAGGCGTCGCTGTATCCGACNGAGTACGACGGCGTGCTGGCCGGTGCCCCCGGCTCGAACAGCCTCAACATCCTCAAGTTCGGCCAGATCGTCTCGTACCTGCTGGCCCATCCCGACGCGTGGGTGTCGCCCGACCAGCTCGGGCAGCTCGAGAAGGCGCTGATCGCGAAGTACGACGCCCGTGACGGTGCCGCCGACGGCTTCATCCGGGATCCCGGCGTCGTCGACACCGACTTCGCGCCGTACGGCCTGTTCACCCCGGCACAGCTCGACCTGCTGCGCCTGATCACCGGTGAGTTGAAGGTCGGCGACCGTTCCTACCCCGGCTTCTCCGCGTCCAACGTCACCGGTTGGTCGGCGTTCCTGACCGNCACGCAGCCGCCCTCGACGTGGGGGACGCAGCCGCCGCCCGCCCTGATCCTCTTCGACACCGTGACCCGGGCGCTGTTCGGTGCCGACTACGACTTCCGCACCCAGTTCGACTTCGCCGACCCGGCCGACCCGCAGTCCTGGGCGACGACGTTCGACCAGGTCTTCCCCGGCCAGAACGCCGCCGCCGACTCCTACGNCCGGTTCCGTGACGCCGGGGGCAAGCTGCTGATCTGGCACGGCGCCAGCGACAACGGCATCTCCGTGTTCGACACGATCGGCCTGTACGGCAAGGTGGCCGCCCACCAGCACGGCTACGCCGACACCCAGCGCTGGGCCAGGCTGTTCACGGTCCCCGGCCTGTTCCACTGCTTCGGTGGCCCCGGCGCCCAGGACACCCCGGCGCAGGGTCTCGCCGCCCTCGCCGACTGGGTCGAGCACGGCCAGGTCCCACGGACGATCGTCGTGCACTCGGCCGCCGACCAGCCGAAGGCCGACTTCCTGCTCTGCCCGTACCCCGCCCACCCGATCTTCCTCGGCGGCGCCGACAACCCCCGCCACCTCAACGCCCTCGACGCTGAGAACTGGCGCTGCTCCGCCTGATCCCTGACGGCGATCGCGGCCAGTAGGCGATCCTGGCCGCGATCGCCGGGCGCGGACCCGTCGGTCCCGGGCGGTCCCCGGCGCCTTGCCGGCGGTTGCGGGGACTACCGGCGGTTCGCGGGACCATCGCAGGACGGGGGGTCACGGCGCCCCGGTCAGCCGGCCTTCGTTGATCGGCAGCTGCCACGCGGCCACCCGGAGGCCCGATCGGCCGGCGTTCGGGTCACTGAGCAGGGCGGTGCGGGCGAGCTGCACGCGCAGATGCCTCGCGGGATCGGCTGTGCCGTGCCCGCGGTCGAGAAGCATGGCGGTCTGGCCGGTACTCGTGGTCACCACCGCATCGGCCGGATAGCCGCCGACGGTCTGACCGAACTGGGCAGCCGTCTGCGGGTAGGTCACGGCCAGCAGCTCGGCCAGTCGCAGCCGGTACTCGTACTGCGCGTCTGCGACCGCGTCGCGTTGCGTGGTCCCGGGGCCCTGCTGGGCCGCAGCCAGCAGACTGCCGCCGAGTCCACCGCGCGAGTGCCAGTAGTGGCTGTCGCCGACGACGATCAGATGCGAACGAGCCCGGGTGATGGCGACGTTCCAGAGGTTGGCCTGCTGCTCGAGCCAGGACGCAGTACCCGGTCTGATGCCGTCGGCGGCGACGAGCGAGAAAACCATGGCGTCACGTTCACCGCCCTGGAAGGTGTGCACCGTGCCGACCTTGACCCGCTCGGGCTCGCGGGCGGCCCAGATCGTGGAGATGGCCGCGCTCTGCGCCCTGAACGGGGTGACCACCCCGATGGTCCCCGTCGGCGNCAGCTTGCCGAGCAGCAGCGCGATCTGGTCGTTGACCGCGTCGATCTCCGCCCGGTTGAGCCAGGAGCCGTCGGCCGGATTCTCGGCCCGACCTGCGACGTCGACCCAGCACAGCGGATCCATGTCAGCGGACCGCTGGGCACGGACGTTGGTGAGCACCGTGAGCCGGTCGGCGTAGAAGAGCCGGTTCGCCAGACCTGCGATGGCCGGGTGGCACCGATAGTGCTCGTCGAGCAGCAGGCTCGCGCCCTCGACGGTGCGGTCGAAGGCGTGGAAGCTCGAATACCGCAGATAGGACAGGCAGCGGTCGGCCAGCCAGTCCGCGTCCAGGCCGGCTTCGGCCCGGATCTTCCCCTCCTTCGCGGGCGGGAGGGTGGCGATGTGGGGAAGCTGCATCGCATCGCCGATGATCNGTGCGCGCCTGGCGCGGAACAGCAGCGGCAGGACGGCCGGGATGGAGCACTGGCTGGCCTCGTCGACGATGACCAGGTCGAACAGTCCCGGAGCCGTTGGGAAACGGCGCGCCGACAGTGCGGTGACCGCCCAGCCCCGCACATAGGGCAGAACGGCCCGCAGTTCGGACCAGTCAGGCCGGCCCGGCGCGGTATGCAGAAGCGCGTCGATCGCGCGTTGACCCGCGGCGGACGCGTGTCCGAGATCGACCTCCACCAGCTCTCGTGAGGCGGCGAGCACGTCGTGTTCGCGCTGGCGCAGATCGGTGAGGAGTCCGGAATCGACCGGCATGCCCTCCAGGCTCGCCAGAAGTCCTGCCCGCCTGGATTCGAGGTCGGCGAACTGCGCCACGAGTGCGCAGCGCTCGGCGGTCGGTTCACCGTCGACGCCGAGCTTCGTCAGGAGTCGGGAGCGTCGAGGCTTGCCGAAAAACCAGGCCTTCGCCGTCCGGGCGGCCTGCGCCGCCCACCGCGCCGCCTCGCTGCCGAGCCGCTGCGCCAGTCCCGCCGAGTCCACGTGCAGCTGGCCCGCAACGCGTCCCTGCTCCTCGGTGAGGTCGAGCAGGTCCTGCTCCAGCCGAGCCTTCCCCGCCAGCTGATCATGCAGTGTGGTCTCGGCCGACCGGGCCAGGTCCAATCGGATGGCGCAGGTGGTCGGGGTCTGGTGCGGCGTTGCCCGGTTCCTGAGTTCTTTCAGCGACTGGAGCTCACGCTGTCGGTTGTTCGTCGGGCCGGAGGCGCTGCCGGTGCGAACCAGCAGGCCCGGAAGCTCGTTCTCGCAGCGTTCCCACACCTCGTCCACGGCGCGGTTGTTGGTCGAGGCGACAAGCACGCGCTGTCCGTTCGCGACCGCGGTGGCGACGAGATTGGCGACCAGCTGGCTCTTGCCGGTCCCGGGTGGTCCGGTGGCGACGGTGACCCGGCTGGTCATCGCGGAATGGAGCACGCTGCGCTGGGCGTCGTTCGACTGCCACGGCGTCACGAGGCGCACGGCCGGGGCTGCACCGGCCGACCCCGCAGGCGGCGCGGGAGCCGAGTCGGGCCGCAGGGCGTCGAGGGCAGTCTCCGCGATCTGTGACGAGTGCGCGGAGATGTACTGCAGGTCATCGAGCAGTTTCCGGGTGGCGGTGTCCTGCGGGGCGCGGAGAAGCGCCGCGACGTTCCGTGCGCCCACCACCGGCGTCCGCACGTCAATGTGCTCCTCGAGCGCGAGCGGCTGCAGTTCCTGGACCACCGCAAGTGCGTAGTCGTTCAGCAGCAGGTGGCGCGCCTCGGCCGCCAGCCTCTCGGGTTGGCCCGCGTGCCAGGTGGCCTGGTAGGTCGTCAGCAGGTCGGCGGCCTCCTGTTCGCCGAGAACCTCCCGCGCGAGCGTCGGGTCGGGGCTCGCGACCGAATCCAGCTTCAGGCGCCATCCGGAGCCGTCCTGGACGATCTCGACGCGGCGGGTCAGCAACGGCGCGACCTGTGGCTTCCNCCGCCCTCGGGCGCCCGACGCGGGAGCCAGCACGACCATCGGGTAGCCGGCGACCAGCTCGCCGCCCTCGGCATGGACGCGGGCCACGAGCTCGGCGGCCTCGGGGGGCACGGGGAGGTAGCCCTCGTCGTCCGCGTCCCCGGACAGGAAACGCTCCCGCCCACGCAGGCAGACGTAGTCGGGGCTGGCGGCGCGCAGCTCGTAGATGCCCCCGGCGGACTCCCCGCGCAGGCATGCCCGGTAGTAGTTCAGCAGCCGGACCCAGCCGTCGGGCTGCCGGCGCGGATCGCCGCCCGAGTTCGCTGCCCGGTCTGCCGTCGGAGCCGTCGCCGGGCCCGGTTGCCGGGACCGTGCGGCGCTGGTTCGCGGGTTGTCCGCGACAACGATGCGACCGTTCACCCCGATGGCCGACTTGACCGGGATCTGGCGGGTCGCCTCGTCGCGCAGCCNCAGCCGGCTGTTCACGTGGTCGAACAACTCGTCCACGGAGATCCTGCCGTCACCGTCGTGATCGGCAGCACCGGTCCGCAGCGCCTCGACCAGTTCCCCGGTGAAGACCGAAGGGGCCTGGCCGTGTGCCCCGACCGGGCCCGCGTAGGAGTTCTCGCCGGGGCCGGAGGAAGACAGTACGTAGACTCCGCGACTGGTCAGCGGGGCGGCCGAGGCCGACCCGCCGGACTTCGCCTCCTGGGTGNGGAAACCCATCGCGAAGCCACCACTGAGGCAGCAGTCGAGAATCGCGATCTTCTGCGGTGCCCGGCACGATTCGAGCTGGTCGTTGACGAAGGTCGCGGACACGGTCGTCTGCGCACCGACGNTCGCATGGTCGGAGTCGTGCGTGATGAAGAAGAACTCGCCGGTGNCGGCCACGTCCCGGACCCCGTGCCCGCTGACATAGAGCAGGGCGAGGTCGTCCGGGCCGGCCGAGCCGAGAAAGTCGTCGATGGCCAGCCGCATCTCGTCCGCGGTCGGGTCGGTGATCACCTGGACCGGTTCGAAGCCGCCGATCGTGCGGTGTTCCAGCACGTCGGCGAGCTGTCGGAGGTCCTCGTGAACGCAGGGCAGGGGGCCGAAGTGACCGTCGATGTAGTCGGNCACACCGATGAGCAGGGCGCGGCGGCGACTCGGCCGATTCACGATCCGGTGTCCCGCAGAAAGTCCTCGATGATCCTTTCCTGCGCGGCNTCCGGCCGTCCGGTGACCTCGACCGACTTTTCCCCGTTCACCAGGCGGACCGTGCGATGTCGATCCCGGGCACACCACGCCTTCACAACGTCGACCACCATGCGCGACAACGTGCCTACAGCGGTGGCGCCGAAGATCCACAAAGTGGGGTNGGTGGGGACCGCGGGCCCCTTGGTCTGCGCCTTTGCCTGCGCCGGGGGAGTGCCGGCCGGTCCGGGCCCGAGGATCAGGCCCGGAACCGGGGCAAGGTCCGCACGCAGCGACCGGGCCAGCCGTTCGGACCGGAACACGTCGCCGTCGTCGGGAATCTCGATCTTGAGTATGGGCTGCGCGGAAGATGCTGTCGAAAATGCGTCGGCCACCTACACTCCTCCCAGTCGAAGGATCAGTCCGCAGGAAGATCGATGGAGTGTTACTGGTCAGCTCGAAAGNGGATGCCGGCTCGAGTGACAACTGATGGCGAGCATACCGAGAACCGTCGGCAGGTCTTCCGACGCTTGCTGCGAAGAAGTCTTCTCCTACCGCGCCGGGTTCGCGTTGACGCCGGGGATGAGNAGGTGGCCGGCGTCGACGGGGATGGTCACACCGGTGACGTTCGCGGCCAGGTCGGAGTTCAGGTAGAGCGNGGTGTCGGCGATGGCCTGCGGGTCCAGGAACGTCGTGCCCTTCAGCGCGCCGTAGTGATAGCCGCCCTCGATCATGTCGGCCTCGGTGCCGCCGGGGTGGCCGGCGAACATGTCCCAGGCGGCCTGGTGGTCGGTCATCGGGGTCAGGATCGCGCCCGGGTTGATGGAGTTGCAGCGAATCCCGTAGCGGGCCAGCTCCAACGCGATGTTCTTCATCAGGCCGATGACGCCGTGCTTCGCGGAGACGTAGTGGGCGTAGTTCTGGCCGGGTTCCAGGCCGTTGACCGACGAGGTGATGACGATCGAGCCGCTGCGGCGCTCGATCATGTGCGGGGTGACCGCCTTGGCGGACTTCCACACTCCGGTCAGGTTGACACCGATCATCTNGTCCCACTGGTCCTCGGTGAGTTTCCAGAAGGGTGCCTGCGTCCAGATGCCGGCGTTGGCGATCAGGATGTCAATCTTGCCGAATTCGGCGATGCCCTGCGCGACCGCGTCATCGAGTTCCGACTGCGACCGGACGTCCGCCTCGATGGCCAGCGCCCGCCGGCCGAGGGCCTCGACCTGGGCCACGGTCTCGTCGACGTCGGCCTGGACCGCCATCTTGTACGCCACCGTCGAGAGCTGCTCGGTGATGTCGACGATGACGACGTCGGCGCCCTCGCGTGCACAGGTGACCGCGTGCGCCCGGCCCTGCCCGCGGGCACCACCGGTGATCAGGGCGACCTTGCCCTCGAGCATTCCCATCTCGGCCACTCCTTGCGTCTTCATCGGCGTTGGTCTGTTGTTCGGATGTGCGGGCTCGGCGTCCGCGCCGCGGCCCGACCTGGGTCAGCCGGCGGTCAACCAGCCCGGCAGGCAGAGCACGAGCGCGTCGATCAGGCGCTCGGGCGGCCAGCGTTGCGGTGGATCGGCGAGCCAGCAGCCGATGACGCCGAGCACCCCGCCCGCGAGAAAGCGCGCGGTGAGGGTGATGTCGACCCCCGGCGGGCGGTTGTCCATCCGCCCGAGCGTCTCGACGGTGTGCTCGGTGAACGCGTCGGCGATCGCCTGCACCAGCCGGGGCGCCGCCCCGGGCCCCAGCAGGCGGGCATAGACGACGCGATGGGAGTCGACGAAGCGGACGATGTCCCGCAGCGCGCGCCGGCTCGCCTCGGCGGCGCTGACGCCGTGCCGCGTGCGCAGTGCGATGTCGGCGCCCTGGACCACGTCGAACACCTCGCCGAGCGCGTAGATCGCCAGATCCTCCGGCGAGGCGAAGTGCGTGTAGAACGACGTGCGGTTGATCCCGGCCGCGCGGGCGAGGGCGCTGACCGACATCTCGCTCGGGTCCGCCACCCGGACCGCCTCGTGGAAGGCGGCCACCAGCCGCTCCCGCGTGCGCACCGCCCTCGGGTCCGTGTTGTCGATCATCGGACGCNGGCGTGCGTCGCGGCCGAGGTCGCTTTCCGGGCTCACCCGCCCGACGCTAGCCCTAACGGACACCTGTCGTCTACCGGTCCGTACTGGACCAATGCTGGTCGGTACCGGTCGTCCGTGGGCAGATCGGTCCGCCGAGGCCTGCGGTCAGCCGCGGGGAACCACCGGAGCGTCGCGGCCGGTCCCCGTGATCATCCTNCTGGTGCGGCTCGCGGGCCTTTCCTCGTGGTACTCCTGTTCGACGTTGACGGTCCAGACGTCGTGCTTCGCNCCGTCGAGGATGTTCTCGACGGTGAGCATCGCCGTCAGCATCGAGTGGTCGGCGTTGTTGTACCGGTGCATACCGTTGCGGCCGACGGGATGCACGTTGGGTGCATGCTCGGCGAGCCATTTCCGCATGATCTCTACATTGCGTCGATAGTGCTGATCGTAGGTCGGATACGCCTTGGGGACCCGCACGACGTAGCCGGCCTCGACGGCGCCCGGGCGAATCAGGCGNAGGGACTCCAGTTCGGCGGTCGCCTGGGCGATGAGCTGGTCATCTGGNTTCGTCCACATGTCGTCGCCCTCGAAGACGAAGAACTCCAGACCCAGGCAGGTCCGTCCCTCCTTCACGAGGAAGGGTGACCACGAGCCGTAGTTCTGGATCCGGCCGACCCGCACACCCGGGTCGTGGATGTAGATCCAGTTGTCCGGGAAGCTGAAGTCGCCGGGGACGACGAGGGCGACGGTCAGGTNGTCGCGATAGTGCAGGTCCCGGGCTGCTGCGAGGACCGCCGGGGGTGCGGGCGGGTCCATGCTGGTGACGAGGGTTGACAGTGGCATCGAAGAGATCACGTGGTCGGCGGCCAGCCGGCGCTGCTCCCCAGGCCCGGAGGTGACGGTCACGGCGACCGCGCGACCGTTCTCCCGGTGCACCGCGGTGACCGCGGTCTTCATCGCCAACGCCCCGCCCATCTTCTCGACCCTGCGGGCGGCCTCCTCCCACATCATCCCCGGTCCGTACTTGGGATAGTGGAACTCCTCGATGAGGCTCGTGATCTCCTTCCGGCCCCGGCCGGGACGAACCGCGTCCAGGATCGCCGCCGCAAGGGAAAGGTTCTTGACCCGCTGCGCCGCCCAGTCGGCGGGCATCTGGCTGACCGGAATCCCCCATACCTTCTCGGTGTACGTCTTGAAGAAGGTGCGATACAGCCGCCAGCCGAACCGGGCCACCAGCCAGGATTCGTAGTTGGCGTCCTGGTCCCGCGGTGGCCGGATGCGCGCCCGCAGATAGGAGCCGATGGCGAGCCCGGCCTCCCCGGGGCCCAGGTTACGCAACGCGTTCAGGGGCTTCAACGGGTAGTCGTAGAGCTTTCCCTGGTAGTAGATCCGGCTCATCCGGGGACGGAGCAGGAAGTCCTCCCCGGGCAGGATCTCATGCCAGAGCGCGTCGACGCGGGCCACCTTGGTGAAGAACCGGTGCCCGCCGATGTCGAAACGCCAACCGTCGCGCACGACGGTCCGGCTGATCCCGCCGACCACATCGTCGGCCTCGAACACCGTGACGGGCGCGCCGCGACNCGCGAGCTGGTAGGCGGCCGTCAGTCCGGCTGGACCGGCTNCGATGACCACAGTGTGGGGCGCTTCGGGTGTGGGCACGTGATCTCCTTGATCGACGACTGCGTCGACCCGCGAGGTCCAGCCCTGGAGGATGGACGATGCCGTCTAGAGAGTTGGACATGACCGTCCAAAGATAGCCTGGGTGGGTGTCAGCCGATGCCACCAGGTCCTCCCGGCCGTCCCGGCGCGGGCTTCCCGCCAAGCGGGAGGCGATCATGGATGCGGCGCTCGGCCTGTTCGTCCGGCAGGGATACGCGGCCACGACCCTCGACGAGATCGCCACCGCGACTCCGGTGTCGCGGCAGACCGTCTACAACCACTTCGGGGACAAGGAGACGCTGTTCCGCGCCGTCGTCGACGCNCATCTGGCGGCCACCCTCGACGTGCTGCGCGAGGCGAGCTCGGGCTTGCACGGGCCCCTGCCCGACGCCGAGACGTGCCTCCACGACCTCGCCCGCCGGCTGATCGCGATCGCCGGCAACCCGCGCGCTGCGTCGCTGCGCCGCCTGCTGCAGGCGGAGGGCGAGCGCCAGCCGGAGCTGCTCGCGCTCTGGCGCGACCAGGTCGCGGCGCCCGTCTTCGCCGAGGTGACCGGCCTGCTCGCCCGTCTGGCGCACGGCGGTGCGCTCCACCTCGACGATCCCGTCCGCGCCGCGGGCCAGTTCATCGCGCTGGTGTGGGGGACCGGCTGGCAGCTCACCTCGCTCGGCACCGTCGCCGGCGCCGCCTCGGCCGACCCAAACGAGCGTGAACTCGATGTCGCGCTGAGATCCTGTGTCCGCCTCTTCGTCCGCGGCTACGGCCAGCCCTGATCGCGCATTCTGGTAGGTCCGCATGTCGGGGCTCCGCCGTCGCGGGCGGGGGCTGGTCCGACGGGAAGGGGAGACGAGTGGAACTGCGTCCGCGGCTGGTGAGCGGGGAGGTCACGGTGCGCCCGGGTCGGCCCGAGGAGGTCGCCCCGCTGCGGGAGATCCTCGGCGAGCCGTCGGTGGCCCGGTGGTGGGGCGAGCCGGCCCCGGCGGCGGAACTCGCCGTGGACCTGGCGGGCGAGGGCGGTGCGGTCCTGCTCGTCGTGGAGGTCGCCGGCGAGGTCGCGGGCGGCATCCAGTACGACGAGGAACAGGACCCGCAGTACCGGCACGCGGGCATCGACATCTTTCTCGGCGGGCGCGTCCAGGGGCGCGGCGTGGGGACGACGGCCGTGCGCCTGCTGGCACGCTTCCTGTGCGGCCCGCGGGAGCATCACCGGCTCACCATCGACCCGGCGGCGGCAAACGNCCGGGCGATCCGCTGCTACGANAAGGTCGGTTTCCGTCCGGTCGGAATTCTGCGCCGGTACGAACGCGGGCCCGACGGCACCTTCCACGACGGGCTACTCATGGATCTTCTCCGCGAGGACCTGCGGCCCGATCCGGCCACCACCTGACGACACCGCACCGGGGACGGCAACCCCCACCGCCCCGCACCCCGCGGCGAACCCGACGGCCGGACTGCCGGGCCGACGGGAGGTCAGTGGTGCCGATGCCGGTGGGGTCCCGTGGCGTGGTGATGGCGGTGGTGCGCCTTGCCGGCGATCATCCCGACGACGACGAGGGGCCAGGGGAACCACAGGGCGCCGTGCGTCACGACCGACAAGGTCAGGAAGAGGGCGAGGATCGCGACCGGGATCACGGCGTACGGCGAGCCCACCAGGTCGCGCCCGTGCAGCCGATCATGCAGGCCGGCACGCTTTTCCGGCGGTGGCGGGGCGGCGGCCTGCGGCCTGGGCTGCAGGTCCGTCGTGAGCGTGGCCAGCTCGTCGAGGGTGCGGGCGGCGTAGGCGCGGGCCAGGCGCTCGTCCGCCTCGTCCAGGGTGAGCTGCCCGGTGCCGGCCGCCCAGGCAAGCCAGTCGGCGGTGCGCGTCCGGTCCGCGTCGCTGGCCCGTACCGGCCCGGGGGCCGGTGCGGCGCCGTTGGCCGGCACAGCTCCGGTGGCCCTTACTGCGCCGTCCGGTCCGTTCTTCGAGGTGCCGAGATCCCGTGTGTCGTCCGTCATCGCCGCTCCTCCGCCGGAGGTTGCACCACCCACACCCCACGTTATGTCGGATGCCGCGGCTTCGCCGCGGGTGTAGCCAACCGGGTTACCGAGCGCCCGATGCTCGGACCGCCGGGTGGGGCGGGATGCTCGGCGGCCAGCCGGGGCGGGAGAAGTGCTCGCCCTGCACATGCAGGCGGACGATCTCTCTGGTGTAGGGCAGTGTCCGCTCCGGCAGCCCGTCGGGTGCGCACCACTGCAGCGCCGAGCAGAGTTCGGGCTCCCGGATGGTCGGTTCGCCCGTCCAGCGGGAGACGAGGAAGCCGAAGCCGATCCGGGCGCCGCTGTCCGGCGGCAGGGCGTGGGTGACGCCGACGAAGACGACGTCGTCCTGCTCGACCCGCAGCCCCAGCTCCTCGTCCAGCTCGCGGACGGCTGCGGTCACCACGTCCTCGTCCGGCTCGAGACGCCCGCTGGGCAGCGCCCACCACCCACTGCCGTAGACGTCGCCGGCCCGCCGGGTCAGCAGCAGCCGCCCCTCGCGGACCACCACCAGCAGCACGTCCACCGGCGTCCGGTGCTCGTCGCGGGCAGCATGCCCGCCGTCTGGGCTCACCCGTCGACGCTATCCGCCGTCAGCGGCCGGGAATCGTGTAACGCTGATCACGTGTCCTGGGAAAGTCGGGACGTTGCGGATCCCGGCTGGTTGAATTTCGCGCCAACACTGCCGGGATGGCTGACGGCTAAACCGGCAGATGGCCGGCGGATGAATGGCAGGGAACCGGAATTCNACGTCTCCGGTGAATCCTCTTCCCGTTTGCTGGGCTGGTGTCCGTCGCGTGTGGGCGGNGACATCCTGATGACGGCTACTTGGTATGGTTCGCTCCGGTCTCTGCCTTTCTGTTCGACCCGCGGACCGTCACCCGTGATGCATGTGGCGATGCCATATCTTCCAGCGCCCGTTCTCGGGTCGCGTTCTCTCCTGTCACGACGACCGCTCAGGGGGTCCCGTGTTCTCGCCTCGCCGGACGTCCGCTCGCCGCTGCCCGCGCGCCTGGGCGGTCGTCACCGCGCTTGCCGTCGCGGGGGTCACGCTCGTGGGATGCGGGCCGGGCGACACGTCGTCGGTCGCGGCCTGTGCCAGCCCGGGGGTGAGCGACGACCGGATCGATCTCGGCGTGCTGTACCCCGACTCGGGGCCGGTCTCGCCGATCTTCGAAGCGGTTCGGGCGGGGATCGACGCGCGCCTCGGGGCGGTGAACGCCGCGGGCGGTGTGCACGGGCGCCGCGTCGTCTACCAGTGGCGCGACGATCAGGGCTCGCCGATGGCGAACGGCATCGCCGCGCGTGACCTCGTCGAGCAGCGGCGGGTCTTCGGCGTCGTCGAGCTGTCCGTCGCGGCGTCGGGCAGCGCCGGCTACCTCGCCCAGCAGGGCGTCCCCGTGACGGGGCTGGCCTCGGAACGGGTCTGGGCGCAGGACCGGAACATGTTCGCCGCCACCACGGCCGCCGACTCGGCCGTCGACACCCAGGGCCGGTTCGTCCGGGACCAGGGGGGCAGCCGCGCGGTGATCCTGCAGACTGCGCTGTCGGCGGGTATCTCCACCACCGCCTTGACGTACGCGCGCAGCCTGGCGGCGGCCGGCGTCCAGGTCCTGGGCACGGTCACCTTCACCACGGGCGTCGACGATCCGGTGGCGGTCGCCCGGCGGATCGTCGCCGCCCGCGCGGACACCATCGTCGGCGTCATCGAGCCGAAGGACCTCGTCGCCGTCCTGACCGTGCTGCGAGGCNCGGGCCACAACCCGAAGGTCGTCCTGTCCGCCAACGGGTACGACCACGCATTGCTGCGTTCCGTCGGTCCGCAGGCGGCGGGAGTCTCCGTGCCGGTGTTCTACAAGCCTTTCGAGATCGGCGGACCGGGGATCAACGCCTATCTCGCGGCGATGCGTCAGTTCGCCCCGCAGGTCGCCCAGCCCGAGCAGGACATCGCGGTGATCTCCTACATCAGCGCCGACATCTTCCTGCGCGGTCTGCAACTGGCCGGGAGCTGCCCGACCCGGCAGGGATTCATCGACGGCCTGCGCGCGGTGAACAGTTACGACGCCGACGGACTGATCAGCACCATCAGTTTCCGCCCCGGCACCGCCCGCTCCACCACGTGCTATTCCTTCGTCCAGGCCAACACGGCCGGCAGCGGATT
Organism: Frankia sp. AvcI1; assembly: GCF_001420875.1. Lineage (NCBI taxonomy): Bacteria > Bacillati > Actinomycetota > Actinomycetes > Frankiales > Frankiaceae > Frankia > Frankia sp. AvcI1. The sequence goes on along the minus strand of NZ_LJFZ01000018.1, from coordinate 36,927 downwards.
CGTCGTGGTGGAGCCGAACCTCTGCGGCCACGAGCTCAGCCCCTGACCGTCGCCTTCGCGACATCTGCCTGATGGCNCCGGCTGTGGTGCGAAAGGGTCGTCGCCATGGTGGACGAACAGGTCGCTCGGGAGTATCTGGCGTCGGTGGAGGCCCGGCTGGCGGCCGACGCCTGCGGTCCGCGCTGGGAGGACTGGGCCGGGACGCCGGTTCTCGTCGGACGACGCGCGGACTTCCGGCTGCAGTGGGCGGCAACCAGGNTGCACCTGTTCACCATCGCCGCGGCCGTTCCCGAGATCACCGTGGCCACCATCGACACCTTCACCGCCCAGGCGCTGGACTATGCCAAGGCGAACAAGGGTGGGCTGCCGGTGGGGTTGCAGACCGGGGTCGCGGTGTTTCCCCTCCTGGTCAGCGACCGGGTCGACCCGGCTGCCGCGGCCTGGGCCGCGGACCGTCAGCGAGTCCGGTTCGCCTGCATGGCGCGTCCCGTGGTCGCCGACGCGGCGCAGCGCCGGGTGGGCTTCTACCGCGGCCGGCCGGCCATCGGGCGTCTCTACGCGTCGTACCTCATCACCAGGGGCGAGCGCTACTTCGGCTCCCCGGGCTGGACCCTCGTCTGAGTCGCGGCGGCCCTGCTGCTGACCGCGGGGCCGNGGCGCCTCGGCATCCCGGCGCTTCGGCGCCGATCCGGGCCCAGGGGGTGTCGGGGCTCAGAGGGTGTCCNGGCTCAGGGGGTGTCCGGGCTCAGAGGGTCGAGTAGAGCCGCTCGGCCTGGTCGCGCTTGGTGTAGAGCTCCCAGTAGATTTCGGCGATCGTGTCCGGCTGGGTCTCGGGGCCGCCGCGGCCGATGAACGTCGCGAGCGGCACGTGGGCGGCGTACACGCCCTTGTCGGCGAGGGCGGCGTTGAGCGCCAGCACCCAGTTGCGCAGCCCGGCGGTCNCCAGGCCGACGTTGCCCATCCGGGGGAAGACCAGCGCGGACGACGCCCCGGTGGTGACCAGCAGCGTTCCGGTGCCGCGCTCGATCATGCCGGGCAGCACGTGCTGGACCGCGGTGACCGCCCCGTACACGTAGTACTCGATCTCCGGCTGGATGCTCTCCACCGTCACGTCGAGCGCCTCGACGATCGGGTTCAGGGCGTTCTGCCGCCCGGCCGGCGCGGGGGAGTACTCCAGCACGTCGATCGGGCCGAGCTGCGTCTCGGCGCGGGTGAGCGCGTCGACGAGGGACGGCCGGTCGAGGACGTCGGCGGCGAACCCGGCCGCCGTGATCCCGTCCTGGGCGAGCTGGGCGGCGAGGNCGTCGAGCGTCGTCTGGTTGCGGGACAGCAGCGCGACGGCGAAGCCCTCCCGGCCGAAGCGGCGCGCGATGGACAGCCCGAGCCCGGGCCCGGCCCCGACGATGGCGATGGTCGGCATGTGCCTTCTCCTTGCGTCGTGGTAAGCGGTGCGGCGAGGGAGCCGCGGGTCACTGTAGCGGATGCTCCGAGCTCGGAACGTCCGAGATGGGAACGTCTTGCCCTGGACGGTCTCCGATAGGATCACCGTCATGCCCACGCCATCGCCTTCCTCCGCGAAACCGCGGGTGGAACCGTCGGCAGGGCCTGCTGCGGGCCGGGTTGCCGAGTCGCCGCCCAGCGGTTCGCAGCCCGTGGATCTCACCTGGCTGCTGAACCGGGCGGCCGCGCGCATGCGGGGGGAGCTCGACACGGTCGCCCGCGGGCACGGCCTGGCCGGCGTGCGCGACTGGATCGTGCTGACCGCGCTCGGCGTCGAGGCCGGCCGCACCCAGCTCCAGCTCGGCCGGGAGCTCGGCGTCGACAAGACCACGCTGACGTCGCTGTTGGACCGGCTCGAAGGCGACGAGCTCGTCATCCGCCGCCTCGACCCGCGCGATCGGCGCGCCCGCATCCCCGAGGTCACCGCGGCGGGCCGGCGGCTGCAGGCGCGCATCGCCGCGGCCCGCGACGAGGCCGAGACCCGGCTGCTCGCCGCGTTCAGCCCGGACGAGCAGAGCCTGCTGCGCGCGTTGCTCACCCGGCTCGCGGACTCCACGGCCGCGTCCGGCCCCTGCCTGTGAGGGCCCGGACTCCGGGTGGCGGTTTGGTGGGTGGCTGTTCGGCGGGCGGCTGTTCGGCAGGCGAAGTGCCGCGCCTGCAGCGCCTGCTGCGTACGGTGGTCCTGACCGTCTGTTGCCGCCGGCTCGGCTGCCGGCATCCCGTCCGGTAAGCAGGAGGACAGTTGACCGTCAGCAATCCGTCCGTCTCGTTACCCGCCGCTGCCACCGCCACCGCCACCGCCGTCGGGCCGCCGCCGCCGTTCGACCCGGAGCTGGCCGCGGCCCTCGAGCCGCTCGCGAAGTTCCTCACCCCGTCGATCACCCCCGAGATGCTGCCGGGGTTACGGGCCGCCTCGGTGGCGCCGTCCGTTCCCGACGAGCAGCTCCACCGCGACGGCGCGTTCACGGTGCAGGAGCTCTCGGTGCCCGGCCCGCCCGGAGCGCCCGAGGTCGGGTTGCTGGTCTGCCGGCCGACGGCGGCCGGCACGCCGGCGGCGGTCGTCTACCACGTCCACGGCGGCGGCATGATCATGGGCGACAATCGGGCCGGGGTGACGGAGATCCTCGACTGGGCCGAGGCCCTGCACCTGGTCGTCGTCTCGGTCGAGTACCGGCTGGCTCCGGAGCACCCGCACCCGGCGCCGGTGGAGGACTGCTACGCGGGCCTGCTGTGGACGGCCGCGCATGCCGGCGAGCTGGGCGTGGACTCCGGGCGCGTCGTCCTCGCGGGCACCAGCGCCGGTGGCGGCCTCGCGGCGGCGATCGCGCTGCTCGCCCGCGACCGCGGCGGCCCGGCGCTGGCCGGCCAGCTTCTGATGTGCCCGATGCTCGACGACCGCGGCGGCACGGCGTCCACCGCGCAGATGGCCGGGCTCGGCGTCTGGGACGACACGTCGAACCGGACGGGCTGGGCGGCCCTTCTCGGCGACGACGTCGGCGGACCGGACGTCTCCCCCTACGCGGCGCCGGCGCGCGCCGGCGACCTGACCGGCCTGCCCCCGGCGTTCGTCGACGTCGGCTCCGCCGAGACGTTCCGCGACGAGGACATCGACTACGCCACCCGCCTGCTGCGGGCCGGGGTGCAGACGGAGCTGCACGTCTGGCCCGGCGGCTTCCACGGCTTCACCCTGTTCGCGCCGCAGGCACGGATCTCCCAGGAGTGCGCCGCCGCCCGCCTGAACTGGCTTCGGCGCCTGCTGACCGCCGCCTGACGCCCGCCGCCCACCCGCCGTCACGCCCACAGCGCGCCCGTAGGACGCCGTTGGAAGAGTTCGCCGGTGAACAAGGTTGTGAAGGTCGCGCCGGCGTCTCAGCCTGACCGAGGAGATCGAGGAGATCAACGTGACCGAGTACGGACTGCGGGTCGGCCGGGCGGAGCTCGGCTCGGCGGGCCCGATCACCTTCGGCCCGGCGGGGATCCTGTTCCTCGCCGACAACGCCGCGGCGACCGTCTTCGCGGTCGACGTCGCCGACCCGGGTGGCCGCCCGGCCGGCTCGGGGCCGTTCGACCTGGCCGACGTCGACGCGCGGGTCGGCTCGCTGCTGGGCGTCGACGCGGCCGACGTCGCCATCCGCGACCTCGCCGTCCACCCCGACGCGGGCACCATCTACCTGTCGGTCCAGCGCGGCCACGGCGAGCAGGCCCAGGCGGTGCTGGTGCGCATCGACCCGGCGGACGCCTCGATCGGCGACGTGCCGCTCACCGACGTCCCGGTCGCGTCGGTGGCGATCGCCGACGCCCCGGCCCCCGACGACGAGCGCGTCGACGTCGTCCTGCCCCTCGGCGACGAGGGGGAGGAGATCACGGTCGGCTCGCGCACGATCCGCATCCTGCGCCGCCCGATCCGCACCTCGACGGTCACCGACCTCGCCTACGTGGACGGGTCGCTGCTGGTCGCCGGGCTGTCCAACGAGGAGTTCTCCTCGAAGCTGCGGCGGATCCCGTTCCCGTTCACCGACGCCGCCGACGCGGCGGGCAACAACCTGGAGATCTTCCACGTCTCGCACGGCAAGTGGGAGACGGCGGCGCCGATCCGTACGTTCGTGCCCTTCGACGGCGGCCGCGCCATCCTGGCCAGCTACACCTGCACGCCGGTCGTGCACTTCCCGCTGGCCGAGCTGGCCCCGGGCACCAAGGTGGTCGGGCGCACCGTGGCCGAGCTCGGCGCGATGAACCAGCCGCTGGACATGGTCTCCTTCGTCCAGGGTGGCGAGGAGTACCTGCTTGTCGCGAACACCTCGCACGGCCTGATCAAGATCGCGCGCAGCGACATCGACGCCCAGGCCCCGCTGACCGAGCCCACCGAGCCGGTCGGGGTGCCGCGGGAGACCGCGGACCTCCAGGGCATCACCAGGCTCGCGAACCTCGACGACGAGCACGTGCTGGCCCTGCAGACCGACCCCGACGGGCGCCGGCACCTGCGCTCGCTGAAGTCCGCCTCCCTGTAGGGGTGGGCGGGGGCGTACATCGAGTGAGCTGTGGGCGGTCGGGCTGACGGCGGGCGGTTGTAGGAGGGCGGACGTGGTCGACCGCAGCGGGGTCGCCGTGTCGTGGTCGCGGCACGGCGGGGCGGACTGCCTCCGGCTGGCGGGGCTGGCCGGGCCGGAGCTGGAGGCGCGGGTGCGGATCCGGCCGGCCACCGCCGTGGCGCTCGGCACCGCCCCGCCGACGGCCGGGCGGCTGCTGCGCGACGGCCCCGACCTCTGCTTCCTGCCGCGCTTCCCCTTCCTCGACGGCACCGCCTACGTCGTCACCGTCGACGGCGCCGCCGTGGCCGAGCTGACCCGCGCCGGCAGCGACGCGGCGGCCACCACCGAGGTGCTCGCGATCCACCCGAGCGCGGCGACCGTGCCCCGCAACCTGCTGCGCGCCTATGTCTGGTTCAGCGCGCCGATGAGCGAGGGCCAGGCGGCGGGCCACGTGCGGCTCGTCGACGACGCCGGCGACGTCCTGGCCGGGGCGCTGCTGGCGACCGACCAGGAGCTGTGGGACGCCGCCCGGCGCCGGCTCACCGTCCTGCTCGACCCGGCGCGGATCAAGCGGGGTCTCGCCCCACACCGCGAGGCCGGCTACCCCCTGCGGTCCGGCGCACCGTTCCGGCTGGTGGTCGACGGCGGGTTCCGNGATGCCCGCGGTCGCCGCCTGCGGGCCGGGGCCGAGCGGCACTACCAGGTCGCCGACGACGAGCGCCGGCACGTCGACCCGCAGGCCTGGACCCTGCGCGTCCCGCCCGCCGGCACGACCGCACCGCTTCGGGTCGGGTTCGACCGCCCGCTCGACCACGGCCTGATCGCCCGCTGCCTGCGCGTCGTCGGGCCCGAGGACCGGCCCGTCGACGGCGTCGCGGACGTCGGCGCCGAGGAACGGTCGTGGCGGCTGACCCCGCGGCACGGCTGGGCGCCCGGGCCGCACCGCCTCGTCGTCGACCCCGTCCTGGAGGACCTGGCCGGCAACTCCCTCGGCCGCCTCTTCGACCGGGACCTCGCCCGCCCCACCGACGACCCCCGCGGCGCCCGTGGCGTCACCGTGCCGTTCCGCCCGGCCTGAGCCGACCGTCATCGTCGCCGCGACCGGCGGCGCGCCCAGTGAGCACAGGGGGATGGCCGGCCGGTCGGCCTACCGTCGGGAGGTGGTCAGGGGAAGCGGGCCGGACTGCACGACCTCGCCGAGGATGCCGGTGTCGAGGCCGAGCGCGGCGGTGACCTCCTCGACCGCGGCCACGTCCTTGCGCAGGTAGGGGCCGGCCATGGCGAAGAGCTCCTCGACGCCCCCGATGGCCTGCAGGTGACGGAACACCGCGCTGTCGGCACTACAGGCGGTGATGGCGGTGAGCAGGTCGCCGCTGCGGATGCCGAGCTTCTCGCCGAGCTGGACGGCGGCGACCGCGGTCTGGACGTGCGCCGCGAAGGTCAGGTTGTTGATCAGTTTCACGGTCGTGGCGGAGCCGACGTCGCCGGTTCGCACGATCGTCGAGGCGTAGGCGGCCAGCAGCGGCTCGACGCGGTCGGCCGCCGCGGCGGCCCCGCCGATCAGTACGGTGAGCCGGCCGGCCAGGATGGTCGCGGATGTTCCGCTGATCGGGGCGTCGAGCACGGTGACGTCCTGCGCGGCCGCGTCCGCGGCGAGCCGCCGGATGGCCTCGGTCGCCACGGTGGCGTGCTGCACGACGACGGACCCGGGCGTGGCGTGAGCGAGCAGACCGCCCGGCCCGCCGGTGATCTCGGCGAGCTGGGCCGCGGAGAAGGGGCACACGATCAGCACCCCGGCCGCGGCGGCCACCGCCTCCAGCGAGGGCTCGACGATCGCGCCCAGCCCGGCGAACCTGGCCCGGACCTCGGCCCGGCGGGCATACAGGNGCACGGGAACNCCGGCCGCCAGCAGGCGCTCGACCATCGGCGCCCCCATGGAACCGGCCCCGACGAACCCGACGGGGGGTAAGGTCCCCGACCCCGCTGCGTCCGCTGGCGGCATCTGTTCGACCATGTCCTCTGCACCTCTCGTCGTCNACGGGCTCAGCCGCCCCCGTCGGCAGGCTCGGCTCGCATCGAGGGGGCGCCGACGTCATCATCCGCCCTCGGCGCCCGTCAGGTCCGCCTTGCGCGGGTACACCGGGAGGGTGGATCCGATGCCGGTGCTGCTCACCGTCGGGCACGGCACGCTGGCTGCGGACCGGCTGGCCGGGCTGCTGCGCGACGCCGAGGTCGCCCTGCTGGTGGATGTGCGGTCGGCGCCGGGGAGNCGGCACAACCCGCAGGTGGCGCGCAGCAGCATCGAGCGATGGCTGCCCGTGGCCGGGGTGCGGTACCGCTGGGAGCCGCGGCTGGGCGGCCGGCGCCGGGCCCCGGCGGACTCCCCGGATGTCGCGCTGGTCAACCGGTCGTTCGCCGGTTACGCGGCGTGGATGCGCTGCGCCGAGTTCGCCGGGGCGATCGACGAACTGCTGGCCGAGGCGGCGGCGGCCCGCACGGCGGTGATGTGCGCCGAGACGCTGTGGTGGCGCTGCCACCGCCGGATGATCGCCGATTTCGTCACCCTTGCCCGCGGCGGCACGGTGTCCCACCTGTACCACGACGGTCGCCTCGACCCGCATCGCCCGACCGCCGGCGTCCNCCGCCGCGACGACGGTCTGCTCGTCTACGACGCCGGCACCCTGTTCGCGCCATGACCGAGTCCCCTGCCATGACCGAGTCTTCTGCCGTGACCGGGTTCCCTGCCGTGACCGGGTTCTTCGCCGTGGTCAGGGTCGCCAGGGCGGTGCGACGCCCCATCCCCATCGGGGCACCGGGGCGTGCGGCATCGGAGTGGCGTCGGGTCTCGAGTTCTCGACGGCGATGCGGGTTCCCCACTCGACGTAGCTCATGAACGCCGCCCGGAACTCCGGATCGCCGGGCAGCCCGACCTCGTCGGCGGCATCGACCAGGAGGCTGACCCAGCGCCGGCGCTGCTGTTCGGTGATGGCCTTGCCGAGGTGGTGGGCGAGCATGTTCTCGTAGCCCCCACGGAGCTCGGTGTAGACGGCCGGGCCGCCGAAGACCTCACCCAGCCACATGGCGACGTGATGTGCGTGGGCCGGATTCATGCCGGCGAAGAGCGGCGCGAGCAGTTCGTCGTCGGGCACCGTCTCGTAGAACCGGGTGAAAAGCCGCTCGAAGGCCTCCTCACCGCCGGCCCAGTCGTAGAGACTGGGTGGCCGTGCCGTTCCGGCGCCGACACCGACGACGGCGGTCGGCTGGTAGTGACGCATCTCCTCGACAGCGTCGACGTAGGGTCCGACCTGGGCGAAGAACGCCTGGAACAGTTCGCCCCTCCGGAATCCTTCCAGGTGTCCCTCGAGGGAATCCCAGCGTATCCTCAGGGTGTACTGATCGGTACTTTCAACGCCGCGGGAGAGCTCGAAATCGAGGCAGTTCGGCGACTCCCGCAACGAGTCCGCCGCCCGCTCGTAGGCTGCTCGNAACTCGCCCTCCTGGGATTCTGGAATCCTGTAGCGGATGTACTCAAGGATCATTTCTCGGACCTCCCAGGGCAACGCTACCAGGAACTTGCCGTATCGTTGGTACGCACTATTTGGTGCGTACCGACGGCACCGTCCGGTGCCGTCCGGTGCCGCGAGAGGGGATCCGATGGCGGAACGCATCTATCACTGCCCGGTGGAGGTGACCATGGAGGTCGTCGGCGCCAAGTGGGTGCCGGTGATCCTGGCTCATCTCAAGGAAAACGATCATCTCCGCTTCGCGCAGATCCGTCGNCTGGTGCCCGGCATCACCGAGAAGATGCTGACGCAGCGGCTACGGGAACTGGAAAGCATCAGGATCGTCGACCGCACCCTGGTGAGCTCCACGCCTCCGCACGTGGAGTACCGCCTCACCGCGGAGGGCCGGTCCCTCACGCCCGTACTCCAGGCGATGTACGACTGGGGTCGACAGTGGGCAACCACTCGGCGACTCGCGGTCGCCCCCGTCCTGGACTGAGCTTCGATCGCCGGCCGCCGCCACCGGCCAGCAGGCGAGGCTTCTCCTGACGCACCCGTGGAAGGAGCCAGGCGGNCTGTCCCGGCCTGCCGTCCTTCTTCGCCGCGTGACCATCCGGCCCTGGGGCCGAACGATTCTCCTGGGGTTCAGTGAACCCATCGGATCGTAAGCGGCGCAGCCATGCGGAAAATGGTGGTCACCGATCTCGCATCGGGCCACTCTTGCGAAAGGGAGATCTCTGATGAGTATCTACCAGGATATTGGTGGCGCGAAGGCCGTGAAGGCCGCGGTCGACGAGTTCTACGTCCGGGTGCTGGCCGACCCGGACCTCGTCCGGTTCTTCGAGGGCCGGGACCTGGCCAGCCTCAAGGCGAGCCAGNGGGAGTTCATCGGCGCGGCGCTCGGCGGTCCCGAGATCTACCAGGGCGACGCGATGTCCCAGGTCCACGCCTCCCTCGGGGTCGGCAACGCGCAGTTCGACGGGGTGGTGGGCCACCTNCTCGCGGCCTTCGCCAGCGCCGGCGTCCCGGCCGAGGCCGCCGGCCAGATCGCCGCGGTGCTCGGCCCGCTGCGTGGCGAGATCGTGACCGCCTCGTAGCGGCCGGTCCTGGGCGGAACAGGGGGTGCCGCGGGCAGGGGCGGCGCGCCCACCGTCCGGCCCGCACCACCGCCGGTCAGCGCCGGCCGGAGTACCCGCGCCCGCGGAGCCCCCGCCGGGCGCGGCTCAGGCGCCGGCCGTGGTGTCCGTCTCGGCCGGGGGCTGTGGGTCGGAGGCGGCCGGTACCGGGCGCCAGACGCCGTCGGCCTGGTCCCAGCCGTGGCCCCGGTCGTAGGCGGCCTTGAGTTCGCTGGACAGCCGCGGCCCCCGCTCCGGCACGGTCAGTCCGTGCTCGTCGGCGTGGTCCCGCAGCCACGCGCGGACCTCGCTGACGGAGGTGCTCTGGTGGGGGNGACGGACCTTGGCCCGGGCGGGCGCCGGGCGGCTCGCCTCGCTGCGGACCTCGGGCGTCGTGATCGCGTCGTTCTGCTCGACCGCCGTCCACGCCGTATCGATCCTGGCGTTGCGGGCGACGTCCACCGTCTCACCGTATTCCGCGTACTCGCCGAGCACGGACGCCACCTCGTCCCGGCATTCATCGCACAGATCCAGCTTGACCAGTCTTCCGTCGTATGCCAGCGCCGCCGTATGCGTCGCGGCGACCCTGTCCTTGGCGTGGCGACCGACATTGTCGCACCACACATTTATGAGCGAAATGACCTCGCGCGCCATCCAGGTTGCCTCATTCCGTGTCCGGACGCCCACTATTCGGGCTTTGATGCCAGCTTAGTGGGACCGCAGACGCCTGNCAAATCAAGTATTTCCGTGGCGTCACGGACCGGGCCGACCGGATTCGAGCGGGGCCACCGACAGTCGTGACAGTTCACCATGGTTGCGGCCGGCCGACCGGTACCCGATTGACTTTCCTCGGATCACACTCGCTTTCGGTGGCACCCTGCCCGGCGACTTCCTGTCGGGCGACGCGATCCTGTCGTGGGAATCCGACCGCGAGAGCACCGGTCACCAGGGCGTCGGAGGCCCGGGTCGGCGTCCCGGTCGGCGCGTGCCCGCCAGTGATGCCAGACCCCGGTCGTCACGCGTGGCGGGCCGAGCGAGTAGGTATACAGGGGTGAGCACACCCGAGACGGCCGAGTTCCCGGCCTCCCACCGCGACCTGCTCGACTCCGCGCTGACCGCCGTGTTCGTCACGATCGGCGCCGACGGTCGGCCGCAGGCGACCGCGGTCTGGTACCTGCCCGACGGACCGACGGTCAAGGTATCGATGATCAGTACGCGGCGGAAGCTGGTGAACCTTCGCCGGAATCCGGTGGCCACCCTGTTCCTGGTCGACCCCGCCAACCCGGGACGCACCCTGGAGATCCGCGCCGACGTCGAGCTCGTACCCGACCCGGACAAGACCGTCCTGCACCGCATCACCGACCGGTACAACGTCGACTTCGCCCGGTTCAGCGCCCTGGACTCCGAGCGGACCACCGCCGTGCTGCACCCGCGGCGCGTCGTCGTCCTCGGCTGAGCGGCCGGTCACCCTCCATCGTGCGGCGGCCCCGCGCCCGGTCGGCCGCCGCTCGCCTCACTTCCTGCGGCGCGCCACGCGCAGCTCGGTGAGGTAGCGCTTGGTGATGGCACCGCCGTAGTCGTGGTCGATCAGGCTCTCGATGCAGCGGAGCAGGCCGCGTCGGGCGGCGGGCTCCAGCGCGCGGTGCCCGGAATAGGTGCGCAGGACGTCGAGATACTCCGCGCTCGTGTAGGGCAGCTCCCATTCGTAACGCAGGAAGACTGCCTTGTCGAAACGGCCGGATCGGGCGATCTCCTCGTCGTCCTCGGCGATGTCGCGGGCGGCCTGCAGCCGGAGACTCGGCGGGGTCTTCGGATCGAAGTGCTCGTAGCAGTTCTGCACCTCGGCGAAGAACCGTTCGGTGCCACCGGCGACATGGTGGGTCGCGACGGTGGCCAGGGCGCCGCCGGGACGCAGCGCCGCCGCGGCCTTCTCGACCCGCACGGCCGGGTCGATCCAGTGGAACGCGGTCGCGGCGAGCACCACGTCGAACGGCTCCGGCGGCAGCGGCCAGTCCTCGAACACGGCCTCGAGAACATGCACGTCCTCGTGACCGGCGAGATGGCGGCGGGCCACGGCGGCCATCTCCGGACCCAGCTCGACCGCCACGATCCAAGCTCCGCGCCGCGCGATCGGCACCGTGGCCTTCCCGGTCCCGCAGCCGATCTCCAGCACCCGGCATCCCGGCCCGAGCCCNACCATCCCGGCGAGATCGTCGAACATCTCGGGTGGATATCCCGGCNGCGCCCGGTCGTAGAGCTCGGCGTCCTCGGTGAAGNTGGCCCGCAGCCGTTCACGGTCCGAGCCGGTCATGGAGCGGAGGTTGCCGGGGTCCAGCCGAGGTGAGGGGCGACGGTCTCGGCGAGGTCCTCGAGCAGCCGCAGGTTCTCCCGCAGTCCGAACGCGGGCGGCAGGAACGCGATGAGCTCGTCGGCGAGCGGGACGCTGGGATCCGCGAGCAGCTCGTCGACGACGGCGGCGGGGTCCCCGTGGTGCACGGGGCTCATCGTGAACCGGGCGGTGGGGGCCGCGACGGGCGCCAGCGCCCCGGCCGGCCGGGAGGCGGCGGGCCCCTGGGTGCGCCGCTCGGCGTCGTAGGCCGCGTAGACGCGGGCGAGCTCGGGGGTGGTGGCGGGCAGCACGGAGCGAGCGACGGCGACCCGCGACGGCGACGTCCCGGGATGAGCGCCGCGGTAGGCCTCGATGGCCCGGGCGAGCTCCGCGCCGTAGTCGTCGATCTGCCCGCTGAGGATGGTGCTCAGCAGCAGCCGCAGCCCCTGCCGCCCGACTCGTTCGGCGGAGGCGACCGAGCCGCCGCCGTACCAGATCCGCTCGGGCAGCGTCGGGCTCGTCGGGCGGACGAACAGCTCGGTGCCGACGGGCAGCAGCCCCTCGGGGTCGGTGATCTCGCCGACCCGTTCGCCGCGCACGGCGCGCAGGAACGCCGCGAGCCGGTCCTGGGACTGCGCGCGCCCGTCGTTCGGCGCCTGGCCGAAGACGGCGTCGAAGCCGCCCTGGCCGGTGCCGAGGCCGAGCTGCAACCGCCCGCCGCTGAGCAGGTCGGCCGTGCCGGCGGCCTCGGCCAGCAGCACCGGGTCCTCGTAGCGGACGCCGATGATGGCCGTGCCGAGCCCGATGCGCTCGGTGTGCTGCGCGACGGCGGCGTGGAACACCATCGGAGCGGCGAGGTAGTTGTCGAAGTGCCGCTGGTAGACCCATCCGGCGTCGTAGCCGAGCTGCTCGGCGACGCGGAACAGCTCGATGCCGTCGCGCAGCGCGGCACCGGCCTGCCCGGTCGGGAAGGCGATCCGCGCGTTGAAGCCGAGCCGGAGCCGGCGCGGCGCAGGTGGCTCCGCCGGGCTCGCGCGGTGCGCCGGGGCGACGGCGGCGGTGACGGTCGCGGGGGCTGTCATGGGGTGTGCTCCTTCTGCCGGTGGACGGTCTCGTGGGGTTCGGCGCCGGCGGCGGTGTGCTCGACCCAGGCGGCGTGCAGCTCGGCGTAGCGGCCGGGGACGGCGACGAGGTCGGCGTGGCGTCCGCTCTGGACCAGGCGTCCGTGGTCGAGGACGAGGACGCGGTCGGCGTGTTCGNCCGTCACCATGCGGTGGGCGATCGAGACGGTGGTGCGCCCGACCGTGAGCGCGCCGAGCGCACGCTGGATCCGGACGTCGGTGGCGGGGTCGACGCCGCTGGTCGCCTCGTCGAGCACGAGCAGGTCGGGGTCGACCAGCGCGGTGCGGGCGAGGGCGACGAGCTGGCGCTCGCCGGCCGACAGGCGTTCCCCCCGCACCCCGACGCGGGTGTCGAGCCCGTCCGGCAGCGTGTCGAGCCAGGGGCGCAGGCCGAGCGAGGAGACGATCTCGTCGAGCACGTCGGAGTCGTCGAGCACGTCGGAGTCGTCGAGCAGGTCGGGGCTGCCGCGCAGCCCGACGCCGATGTTCTCGGCGATCGTGGCGTCGAACAGGAACGGGTCCTGCGGGACGATGGCGACGCGACGCTGGAACGACGCCTCCGTCACCCGGCCGACCGGGACGCCGCCGAGCAGGACGCGGCCGCGGCTCGCCGGGATCTGGCGGGTCAGCAGCTTGGCGAACGTGCTCTTGCCGGAGCCGGTCTCGCCGACCACGGCGACGTGCTCGCCGGGGGAGACGGCGACGGTCAGATGCTCCACGACCAGCGGGCCCGCCCCGTACGCGGCCGCGACGTCGGCCAGCTCGACCGCGATCGGCCCCGGTGGCAGCTCGCGGGCGTCGGCGCCGTCGACCACGCCCGACGGCGTCGCGAGGATCTCCAGCGCGCGGCGCCAGCCCACGACCGCGTTCTGGATCTCTCCCAGGTTCTGTACGAGGGCCTGCAAAGGGCGGACGAAGAAGGTGACGAGCAGGAGCATGGCGACCAGCTCGCCCGCGGACAGGTGCAGCGCCGGTTCCCACCGGGTGTGCGCGGTCGACCAGCGGGTCCCGGCGACGACGACGAACACGGTCATGACCGAGATGGCGACTTCGCCGAGGGCGGTGTTGGTGTGNAGCGGCACGAGGGTGCGGCGCTGGGCCGCCACGGTGTTCTCGACGGCCCGGTCGAGGCCGAGCCGGGTCCGCTGCTCGGTGCCGGTCGAGCGAACGATCCCGATGCCGGTGACGGCCTCGCCGACGGTGGACTGCAGGGCCGAGACGCTCGTGCGCACGGCGGCGTAGCGACGGGCGACGAGCATCTGCAGGCGACGCATGCCGACGAACAGCAGGGCGGCCAGGCCCAGCACGGGCAGCGCCAGCTGCCAGGAGTAGAGCGTCACGAGGGCGCCAGCAATGATCATCTGGGTGACGTTGACGAGCAGCAGGACGCCGCCGTTCTGCACGAAGGTCGTGACCGCCTCGGGGTCGCTGGTCAGGCGGGTGACGAGATCGGCACCGGAGAGTCCCGCGAACGTCTCCGGGGCGATCTCGTGGATGCGGGCGATGCCGTCCGTGCGCAGCTCGGCGAGGGCGGCCTCCGTGCGCCGGTAGAGCCGCTGGTTGAGNCACCAGGAGGCGAGGATCGCCGCGACGGTGGCCGCCGCGCCGACGAGCACGGCGTGGGCGACGACGTCGCTCGCGCCGCGGTCCGGGCTGAGCAGTCCNTGGTCGAGGGCGTACTGGACGGTCAACGCCGTCACGATGCGCCCGGCGCCGGCGACGACCGCCAACAGCAGGGTCAGCGGCAGGCCGGCCGTCACCACGGGGGTGGTCGACCGGACCAGGCGGGCGAGTTCGCGCGCCCCGACCGAGCCCAGGTCGGCAAGCCCAGGTTCGGCGAGCCCAGGTTCGGCGAGCCCGGGCTCGGCGGGCTGCCGGCCGTCGCGGCCGCGGTCAGTCATGGATCGCCTCCGCCGTTCCGTAGGCCTGCAGGATTCGCCGGTAGTCGGGCTCGGTGTCGAGCAGCTCGGCGTGGGTACCCACGGCGACGAGCCGGCCCGCGCGCAGGAAGGCGACCCGGTCGGCGACCAGCACCGAGCTGGGGCGTCCGCCGACGATGAGCACGGTGGTGTGCCCGCGCAGGGCCGCCACCGCGGCGAGCACCTCGCGTTCCACGGCCGGGTCGAGGGCGGAGGTGGCGTCGTCGAGCAGGATGGCGCGCGGCGCGCGCAGCAGGGCGCGGGCCAGGCACAGGCGCTGGCGCTGCCCGCCGGACAGCCGGGTGCCGCGCTCGCCGACCCGGGTGTCCAGCCCGTCGGGCAGGTCGCGCACCAGCGTGTCGGCACCGGCGGCGGCGAGTGCCCGCCAGAGCTCGGCGTCGGAGTAGGGGCGACGCTCGCGGGGGTGGCCGTCGAGGTGCAGGTTCGCGCGGATGCTGCCGCCGGCCATCCACGGGGTCTGCGACACCACGGCGAGGTGCGCGCGGATCTGCCCGCGGGCGAGCTCGGGAGCGCGGATCCCGCCGATCTCGACGACCCCCTCGGCCGGGTCGACGAGCCGACCGAGCAGGTCCAGCAGGGTCGACTTACCGGCGCCGGTCGCCCCCACCAGCGCGACGATCTCGCCGGGGGTGATCTCCAGATCGATGTCGGCGAGCAGGTGCCGCCCGCCCTGGACGTGCCCGACGCCCCGCGCGGCCAGGCTCAGCGGGCCCGCGCCGGCCAGGGCACGGGTGCCGTAGTCGGTGGTCTCGGTGGACCCGAGGACGGCGGCGATCCGGGACCGTCCGGCCGCCGACAGGGGCAGCATGCCCAGGAAACGGCTGATGACGGCGAGCGGGATGGAGATGGTGAGCAGCAGGTAGACGATCTCGACGAGCACGCCGACGCTGAGGTCGCCGCTTTCGACCCGCCGGGATCCGACGACGAGGACGGCGAGGATCGCGCCGGTCGGCAGCAGCTCCAGGATCGGGTCGAACAGCGAGCTGACGGCGCCCATCGAGGTGGTGGCGCGGCGCAGCCGATCCGCGGCGGCGCCGACGCGGGCGCGTTCGCGGTCGGCGAGGCCCAGCGTCCGCACGACCTGGGCGCCCTCGATGCTTTCCAGGGCGAGGGTGGCGAACTCGCCGCGGCTGTCCTGCACGGCCCGGGCGCGGGCGGCGAGCAGGCGCTGGTAGAGCAGATTCAGGCCGAGGACGGACCCGACGAGGGCGACGCCGACGAGCCCGAGTGCCAGGTCGTGACGGAACATCTGGCCGATCGCGACGACCAGCATGACGACCATGCCGAGGGCGAAGTACCAGACGACCATCGGTGACCACAGGGCGTCCACGTCGGAGACGGCGGTCGACAGCAGGCGGCCGGGCGCGTGCCGACGGTGCCACGACAGGTCCAGCTCGAGGTAGCGGCGGACGACGGCGCGGCGGATGCGGGCCTGCGAGCCGTACTGGACGTGGCCGGTGGCGATGCCCCGCACGAGGATCGTCGTCCAACGCACGGTGGACACGCCGAGGATCGCGCCCGCGGCCAGCCACCAGGTGGCGCGGGCGACGTGGCCGCCGGCGAGGGCGGGGACGATCAGATGGTCCGTCGCCCAGCCGATCGCCGCCGCGGAGAAGATCATGGTGACCCCGTTGACGACACCGGTGACGGCGCCGACCACGGCCGCCTTCGGATGGGCGAGGGAGCCGTCCAGCATCGTGCGCAGCCCCACCCAGAACGTCCCGGCCCCGCCGCGAACCCGCTCCCGCCCGTCGTGTCCCCGCGTCACCGTGGTCTCGGCGCGTGGTGGCGGTCGACCCGCCACGGGATGACCGCCACCGCCGCCGTCATGCTTCGTCCACTCCCATCATCGTCATCGTCATCGTCGTCGCCGCTCGTCGCCGCTCGTCGTGCCGGCCGTCGTCGTGCCGGGCCGCTGCAGTGCCGTCCGCCGTCGTGCGGTCTGCTGTCGTGCGGTCTGCGGTCGTGCTGGTCGTCCTCAGCGGGCGCCGGCGAGCGTGGCGGGGTCGAAGCCCGGGGCGAGGGCGCCGGGGTGGGCGTCCTGAAGGGCGCCGCGCTGCCCGGTGGCCGCCCGGTGCGCGATCTCCTGGCGGACCAGCGGCAGGACGTGTCGGCCGTAGTCGACGGCGTCCGCGAGGGTGTCGTAGCCGCGGATCGACACCAGGCTCGCGCCCTGGTCGACGTAGTCGAGGATCGCGGCGGCGACGGTCTCCGGGCTGCCCACCAGCGCGGTCGACGCACCCAGCCCGCCGGTCGCGGCCGCCGTGCGGGTCCACAGCGCGCGGTCGTAGACCTCGGACTTCGCGGCGAACGCGAGGGCGCGCTGCGAGCCGACGTTCTGCGGGGCACCCTTGAGGAAGGCGCGGGCCGGGCCGGCGTTGAAGGTCTGCTCGATACGAGCGGCGTAGTCGAACGCCTTGCGCCAGGCCAGCTCGTCGGTCCTGGCGATGATCGGACGGAAGGTCACCCAGATGCGCGGGCGGTCGGTACGGCCGGCCGCGGCGGCGATGCCGTTGACCCGGTCGATCTCCTTGCGCAGGTCGGCCAGCGGCTCGCCCCAGAAGCTGAAGATGTCCGCCTTGGCGCCGCCGACGCCGAACGCGGCGTCGGACTGCCCGCCGATCGAGATCGGGATGGTGCTGCCGTACGGCGCGAAGCCGGGGCCGAACTCGTCGAACTTGTAGAACTCGCCCTCGTGGCTGAACGGGCTGGTCTCCGTCCAGGCGCGGCGCAGCAGGTCGATGAACTCCGACGTGCGCGCGTAGCGGCGGTCCTTGGGCAGGTAGTCGCCCTGACGGGCCTGCTCGGCGTCGTTGCCCCCGGAGATGAGGTGGACGACGGCGCGGCCCTCGGTCAGCTGGTCGAGGGTGGCGAGCTTCTGCGCCGCCACCAGCGGGAACGTCGTGTTCGGNCGCAGCGCGACGATGGGGCGTAGGCGCTCGGTGAGCTGGCCGACGGCCGAGGCGAGAACGAAGGAGTCGGCGCTGTTCGAGCCGTAGGGCAGCAGGGTGTAGTCGTAGCCGGACTCCTCCAGGGCGCGCACGTACTTCTTGAAGTACGGCAGGTCGATGCCGCGGCTGGGTACCGGGTTGAGTTCGGTCGACGGGTTGAGGTGCGACAGGCTGATGAACTCGACCTGCGGGGACGCGGTCTCGGGGATCGCGGTGGGATTGGTCATGCCGGAGTCCTTTCGAAGCTGTCGTAGGAGTCGAGCCGGNGTACGGGAGTCGAGCGGGCGTTCGGGAGTCGAGCCGGCGTTCGGGAGTCGAGCCGGCGTTCGGGGGTCGGGCCGGCGCATGGAGGTCGGGCCGGTGCCAGGGGCGCGGCCGTCCCTCGGCGGTTGCCGTCGTGGTCGTCCGTCTGCATCGCTTCCGGGCACGCGGAAGGCCGTCGTGTGCGGATCGGGGCGCGCTCGCGCCGCAGGGAGCGCGGGAACAGGTCCGACCAGGCGGCCGGGGCGCCGTGGCCCGGTCCTTTCCCGGTCAGGGCGGCGGTGCTGCGGGGGAGCGGCCGGCCCGGGCCCTCGCCCCCGCGCCGAGCGCACGGTCGGACATCGCCCAGGTGTGGGAGCGGCTGAGGTCGGTGGCGTGGCTGACGTGCGGGCCAGGACCGGGCGGGGGACACCGGGTCCGGCAGGCGGGCCGGGACGGCCGGACGGGCAGGAGCGGAAGAGGACCCGATCAGCAGGGACGACAGCAGGCGGAGGCGAGGATCCCGTAGTCGACGAACCGCCGGCGGGTGAGCACTCGCCTCGGGGCGGTCACACGCGCCGGGCGGCGGACACGCGCGGGAACCAGCCCGCCCGCGTTCCCACCCAGAATCCCAGACATGTTTGTCAGGATGATGGGAACTTGTTGGGCTGTCCAACGCCTATCCGCGATCGCACTGATCGGGTTTCGTCATCGATCGAATCGGACGGGACGCCGGCGTGATCAGGGCGACACCCGGGACGAGTGCCCGGACCGGCTGCCGACCACCGGTGTCGCCTTCACCGACCACGGGGTTCCGCGGAACCGGGTCGCGCGTCCCCGCCTGCCGGATCTGCTCCCGGGAGCCTGGTCGTCGCCGATGACGTCGGGACGCCGCCCACCNCTCACCGGGCACCGGGCACGAGGTCGGCGAGGCGCTCCGCCGGCTGACCGATACCGCCCGCAGGCGGCGCGGCGCCGTGGGCCACGTCCACCATCACCATTCTCATCGCCGGGCCGATGCTCCGCGTGGTAACGGCGTCGACGTGCCGAACCGGCCAGGTCCATTTCCTGATGCGGCGCGTCCCTTCGCATCACGGCGGGGGACTCGCCGCCTTTGTGAGCAGCCGCCGAAGGAGAGTCTGGCACCGTGAGCACATCCGACGATTTTGTCGTCATCACCGGCGGCCCCGGGGCCGGTAAGTCCACGCTTGTCGAGGAGCTTCACCGGCAGGGATTTCCCTGCATCCCGGAAGCCGGCAGGCGCATTCTTCAGGATCAGATCGTCATCGGCGGCAGGGCCCGCCACGAAAGGGATTCCCTGCTCTTCGCCGAGATCATGCTGTCCTGGGACATGCGCTCTCACCACGACGCCACCCGACGGGCGGGGACGGTCTTCTTCGACCGGGGCATACCCGACGTCGTCGGCTACTTTCTGCTGCTCGGCCGGCCGATTCCGGCGCACGTCACCGCCGCCGCGCGGACGTTTCGCTACCACCAGCGGGTCTTTCTCGCGCCGCCCTGGCCCGAGATCTACACCCACGACCGCGAACGCACCCAGGACCTCGACGAGGCCGTCCGCACCCACGATGCGATGGCCGAGGCCTATACCCGCCACGGGTACCAGCTGATCAACCTGCCCAGGACCGACCCCGAGTCCCGCGCCGCGTTCATCCTCCGGCGTCTGTCTCCCCAGCCGGAGAGCTGAACCGGATGGCGCCGGCGATGGCCGTGCTCACGACCGAGCGGACGGCGTCGGCATCCGGGGCGGTGCCGTCCCGGCCGGCGAAGAGCAGGTGCCCGCCGCCGATCAGCATGAGCGCAAGCGTGTCGGTGTCGNCATCCGCGGCGAGGCGGCCGAGGTCGCGCTCGGCGGCGAGGTAGGCGGCGACCGTCGCGGTGGCCTCCGTCAGGACGGGGACGCCGACCGTTCCGGTCCGGCGCAGGGCGGCGCGCAGCTCGTCGCGGGCGGTGACGAGGCTGACGACGGCCAGCGCCACCGAGCCGAACAGGTCCGACAGCGCGGCCGTGAGGTTGTCGGCGACGGTGCCGGTCCCGGCCCGTGCGCGCAGGCCGGCGCCCTGGCCGGTGATCCGGGCGGTGCGGTCGCGCACGAGTTCGGCGAGGAACTCGTCGAAGTCGGCGAAGTGCCGATGCAGGACGCCCTTGGCGCAGCCCGCCTCGGTGGTGACCGCCCGGCTCGTCAGCGCNCTCGGTCCGTCGCGCAGCAGGACGCGTTCGGCTGCGGCGAAGAGCTGCTCACGTACGTCGCGCAGGGCCACCCCGGTCGGCATCGTTCCATCCTCCTGCTTGCGGCCGGCCGCACGTCGAGGGCTGCTGGTGCGGCCTGCCGGGGGTGGCGGGTCGCTCGTGGCGAGGCCTGGCGCGATTGCCTAGTGGGCAAGTGCCCACTAGGGTGGGCGCATGCCCACTCCATCTTCGGGCTCGGCGTCTCCCTGCGACCAGGAGCCGCACCGCCACCGGCAGCTGGCGGAGTCGTTCGGCGCCGACCCCGATCGCTACGACCGGACCCGTCCCCGCTACCCCGAGGCCATGGTGGGCCGGATCGCGGCGGCCAGTCCCGGGCCCGACCTGCTCGACGTCGGCTGCGGGACCGGTATCGCCGCCCGGCAGTTCCACGCGGCCGGCTGTCGGGTGCTCGGGGTCGACGTGGACGCGCGGATGGCCGGGTGGGCGCGGCGCAGTGGGNTCGAGGCCGAGGTGGCGGCGTTCGAGACCTGGGATCCCGCCGGGCGCACCTTCGACGCGGTGATCGCCGGGCAGACCTGGCACTGGGTGGATCCGGTCGCGGGCGCAAGCAAGGCGGCGCAGGTGCTGCGGCCCGGCGGCCGGCTGGCCGTGTTCTGGAACGCGGGCCAGCCGCCACCCGGCCTGGCGGCGGCCTTCTCCGCGGTCTACCGCCGGGTGCTGCCCGACGCGCCGCTCTTCCACCGGACGATGACCGGCCCGGACGGGCACTCGACGGTGCTCGCCAGGGCCGCCGACGGCATCCGTCAGACGGGCGCGTTCGGCGACCCGCAGCGGTGGCGGTTCCATCGGCAGCAGTCCTACACCCGGGACGAGTGGCTGGACCAGGTGCCCACCTTCGGCGGCCACAGCCGGTTCCCGCCGGCCACCCTCGCGCGGCTGCTGGCGGGCCTCGGCGCCGCCGTCGACACGGCGGGCGGTGCCTTCACCGTGCGCTACACCGCCGTGGTGATCACCGCGGCGCGCGCCGGCACCCGACCAGGCGAGTAGAGTCCTCCTGACTGCGCAGAATCAGTGTGTCGGCTCGTTTTCTCCGGCGTCCACGCGGCGGCCGGAAATGGGGCCGAAATACGTCAGGGAGAAGCGCGTGCGTGCAATCCAGTTTGCCGGAGTGCGGGACGTCCGCCAGGTGGAGGTCCCCAAGCCCACCATCGGTGCCGGTCAGGCTCTCGTCAAGGTCACGGCCGCCGGGGTGTGTCAGACCGACATCCACATTCGCGGCTCGGCCGAGGAGATGATTCCCGCCGGGACGATCCTGGGCCACGAGATCGCCGGTGAGATCGTCGACATCGCCGACGGCTTTCCGCACTTCTCGCCGGGTTCCCAGGTGATCGTGCATCCGGTCTGGTCCTGCGGCGTGTGCCGGCTGTGTGTCGCCGGCCAGGAAAACGCCTGCCGCAACACGGGGAACCGACTCTACCCGGCCCCGACGCCCGGGGTGTCCGTGAACGGCGGAATGGCCGACTACGTCGCCGTGAACGCCGCCGCGCTGGTCCCGGCCGACGGTCTGGACCCGGCCTTCGCCGCCGTGCTCGCCGACGCGGGCCTCGTGCCCTACCACTCCATCCGCGCCACCCTGGACCTCCTGCGCCCCGGTTCGACGGCGGTGGTCATCGGGATCGGCGGCCTCGGGCAGTTCGCGGTCGAGCTGCTGCGGGAACTCACCGCGGCGCAGGTCATCGCGCTCGACATCAGGGACGCGTCGCTCGCCGCCGTCCGGGGGAAGGTCNACCACGCGCTGCGCTCCGACGATCCCGAGGTCGCCGCGAAGGTCCTGGNGGTCACCGGTGGCTATGGTGCCGACGTCGTCCTGGATCTGGTCGGCAACAACCAGACCCTCGCGCTGTCGGGCGCCGTCGTCGCGCCCTACGGCGCCGTGCGGGTGCCGGGGCTCGGCGACGGGGTCTTCGCGTTCGAGACCTCGCAGACGTCGGTGTCCCTGCCGTGGGGCGCGTCGCTCACCCGCCCCTACAGCGGGAACCACCAGGATCTCCACGACCTGGTGGCGCTGGCCCGCACCGGCCGGATCACCGCCGACCTCACCCGGTACAGCTTCGACGACGGCCTGCAGGCGTTCGACGACCTCGAGGCCGGCAAGATCTTCGGTCGCGCGGTCATCGTCCTGGCTGACCCGGCGAGCTGACCCGGNGGGCTGACCCGGCGGGCTGACCCGGCTACGCGGGGAGAGGTCGACGCCGCTGGTGTCCCGGCGGTCGTCGGCCGCGTTCCCCGGCCGTTCCTGCGGCCGTTGTCCCGGGTACCTCCACGATGCTCGACCGACAACGGTCAGCCATCGACCCGGGGGGAGTCACCATGACCAGCAGCACCGTGCCGCTCGCCGGCGTTGCCATACCCGACACGAGCCTGGCCGCCCAGGCCACCGAGCTGGTGCGCGACGCCACCGACGACCTGATCTACCACCATTCGCGGCGGGTCTACTGCTTCGCCGGCCTGCAGGGCCGCCGCCGCGGGTTGAGCTTCGACCCGGAGCTGCTCTACGTCGCGGCGATGTTCCACGATCTCGGTCTCAACGAGGAGTTC
Source organism: Frankia sp. AvcI1 (assembly GCF_001420875.1). Classification (NCBI taxonomy): domain Bacteria; kingdom Bacillati; phylum Actinomycetota; class Actinomycetes; order Frankiales; family Frankiaceae; genus Frankia; species Frankia sp. AvcI1. The sequence continues at coordinate 14,393 of NZ_LJFZ01000018.1, read as the reverse complement.
CGCCGCAGCGGCCGGCGTTTCGAGGTGGACAGTGCCGACGAGGCACGCCGTTTCCTGCACGGGCACGGGATGCCCGAGGACAGCATCCGGCGGGTGTGGACGGCCATCGCCCTGCACACCACCCCAGGCATCCCGGAGTTCATGGAGCCCGAGGTCGCCCTGCTCACCGCCGGGGTGGAGTACGACGTGCTCGGAATCGGCTACGACGACGTCAGCGAGGCCGACCGGGACGCGATCACCGAGCTGCACCCCCGGCCGGACTTCAAACGTCGTATCCTGCGTGCCTTCACCGACGNCATCGCGCCCAGGCCGGACACCACCTTTGGCAATGTCAAGGCGGACGTCCTCGCGCACTACCTGCCCGGCTTCCGCCGCCGCGACTTCGTCGACACCATCCTCGACTCCCCGTGGCCCGAATAACGCCGGTGATGGCACCCCGCTCCGCTGCCGGCGCGCCGCGGACCAGGCAGTCTCCTCGGTCGCGGCGCGCCGCGTTTCGTTGCCTGTGCGGANACGTTAACCCGTAATTCCGGGTACGTTCCGGCTGGCTCGATAGCTTGCCGAGGCTCGGAAGAAGGACAGCGGGGCGATCGCCTCGAATTGACCCGACCCCGAAGCATGAACCGCGCCGCCCTTTGTGTGAAGGAGCCTAACCGTTGCGTTACCGCAGGATTGCTTTAACCATTGTCGCGGCGGGTGCCCTCACCGTGACGACGTCGATGTCGGCCAGCGCGACGCCCCCGACCAGCGCCGGCGCCGCCCCGTCGACGATCGCCGTCATCGGTGACATCCCTTATGGTGCGGAGAAGATCGCCGCGTTCCCGGCGGACATCGCCAAGATCAATGCCGATCCCGACGTGTCTCTCGTCGCGCATCTCGGCGACATCAAGAACGGCAGCAGTCTCTGCTCGGACTCCTACTTCGCGACGATCAAGGCAGATTTCGATCAGTTCCAGGATCCGCTCGTCTACACGCCGGGCGACAACGAATGGACTGACTGCCACCGGGCGAACAACGGCGGTTACGTTCCCACGGAACGTCTCGCCGCGCTACGCCGACTCTTCTTCCCGGTGCCCGGCCGGACGCTCGGGGTGAACCCGAAGCAGGTGATCACCCAGGCTTCGGACCCGGCGTACGCCGCCTTCGTCGAGAACACCAGGTGGACCCAGTCCGGCGTGGTGTTCGCGACCCTGAACATCCCTGGCAGCAACAACGATCTCGGTCCCTGGTTCGGCGTGACCCCGCTGTCCGCGGAGCAGCAGAACGAGTACTCGACCCGGCTCGATGCCACGCTGTCGTGGATCAACACGGCGTTCAACTCCGCCCGNCAGACCGGCGCGCCCGGCGTCGCGCTGCTCCTGCAGGCGGACATGTGGGACACCAGCGCGCTGGCCGCGGGCGGGGACGGCCTGACCGGCTACGACGCCATCGTGAAGCGGATCGGCACCCTCGCCGGCCACTTCGGCAAGCCGGTGCTCCTCCTGGAGGGCGACTCGCACGTCTTCCGGGTCGACCATCCGTTCACCCGCACGGATCCGCTCTACGGCATCCATCCGCTGGCACCGAAGGACCTTGAGGTCCCGAACGTGACGCGGATCGTCGTCGACGGCAGCGGCCAGGCGAACGACTATCTCAAGCTCAGCATCGACCCGTCGGCCCCGGCCGTCTTCAGCTGGTCACGCGTCAACTTCTGACGCGTGTTCGCCGCCACCGGGGTCCGCATCTCGGTGGCATAGGCCAGGCGCTGGCCGGGACCGTTGCGCTTCGCCGTGTACATGGCGATGTCGGCGGCGTTCAGCAGGGTCTCGGCGTCGGCAAGGTCCGGGTTTGACAGGGCCAGTCCGACGCTCCCGGTCAGCGTGACGGGGCGGTCGAGCAGCCGGACCGGTGCCGCCAGCGCGGTTACCACCCGGTCGGCGATCGCCTCGAGGTCGGCGACGCCGTCGACGTCCTCGCAGAGGACGGCGAACTCGTCGCCGGCGAGGCGTCCGGCCACGTCACCGGGCCGCACGGCGTGGGACAGCCGGGCGGCGGTGGTGCGCAGCAGGTCGTCGCCGGCCTGGTGGCCGAGGGTGTCGTTGACGGCCTTGAAGCCGTCGAGGTCGACGAAGAGGACTCCGACCCGCCGTCCGTCGTGGCCGGCGCGGTGCAGGGCCCGGTGGAGGCGGTCGAGCAGCGCGGTGCGGTTGGGCAGGCCGGTGAGCCCGTCGTGCAGCGAGCGGTGGCGGATCTCGGCTTCCATCTGGAAGCGCAGGGCGGCCGAGCCGAGCACCGCGGTGACCGCGTGGACGAACTCGCGCTCCTGGTCCTCCAGCGGCGCCCGGTGCAGTTCGATCACGGCCAGCGGTCGGTCGGGGCGGCCGACCGGCACCGTCGTCACCCACGCGGCGGTGCGGCGCGGCGGATCCCGCTGCGTCCCGGTCGGGACCTGCGGTGCGCGCCGATCCTCGTGGGCGAGCGGGCCGACCCGCTTCCCGTCCGCGTCGAGACCGTAGGCCCGCACCAGGTCGGCGCCGAGATGGTCGGCCAGCGCCGTGACCGCCCGTTGCCACAGCTCGGCCGGCTCGCGCGCCTCCAGGGCCCGGCGGCCCAGGTCGGCGACGACCGCCTGCTCGGCGGAGCGGGCCCGCAGGCTGGCCAGCGCGAGGTGCAGGTCGGTGACGTCGCTGGCCACCGCGGCGACGGTGTCCACCTGGCCGCCGGGCCCGGGGATGGGCACGAGGTGCACGTCGAGGCGGCGGCCGAACGCCTCGAGGATCTGGTGGACGCGCTCCCCGTCGAGTGNCCGCCGCATGATCGACGTCGCCTGCGGCAGGTACGCGAACGTGGTGAAGATGGACGACGCTCGCGCCTCCGCCAGCCCGGCGGCAGCCTCCGGACTGGCGGTGCCCTCGCTGACGAGGACCCGCCCGCTGCGATCGATCAGGAACATGGACACCGGCGTGTTCTCCACGATGAGCCGCAGCCGGTCCTGGGCGGCGATCTCCTCGGACACGTCCTGGAGGTGGACGACGAAGTACTCCTCGCCATCCGGATCGGCGCGCAGCACGATGGTGGCCAGGGCGTGGCGCAGGTCGCCGTCCGGCTGCAGCAGCCGGACCATCATCCGTTCCCGGCGTCGGCCGCTGGCCTGGCGGAAGCGGATCTGCGCATGCAGGCGGGCGTGGTCCGCCGGGGNGGNGATCTTCTCCCAGTCGAGGCCGACGACCTCGGCCTCGGGCCGGCCGAACAGGGCGCAGGCGGCCGGGTTGGCCCGGCGGATGCGGTGATTCCGCACGGTTGCCTCGACGACCGCGATGTCCAGAATCTCGATGAGATCCGGCTGCACCCCCAGGGGCATGACTGTTCACCCGCCTACCAGCACGTTGCCATCGGGCTTCGTCCTACCCGGGCGCCCGACCGGTAAGCAGATGTATGCATTCAGTGATGACTTGGTGCTGTGGGTGGAGATGGTCGCCCGGCGGTCCGGCGAGTCAGTCGGACGGATGCTGGCGGCTGTGCAGGTAGCGGCCGAGGGCCATGACGGGCCAGACCAGCCGATAGCCGTGGTAGTTGAGGTAGAAGAAGCCCGGGAAGCCGGTGCCGGTGAACATCTCCTCGTCCCAGCCGCCGTCCGGCCGCTGCTGCTCGGTGAGCCAGCGAGCCGCGGCGGCCAGGGCGTCGGCGTGGACGCCGCCGTGATCGGTGGCGAGCAGGCCGAGCATCGCCCAGGCCGTCTGCGAGGGGGTGGAGAGTCCGCGGCCGGACCACGCCGGGTCGCCGTAGGAGCGGATGTCCTCACCCCAGCCGCCGTCGGAGTTCTGCCGCGACAGCAGCCACCGCGCGCCCGCCACCATCGCCGGGTGGGTCGGCGGGAGCCCCGCCGCCTGCAGGGCGGGCAGCACCGAGCCGGTGCCGTAGACGTAGTTGACGCCCCAGCGGCCGTACCAGGATCCGTCGGCCTCCTGGTTGCGCAGCAGCCAGTCGACGCCGCGCAGGGTACGCGGGTCGNGGATCCGTCCCGTCTCGCAGAGCAGTTCGACGACGTGCGCGGTGACGTCGGCGGACGACGGGTCGGTGAGCGCGCCGAAGTCCGCGAACGGAATCTGGTAGACGAGGGTGCTGGCGTTGTCGGAGTCGTAGGCCCCCCATCCGCCGTCGCGGGACTGCAGGGCGAACAGCCAGGCCGTCGACCGTTCGAGGGCGGCGTCGATCCGGGTGTTCGTGGGGTGGCGCAGCCGGCGAAGCCGGTTCAGCCGGTGCAGCGCCAGCACGACCTCGGCGGTGTCGTCGGTGTCGGGGTAGGTGTCGTTGTCGAACTCGAAGGCCCAGCCGCCCGGCGCCACGCCCGGGTGGGTGATGGCCCAGTCACCCCTGCGGTGCTGGATCTCCTGGCCGAGCAGCCAGTCGGCAGCCCGTTCCAGCGCCGTCGGAACCGGCGCGGATGGCGCCGGGGCGCCGGTCGCGACCCGCTGGGTGGGCAGCGCGGGCGCCACGTCGACGTCGGCAGGGGCGTCGATCCCCGCGTCGGCCAGGGCGAGGACGGCCAGCGCCGTGTCCCAGATCGGCGACTGGGAGGCCTCGATCATGCGCGAGCCGTCCTCGCGGTGCAGGGTGTACGCGTCCAGCGAGCGCAGCGCGGCGGCGAGGACCGGGTGGTCGAGGTCGTAACCGAGCAGGCGCAGCGCGATGATCGAGTAGACGGCGGGCGGCTGGATCCCGCCGAAGCAGCCGTCCGCCTCCTGCCGGGCGATGATCCAGCGTTCCGCGGTGCGCAGCGCGTGGCGGCGCAGGGGCCCGATCGGGTGGCGGTGGTAGCGGTGCAGCGCCGCGTCGAGCCCCCGGAAGAAGACCTTGGCCGTGTTCGGCCGGTCGCCCCCCAGCCGCCGCATCGCGCCCCGCAGCGTCCGTCCGCCGGCGGGGGACCGAGTGTCGGGGGACTGGGCGGCGCCGTGGGACTGGGCGGCGGGGACCTCGTCGGGGTCCAACTCGGCCAGGTCGAACGGCGCCGGGCACTGGGGGCGGGCGGCCGAGACGATCGTCAGGGGGACGATGGTCTGGNGGGCCCAGGAGGCGAACGAGTAGATGCTCAGCGGCGCCCGCGGGGGAAGGAACATGATCTCGGGCGGCAGGACCGGCAGGTCCTCCCAGCGCCACCAGCCGAACAGCGCCAGCCAGATCCGGGTGAACACCCTGGTCGCCGGGATGCCGCCGCGCTCGCGAATCCACGCGGCGCTGCGTCGCAGCGGTTCGTCGTCGGGTGAGTCACCGGCGAGCCGTAGGGCGATGTAGCACTCGACCGTGGTGGACAGTTCCCCGGGGCCGCCGAAATAGGTCGGCCAGGAGCCGTCGTCGAGGCGCCGGGAACGGATGTGNTTCGCGGTGGCCTCGGTCTGCTCGACGGTGCGGATGCCGAGGTACTCCCGCAGGAGGAGGTCCTCGGCGTCCATCGTCGGATTGGTCTCGAGGTCGAACTTCCACCAGCCGCGCGGGTCCTGCAGTCGCAGCAGGTGCTCGGCGGCCCGCTGGACCGTCTCCCGCAGTGCATTCTCCGGTGCCAGTGCCGGTGCCGGTGCCGTAGTCGGGGTCGGGGTCGGGGTCGCCACCGCTGCGGGGGTGGAGGCCGGTGCGGGCTCACCGGTGGGCGCGCTGGGCGACAGGGTGTCCGTGCGCCCGAGGTTCGGGGCGTGGTGCCTGCCATCCGCGCGGTCGACATCGCGAAGCTCGAGGTCAGGCACGGTGTGCGGGGTTCCTTTCGATGACGAGGCTGTCCAGGCAGATCAGGGCGGTGGCGACGAGATCCGCGGGATCGGTGCTGGCCGAGGCGCACCAGGCGCGCACGGCGACCTGCACGGCGGCGAGGAACGCGAACGCGGCCAGCGAGGCGTCGAGGTCCGTGCGTCGCGGCTGTGGGCCGTCGTGGTCGTCGCCCTCGACGAACTCCAGCGCGAACCGGTCGCCCAGGGCGACGATCCGGTTCTGGACCGCCCCGGCGAGCGCGGAGGCGTTGCCGATCGGCAGCAGATGATCGGTGTAGTGCCGCAGCGACTCGCCGTCCGGGCTCATGATCGTCCAGGCGTCGAGGACCGCGGCGCGCAGGGCGGTGAGCGGCGGCTCGTCGGCCGGACGCCGGCGCAGGGCCGTCAGGGTGAGCTCGCCCATCTCGTCCAACGGCGCGAGGGCCACCTCTTCCTTGTTCGCGAAGTAGCGGAAGAAGGTGCGGACGGACACGTCGGCGCCGGCCGCGATCGCCTCGACCGTGGTCGTGTCGTAGCCGTCCTCGTGGAACAGGGCGTGCGCCACGTCGATGATCGACTGGCGCGTGCGGCGCTTCTTGCGTTCCCGCAGGCTCTCTGCCTGCTTCTCGGACATCCCGCGCACCACCCGAAGACCTTGCTGGACTAAAGCGACATCCGGAACTTATGGCACGAACTGTCACTTGGCAAAGGGTGCCTACTGCGTCCGTGTGACAGTTGCCGGCTGTCGGCGCTCCCTCGGCGCCGCGAGGCGCGGCCGGCAGCGGGCGCCCTACGCCCCGGCGAGCCGGCGGGCAGGCATGTGCGCAGGCGGATCGGGTACGCCGTCATGCATGCTGACCTGGGGTATTTCGCCGCTCAAGGCCCGATCGGACCGGAGTCGGGCGCCGTGGCCGGGCCTCCTGGCATAGGCCGCTTCCTGCGCGCTGTCCGCGCCGATCACCTGTACCCGCGTCGAGAGGACGAGCCCCAGTGTCATGCACCTCCACCAGGAACCCGCCCGATGGTGTGCCGACCCTGATCGACCGCGGCGTGCTGCGCGCCGTGGTCGCTTCCACCGGCAGGCGCGCGCCGGTCGTGGTCAGCTCCCTGAGTAACCACCAGAAGCCGTGGCTGGCCGCGACCGTGGTCCTGCTGGTGCTCGGTGAACGTCGGGCCGCGGCGCGCGGGCTGATGGCCGTCGCCGCCGCGGGGGCGGTCAACGGAGTGCTCAAGAACCTGGTCGACCGGCGCCGCCCCCAGACGTCGGACTCCGCCGGTCGCGCCCCGTCCGGCGACCCTCCCCACAGCGCCTCGTTCCCGTCCGGCCACACCATCACGGCGGTCGCCTTCACCGCCGCGGTCACCGACGAGCTGCGCCACCCCCTGCTCGCCGCCGCCCTCGCGAGCATGGCCGCCGCCATCGGACTCGCCCGGGTCGCGGCCGTCCGCCACTGGCCGACCGACATCGCCGGCAGCGTCGTGATCGGAGCCGTCGGTGGTCTCGCGACCCGGCGCCTCGTTCCCGCGTCGCGCGTTCCGCGTCCCCCGCTGCCTTGATCTGCCGGTGGTCGGGGGTAGCGACAGGCACCCGCTCTGACCGTGTAACATCGCAGACGTGCGCGGGTGAGACACCCCGCGACCACCTGTCCGGGTGGCGGAATGGCAGACGCGCTAGCTTGAGGTGCTAGTGCCCTTTATCGGGCGTGGGGGTTCAAGTCCCCCCTCGGACACTCTCGTTCGTACATGATCGCTTGAGGTTGGGTCTCGGCGATCACTCTGTGGGCTCCTGGCTGGTAGGTGAGCTGGAGTCCGAGCGACACTGTTGCATTACGGGGAAGCTGAACATGCCAGCGGCTGGGGCGAGCGCCGGTCAAACGGCTGCGGCGAGTTCGGTGAACGCGGCTGCCAGTCGCAGCGGCGGGTGGGCGTCGATGGCGAGTTCATAGTGGCCGCGGCGGATGTTCTGGATCAGGGCGTGTCCGGCGCTGACGGTCTGGACCGAGCGCAGCCGTTTCAGCCCGCGCATAGGCCGCAGCCGTGCTTTCAACCGGCCGTGGTCGGCTTCGATCCGGTTGTTCTCCCGGGCGGCGTCGACGTGGCAGGCCTCCGGGAGCAGCTCGTCGAGGACCCGCGGGTAAACGGCGGCCTTGTCGGTGGTGACCTCGACCGGTCGACGGCCATGAGACAGCGCCCGGGTGAAGAAGCGGCGGGCGGCGGTTTGGTCGCGTCGTTCGCTGGCGAAGACGTCGATGACCTGTCCGTGCTGGTCAACGGCACGGTACAGGTAGGTCCAGCGGCCGGCGACCTTCACATACGTCTCATCCACGAACCACCTGTCGTCCGGCCGATGCCGACACGGCCTGGCCGCCTCGGCAAGCAGGGGTACGAAGCGCTGCACCCACCGGTAGACAGTCACGTGATCAACTTCGAGGCCGCGTTCCGCGAGCAGCTCCTCGACATCCCGGTACGACAACGCGAACCGCAGATACCACCGCACCGCCAGGACGATCGCCTCCGGCGGGAACCGGAACCCCGCGAACTCCGACACCGGAACCGGCGGACAGCCACGACGTCGACGCATCCCTCGATCATGACCGATCGACGGCCGCTGGACAGCGGACTCCGCCGATGCAACAGAGCCGTCGCATCTGCTCTCGGCTGGCGCCGGCAAGGGCCAGCTGGCGGGTGGCGACGAGCAGGGCAACGACAGAGAGATCAACGGCGGGCGCGACGAGTGGGGCGATGTAGGCGGGAACGCCAAGGCGGATGCCCAGTGCCCAGACGTTGCCGAGCCCGAACAGGAAGCTCAGTGCGACGACGCTTACGATCAGTGTGGTGACCGCGCGAAGCGCGAACGGTCGCGCGTCCTGCCTCGCGGGTGGAGTGGCGGGTGCGTCGTTCACTGGTCAATTCCCGCGTGGCCTGCGAGAATGAGGTTACCGGAGAGGGTGACCGGTGGTGGGGTAATGGTTCGAGTCCCCCCTGAGCTGGGTGACCAAGCCGCGGGCGGTCGCGGTGCCGACTACCAGGTCTACGGAACGCCCGTTCGATTCGGCAGATGATCTAACGACCGGCGCCATCACTGGACATCATCCCTGGCCAAGGCCCGGGTAGCGACCGGCCGAACAGTGATTTCAGGGCCAGCCCAGGGCGGCCTGCGCGGTGTTCATTGCTGGCGCCGGTGGTCGCAACGGTGGAGGTCGGCCTCCAGCGCGGCTCGATCCCAGCCGGCCAGGTCGGCGGCTGCGGCGTAGGTGGTGTCCAGGAAGTCGGCGAGGACCTGGTCGGGGTTCGCGGCGGCGGCCACGGCTTCATACGGGAGCAGGAACTCGCCGCTGGGGCCGTAGTAGGCGGCGTCCGGGCGGACCGGATGGACGGCGTAGCCGGCCGGTTCGGGGTAGGCGTAGGCGTAGAACGCGCCTTCCTCGCCGCCGGGCCAGAATCCGCAACTGGCCAACTCGTGGGAGTAGCCCTCNCGCGTCACCCACACGGGGAGATTCGGGACTCCGCCGGGGTTGGGTGGGGCGGTGCGTCCGGAGAACCGGGTGCAGGCCATGTCCATGCCGCCCCAGAAGAAATGCACCGGGCTGGCCTTGCCGATGAACCGAGACCGGAACACCGTGATGACCCGGTTGGCCCGCAGGAGCTGGCGCCAGAATAGCTCGACCGCGTGCGGGTCGTAGGAGGCGTGCTGGTAGTCGTCGGCGAACGGGATGGCCNGATCGACCTCGTTGGGCCTGGCATAGATATGGGTTTGGATGCCCAGGTCATCCAGAGCCTGCATGGTTTCGGTGTAGAACTGGGCCACCGGTTTAGGCGCCAGTGCCACCTGCTGGCGGNGGCCGTCGCTGGTACGGATATGTAGCTGATGGTCGAGGAAGTCGAACTCGATGTCGAAATCCCCATTGCGGTACGGGATGGTCGAGGTGGTCAACCCGTGCGGGTTGACGTATAGGGTGACATGCCACCAGTGGTTGATCATCGGCGCATGCGCCATGCGGATCTTGCCGACGATCTGGGTCCACATGTGCAGCGTGTCCTTCGTGTCGCTCCAGTCCCGCAGCCGCAACCGCGGCCACACCTGCGTCTGCACTGTGCTCTGCTCGGTCATCGTTCCTCCCACGGATACCCGCATCGTTCCTATTGATCAACGCCCGCCGGCGCGCACACGCCGGCCGGTAGGCGCGGTCGTCGCCGTGACGGGCGATCAGCCGGNGTCGACGCCTTGCCAGCCCGGNGAACATCCGCAGCGCGATGCGTTTGGGTATGAGCCGAACCGGGGCTGGTCCCTCTTCGAGGGGCTGATCCTTCACGTTGTTCTCATCGGGCCCGCGGAGCAGGCACCTCCGCTCGTTTGGCGGACCGCCTGTTTGGGTGGCGGCTCCGGATCAGACGTCCATCCGGAACACTGGCGCCGCCGCTGACTCGGCCACCCACCTCGTTAGGCGAACGGTGGCGCTGGCGGTCCGCAGCGCGGCCACGATGAGCATCTGGGGAATGCCCGGGGAGAACTGGGCTTCCCAATCCGGTGCATCCCGCCCCGGCCGGACTCCAGCCAGCGGGCCAGCGTGGAGTCTTGGCCGGGGCACTCCGGTGCGCGTCCGCGTCGGCGAGCGAGCGGGCCGGCCGGCCACACCGGCTGGGCGGGCGCCGGATGATNTCAACGCCGCATCGACGAACAGGTTACGCAAGCGTCTTTCCCACGGCTGCCGAACCCCGGCGCCTTTGAGGAATCCACCGTCCTGCTATTCCGACGCCCGGGTCGCCCCTTCCGTTCACCCCGACGTCACCAACCGGATCCGGGAAATGAGAGGAGGATCAGGCGCGGGCGGCCGCAGCGTCGGCGCGGGCCAAGGTGGCGTCCAGGACGGCGTACTCGGCTTCTTCCACGGCGGAGATGGCGAAAGAGATCGCGCAGGCGGCGTCGTCCTCCGCGTACTCCGCACGCCGCTCGGCACGGTTGGCGTCGCGCTCCGCCTGCTTCTGTTGGACCTCGGCACGCACCTCGCTCACATGGTCCTTCCAGCGGTCCTGGATCTCGCTCCACCGACTGGAAGCCTCCTGCGTAACGTCCGCCGCCTTCTCACGAAGCTCGCCCGCGCGCTGCTCGGCGTTGGCACGAGCCTGCTCGACTTTGGCCNCCAACTCCTCGCGGGTCTCGGCCTCGGCCGTGCCCGCGGCATCCTCGGCTGCCTTGGCGCGCCCTGACAGGTAGGCCAGTTGCTCGGACAAACGGGCCATAGTGCTCACCCTTCCGCTGTCTTCCTGCACAATCACACGGCAGTTACGCTAACNCGGCTTCTCGGCTCACGCAGGTTGACCAACGACGGCGGCCGCCGCACCAGCATCCCCATTACCATGATATGGGGCCATCTATCGACCTCAACCGACTCTAAATGCCGGCCGGAGATCCGCCACCCACCCGCGGATGAATGAGTGGCACACCGAACGACCTCCGGTCTCGTGCCGCCCTTATCACCCCGACCTCGTGCTCCCGAGAAATCTTCGGGCGGTTTGATCCCCGTGGCCAGGGAAACCCAGGTTCGCTGTCCACNGAAGCGGTATTTCCCGGTTTGCCGGCAGGCCGTGCGGGCAGGAGGCAGGTGATGCCTGAGCCGGGAGAGATGCCCGTAAGGGCTGTCGTGCGCCTGATGCGCTGCCGGGTACGAGGCCTGCGGAATCCTCGCGCGGCGGCCTACCGCAGCCGTACCCCGCTGATCGTCACGTCCGGTCAGCAGCACCGCGATCTGGTGATCGGTGAGGTCCAGGGTCTGTTGCGGACCGAACCTGAGAGGACCGGGAACGCCGGCGTCGACCGCAGGGGCGAGACCAAAGCGTGACCATGCCGCCGACAGGCCGACGCCGCCNGTCCCGCCCGCCGTCCTCGACGCGTTGAAGAACGCCGCGAGCCGCAGGTCCGGTGGCGAACGCCCCAAGCCCGATTTATGAGACCGATGAAGAGGTCCGGTAGCCTCAATGCCGTTGCTTTGGGCGGTTTGCCTGTTTCCATCCGAGGTGCGATGCCGGATTCCTGCATGGATTGTGTAGGGTTCGATGCGACACCTACGGGTAGTCATCGTGATGCGATCGGTCGACGCGACGGTTCCTGGTCGAGTGGCGCGACGAGGTCACCTCCTAGGGCCTGCCCCGAAATGCGATCTAACGGCGAGGCTGGATGACATGACGATGGCTGAGCAGGGACAGAGCACTGTGATCGTTACCGGTGCCAGTCGGGGTATCGGCGCCGCGATCGCCGAGAAACTGGCCGAGGACGGATACGGCGTCGTCGTCAACTACACGGCGGACGCGGACGGCGCCGAATCGGTAGTTTCCACGATTCGTCGCGGTGGCGGTCGAGCCATGGCCGTGCGCGCTGACGTGGCAGACGCGGGCGAGGTCGCGGGCATGTTCGACCGTGCGGGGCAGGAGATGGGTCCGCTGGCCGCNCTGGTCAACAACGCCGGGACGCTCGGCGAGCGGGCGCGCATCGACGAGCGGGACGCCGACGAGCTGACCCGGCTGATGCGGGTCAACGTCGTGGGCCCCATGGTCTGCGCCAAGTACGCCGTGCACACGATGTCGACCACGCACGGCGGCAAGGGCGGATCCATCGTCAACGTCGCCTCGGTTGCCGCCCGGATCGGCAGCCTGGCAGGAGACGTGCCCTACGCGGCGACGAAGGGNGCCCTGGTGACGTTTACCCATGGCCTGTCGAACGAGGTCGCTTCCGAAGGGATCCGGGTTAACAGCGTCTCCCCAGGCGTCATCGCCACGGGCATGGTCTTCCCGGAGGCGAAAGAGACCGGCGTGCACAGCCCGCTGGGCCGCATGGGCCGACCCCAGGAGGTCGCGACGACCGTGTCGTGGTTGATCTCGCCGGCAGCGTCCTACGTCACGGGTGCCGATATCACCGTCTCCGGCGGTCTGTGACAGGCCACCGCTGGCCACCTCACGCCTGCCTCGCCGCACCGCGGGTCGCCNCTGCCGTTTCGGGAGGTATCACTCGTGTACGTAGGTCTCGGTCTACCCATTGCGGATCCCGGGTCGCTGGTGGGCTGGGCTCGACGCGCCGATGCTGGCCCCTTCAGCACCCTAGGGTTGCTCGACCGGGTGGTGTACGACAACCCGGAGCCGCTGGTCACGCTCGCGGCGGTCGTCGGGGCGACGGTGCGGATCCGGGTCCAGACCGAGGTGCTGATCGCGCCCTTGCGGGAACCGATCCTGCTGGCGAAGCAGACGGCGACCCTGGACCGCCTCTCCGACGGCCGGTTCNCCCTAGGTATCGGGCTGGGTGGCTGGGAGGACGACTACCGGGCCGTGGGGGTGGACATCCACCGGCGCGGCCGGCGGCTCGACGAGCAGATGTCGATGCTGCGGGCTGTCTGGTCGGGCGAGCCCGTGGGCCCGGGCCTGGGGGCGGTCGGGNCGGCACCGGCTCGCCGTGGCGGCCCGCAGGTGCTGTTCGGCGGGTTCACCGCCGTCGCGCTCGCGCGGGTCGCCCGCTGTGGTGACGGCTTCCTGTGCGCCTCACCGCCGGCCGCAGCCGACGACCTGCTGCGCACCGTGGAGAAGGATTGGGAACAGGCCGGCCGCGCCGGGCGGCCCCGGCTGGTCGGGCAGGTCAACGCCGCGCTCGGGCCGGATCCGGTGCTTGCGGAAGGACGCGCGGCCATCGCCCGCTACTACGGCACCAGCCAGTACACCGAGCACGTCCTGGATGCGTGGCTCACCACCCCACGGCAGATCCGCGACGCCCTCACGGGCTACGAGGACCTCGGCGCCGACGAGACGATCATCTACTGCTGGTCCCCCGATACCGACCAGATCGACCGCCTCGCCGACCTCGTCAGCTGATCCCCCGACTCCTTCACGACGCTCTACGCAAGCCACGTGGCGGCGTAGCCGCCGTCGACCGACGATCGTGTGATCGCGTGCTGCTGCACATGACCTGCTCACCGCGGTGCGGCAATCGCCAGCCCTACGGCATCGCAGCGAGCCCGTGACCTGCGGCGACNCCTACCGGGGCGTCCCGNCCGTCGTGGGTACGGCCATGAACCAAAGAACTCTCTGTCGTCTGCAACGCGACCGCGTCCCAGCCGCGTTCAGGAATTACGTACTCTCGCAATGGTCCATCCAGCAGTAGTCGAATCACGCCCTGACCAACAAGGGCCCTGCCCAACGCCCGCCATCGCGGTGTCGAAGGAAGCCACCAGTNCCCATCGACCATGCTCGATTCATCACGTGAGTTCATTTGCCTACCGCCGATCTGTCCGTACCAGCTTGGGGGTTGTGTAAAAATACTCCCTCACGTCTGAGAAGCTGTTTTAGATCTTGTTCAGGCTACCCTCTGTAGTTGATGGTGTGGTCTGGCCGCTGTGCGCGAGCTGGCGCNGAAGACGCCTCACCATGGTTCGGATCATGGCGAGGCNGATGAAGGTCTCGGAGGTGGCGGGTTTTCTTTCATAGTCGCGCGCGAGCCGGCGGTGCGCGGTGATCCACGAGAAGGTTCGTTCCACGACCCAACGTTTCGGGAGAGCCTCGAAACCGCGCTGCCCGGGGTTCTTCCGGACGATGTCGACGCTGGTCTTCATGACCTCACCGGCCCAGTCGACGAAACGTCCGGCGAATCCACCGTCCGCGAACAAATGACGGCACTGCCAGTGATCGAAGTAGTGA
>NZ_LJFZ01000017.1:140875-163509 GCF_001420875.1 Frankia sp. AvcI1 | reverse complement strand
CCGTCAGCTCCGCCTGCTTCCACGACAGCCCGACGAACGAGATCGCCCCCAGGTTGTACACCTCGTCCGGCTGCGAGATCTCCACCGCACCGATCAACGACGGAAGATCCGTCAGATCACCCTCCAACAACACCACACCCGGCACCAACCGCTCCACCACCGCCACCTTCGGGTTGGACTGCCCCCGAANCAACCCGAACACCTCATAACCCTTCGCGGTCAACAACTCACCCAGATACAACCCGTCCTGACCGGTAATCCCGGTAATCAGCGCACGCGGCACGTCCTCATCCTTTCTTTCGCCGGGGCGGACCGGCGGCGGCGGTCGTCGTCGTCGTCGTCGTCGCGAAGAATCGGTTTCAGTCAGACCCGCGGGTCGCCGAGGCTGCACACCGCCTCGACGCCGAGCGCGTCGGCGGCGGCGAGGGTGGCCCGGCTGGACGCGAGCAGTTCCGCGGTCACCGCGGCGTCGCCGCCGCGGCACATCCGCAGGAAGGCCGCCGCGGCGTCGCGGTGACCCTTGTCCTGGGCCCCCTTCCACACCGACCGGCCGTCGACGACGAGCTCCCGGTAGTCGTCGATACGGACGAGGCGGCTGCCGGCGAGGGCCTCGATCTGTTCCTTACGGGCTCCGCGGGGCCGGGCGGAGCTGTAGGCGACGGTCGACAGCGACCCGTCGGCGTGCCGCAGCGACACCGCCAGGTCGGGGGCGAGCAGCAGCTCGGCCTCCCGCCCGGCGAGTGCCGCGACCGCCTCGACCTCGCTGCCGGCGAGCGCCGCACAGGTGTCGAGAAAGTGGCACACCTCGCCGAGCAGGCGACCCCCCTGGACCCGGTCGTTGTACCAGTGGCTGGCCGGTACCGCGCCGGCCGCGATCCGGTAGACGGTGGACAGCGGCCCGGTCCGCGCCGCCAGGGCCGCGCGGGCGGCGCGGACCGGGGGCGAGAAGCGCCGGTTGAAGCCGACGACGAGCACGCCGCCGCCGGCCGCCGCCGCCTTCTCCACCCGCTCCAGCTCGTCGAAGCTGAGCGCGAGCGGCTTCTCGCACCACACATGCCGCCCCCGTTCCAACGCCCGGGCGGCGAGCCCCGCGTGCGTGGCGTGCGGCGTGGCGATGACGACGACGTCGATGTCGTCGTCGTCGAGGACGGCGTCGGCGCCGGCCACCGCCCCGGCGAACCCGTGCCGGTCGGCGAACGACCGCGCCGAGCGACCGCCGGCGGAGGCGACGGTGACGAACTGGTCGAACCCGGCGGCTCGGAAGGCGGGCAGCAGCACCGCCCCGGAGAACGTTCCGGCGCCGATCCAGCCCACCCGGCTGCCGCGGCGCCCCGCCGCCACTCCACGCTGGCGCGGCAGCCCCACGCGGGGCCGGGGCCGGGGGCGCGGCGGCGCGGCGGACCCGTCCGTGTCGTCCGCGGGCCGGCGGCTCGCCGGCAGGGCGGGGGCCTCGTCCGGGTAGTCGAGCCGGATGCCCAGGTACGGCTCGCCGCGGCCCGCGACGAGCTCGTAGGCCCGCGGCGCCGCGTCGATGGGAAAGGCGTGCGTGACCAGGTCGTCGACGCGCAGCCGGCCCGCGGCGAGCAGGTCGAGCACGGCCTCCTGGTTGCGCCCCTCGGTCCAGCGCACCTGGCCGGCCGGGTAGTCGACCCCCCAGTCCTCGTACTCGCGCTCGTAGCGTCCCGGTCCGTAGGAGCGGGCGAAGCGCAGGGTGAGCTCCTTGTCGTAGAACGGCGCGCGCAGCAGGCCCAGCCCGACGTCGCCGACGACGACGATCTGCGCACGGTCGCGGGCCAGCGCGGTCGCCCGCATCACCGGCTCCGCCGAGCGGCCGGCCGCGCAGACGAGTACCGCGTCGGCCCCACGGCCCCGACTCCAGGCCCGCACCGCGGCCGTGGTGGCCTCGCCGACCTCGGCGAGCGCGTGCACGCCGACCGCCGCGGCGGTCGTCAGCGGCAGCTTCGCCAGGTCGATGCCGGCCACCTCGCAGCCGCTGGCCAGCGCCAGCCGGGCGGCGAGCTGGCCGACCAGGCCCAGGCCGACGACGACGACCTTGGATCCCGGCCCGACCTCGGCGAGACGCAGCCCGTGCAGGGCGATGGACCCGATGGTGGCGAACGCCGCCGCCGCGGGCTCCACCCCGTCGGGTACCCGCGCGCACAGCAGCCCGGGCACGGCCTGGAACTCGGCGTGGTTGGCCCGACCGGCGCCGCCGGTGGCGACGAGGTCACCGGGGCGGATGCCGGCGACCGCCGCGCCGACCTCGACGACCCGGCCGCAGCCGCTGTAGCCGAGCGGCACGTCACTGCCGAGCCGGTCACGCACCGAGCGCGCCGCCGGNACCAGGCCGTCGGTCCGGGCCTTCTCCGTCACCTTGCGCACCAGGTCGGGGCGGGCCCGGGCCTTGGCCAGCAGACCGGCGCGGGCGAGTTCGGTGACGGCCCGTTCGGTGCCGGCCGACACGATCGTCGCCGCCGTCGCCACCAGCACCTCGGTCGGGCCGATGACCGGCACGGGCACGTCGAGCACCCGCACCGCTCCCCCGGATGCCGCCTGGACCACCTGTTTCATCGCGCGAACCTCCGGCCTCCGGTGAGCGTCGGCGAGCCCGGTTCCCGGCCGGTGGCGGCCGGGGGGCGGCCGCGCGGGACACCCGCACCCCGCATCCTGCTGCGTAGTGTAGTTGATGCATTACATTAAGCGATGTACGCCGCTCGTACTCCACCCGACGTGTCAGAGCCGGAGGAACGGCATGCTGGGAGCGCCGGCCGCCGCGTGCATCGTCACCCTGGCGGCGACCCCGATCGTCCTCGTCTGCATGCGGCGCCTGGCCGCCATCGACGAGGTCACGGCGCGCTCCTCGCACCAGGCACCGACCCCCCGCGGCGGCGGCATCGCCGTGGTGCTCGGCCTCTTCGCGGGCGTCCTCGTCCTGGTCCTCACCCAGGGCGGCGCCGACTCCCCCGACCTGCTGCCGCTGACCGCGGCTGCGGCCCTGTTCGGGCTGATCGGGCTGGCCGAGGACATCGGCGGGGTCACCGCGATGCGGCGGCTCGCCCTGCACACCGCCACGTCGTTCGTCGTCGCGGCGATGGCGGTGCTCGGCGCCGTGCTCGGGGACGCGGCACCGGGCCTGCTCCTGGTCCTGCTGGTGACCGTCGCGGCGCCCGTCTGGATCACCGGCTTCGTCAACGTCTTCAACTTCATGGACGGGATCAACGGCATCTCCGCGGTCACGGCGGCGCTGGCGGGCGGGGCCTTCGCGGCCCTCGGCGCCGCGCGGGACCTGCCCACGCTGACCGCCGGCGGGATCCTCGTCGCCGCCTCGGCGCTCGGCTTCCTGCCGTTCAACTTCCCCCGGGCCCGGGTCTTCCTCGGCGACGTCGGCAGCTACGCGCTGGGGGCCGTGCTCGCCGTGCTCGCCGTGCAGGCGGTGCTGGCCGGCGTCCCGCCGGAGTCGGCGCTTGCCCCGTGCGCGCTCTATCTGGCGGACACCACCGCCACGCTGGCGCGACGGATCCGAGCCGGGGAGCAGTGGTACTCCCCGCACCGCTCGCACGCCTACCAGCGGCTGACCATCGCCGGCTGGTCGCACGTGCGGGTCACCGGCCTCGTCGGCGCCACGACGGCGGTGCTCGTCGTGCTGTCGCTGGCCGCCTTCGGCCCCCTGCCCGGTCGGCTCGCCGCGGACGGCGCCGCGGGACTGGTGCTGCTGGCCTACCTCCGCGCGCCTCGGTGGGCGGCACGGCGCGGCCGTACCGCGGCCCGCCCGCGCCCGACTCGCCCCGCCACGCCACCGCCTCGCCAGCCCGCCCGGCTGCCGACCCAGCGGCGGACCGACGACGAGCCGGGCCGTCGGGCGGCGCCGGGGACGACCCGATGACGAGGGTCGCCCTGTTCGGCGCCACCGGCTTCATCGGCGCCGCGTGCGCGGCGGCGCTCGCCGCCGCCGGCCATGAGGTGCTGCCCCGTCCGGCGCGCCGGCTGGCGGTCGACGGCGAGGCCCTGACCGGGGTCCCCGAGCGCGCGTACCGGCCCCATCTGCCAGGGCTCGCCGCCGAGCTCGACGGTGTCGGGGCGGTCGTCAACGCCGCGGGGGTGGCGGTGTCGGCGGCGCGCCTGTCACCCGAGCTCGTCGGGGGCAACGCCGCGTGGCCCCGGCTGCTCGCGGACGCCTGCGAGCGGGCGGGGGTGCCCCGGCTCGTCCACGTCAGCACCGCGGCGGTGCAGGGCCGGGTCGACCGGCTCGACGAAAGTCTCCGCTACGCGCCCGTGAACCCCTATGCCCGGTCGAAGACCCTCGGCGAGCAGCTCCTGCGCGACGCGGCGGCCGCCGGCCGCGTCGCGGTGACCCTCTACCGACCCCCCTCCGTGCACGGCTCGGGACGGCGGATGACGACCGCCTTCGCCGCGTTCTGCCGGCGCTGGCCCCTGGTGACGTGCGGAGACGGCGGTCAGCCCGTGCCAGTTGCACTGATCGGCAACGTCGGCGCGGCGGTCGCCGCGATCCTGGCGGCGGACGGCGCACCCCTGGTGGTGTCCCACCCCTACGAGGGGCACACCGTGCGCAGCCTCTACGAGACGTTCGCGCCGGGCCGGCCGCTGCACCCGCTGCCGGCGCGAGCGGTCCGGGGGCTGCTGCGCGCCGCCGAGCCGACCGGGCAGTGGCTGCCGCCGCTGAGCGCCGCGTGCCGCCGGGNGGAGCTGCTGCTGTTCGGCCAGGGGCAGGAGCGGGGCTGGCTCGACGCGCGGGGCTTCCGGCTGCCGCTCGGGCAGCCCGCCTGGGACGAGGTCGCCGCGACACGCGGACGGTCACACTACCGATAATCACTCCAAGTGAGTACTACGCTACTTTTAGCGATAGGTCGTCGACGGCTGGAGGTCGTACTCCGTGTCCACCCTGCCCGGTCNCCGCGTCCTGGTGGTGACGCACTACTTCCCTCCGGAGATCGGCGCGCCGCAAGCGCGGCTGTCGGAGACGGCCCGAGCGTGGGCGGCCGACGGCCTCGACGTCACCGTGCTCACCGGGATGCCGAACCATCCCACCGGGGTGATCCCACCCGAGTACCGCGGTGCCTGGCTGCGCACCGAGCGGGTCGACGGCTACCGCGTCGTGCGGACCCGGCTGTACGCCACCCCCAACGAGGGCGTGGTCCGCAAGACGCTGTCCCACCTGTCGTTCATGGTCTCGAGCGTCCTGCTGGGCGGCCGGCGGACCGGCCCGTGCGACGTGGTCGTGGTGTCCTCGCCGACCTTCTTCCCGCTGGGTTCGGCGTGGCTGCTCGCCCGGCTGCGGCGGGCCCGGCTGGTCGTGGAGGTGCGCGACCTGTGGCCCGCCATCTTCGAACAGCTCGGCGTCATCACCGACCCGCGCGTCCTCGGCCTGCTCGAACGCCTCGAACTGGCCGCCTATCGCGCCGCCGACGCCGTGGTCACGGTCACCGAGGGCTTCCGCGACGACATCGTCCGCCGCGGCATCCCGGCGGACAAGGTGCACGTCGTGCGCAACGGCGTCGACCTCGACCGGTTCCACCCCGACACCGTCGCCCCGGCCGGCCTGCGCGCGCGGCTGGGCGCGCCGGGCCCGGAAACGCTCGTGCTCTACATCGGCGCCCACGGCATCTCGCACGGCCTGACCTCGGTCGCCGACGCCGCCGCCCGGCTCGAGGACACCAGGCTCGAGGACGCCAGACCCGGCCNCGCCCAACCCGGCGAGACGCGGATCCGGTTCGCCTTCGTCGGGGAGGGCGCCGACAGACGCCGGCTCGCCGAGCACGTCCGCGACCTGGGACTGGCGAACACGGTGCTGCACGACAGCGTGCCCCGCGAGCAGGTGCCGGGAGTCGTCGCGGCCGCCGACCTCTGCGTGGTGCCGCTGCGGAACGTGCCGATGTTCGACGTGTTCATCCCGTCGAAGATGTTCGAGCTTCTCGCCGCCGGTCGGCCGGTGATCGGCGCGGTGCGCGGCGAGGCCGCTCGGATCCTCACCGCCGCCGGGCAGGTCGTCGTCCCCCCGGAAGATCCCGCGGCGCTGGCCACCGCCGTCGCGCAGCTGGCCGCGGACCCAGACCGCCGGGCCCGGATGGGGCGCGCCGGCCGGGCGCACGTCGAGCGGCACTTCGACCGCGACGCCCTCGCCCGGCAGTACCGCCAACTGCTGTTCGACCCCGACGAACCGGCCCGCCCCGGCGGCGCCGGGCGGAGCACCGGTGCACCGGACGCACCAGACGCACCGGACGCGCCGGTCCCGGCGCAGNGGGCCGCGGCGCCCGCCCCGCACCGGGCCCCCACCGGGCCGCGGCCGGCGACGGCACCCGGACCGGAGGCGTTGGCATGAGGATTCTCGTCACCGGCGCGACGGGCTTCCTGGGCAGCCGGGTGGTGCCACGCGCGCTCGCGCAGGGTCACGAGGTCGTCGGGCTGGCCCGCAGCGCCACGGCCGCGGCGGCGCTGCGCCGGCAGGGAGCGGCGGCCGTCGCCGGCGACCTCGACGATCCGGCGGGGCTGAGCGCGGCGTTCACCGCGGCGGACTGTGCCGTCCTGCTCAACCTCGCCTCCCTCGGCTTCGGCCACGCCGACGCGATCGTGTCCGCGACCCGGGCGGCGGGCATCCGCCGCGCGGTGTTCCTGTCCACCACCGGGATCTTCACCGCGCTCGACCCGCCGTCGAAGCGCGTGCGGATCGCGGCCGAGCACACGATCGAGACCAGCGGGCTGGAGTGGACGATCATCCGCCCGACGATGATCTACGGCGGGTCGGACGACCGCAACATGGCCCGGCTGCTCGCGCTGGTACGCCGCGTTCCCGTTCTGCCGCTGCCCGGCGGCGGCCGGCGGCTGCACCAGCCGGTGCACGTCGACGACCTGGCCGCGACCGTGCTGCGGGCGCTGAGCGCCGACGCGGCGGTCGGCCGCGGCTACGACGTCGCCGGTCCGCGGGCGCTGTCACTGGGCCAGATCGTCGCCGCGGCCGCGGCGGCCGAGGGCCGCCGGGTGTACTGCGTGCCGGTGCCGGCCCGCCCGGTCCTCGCCGCCGCCCGCGCCTACGAACGCCGCGTCGGCGCGCCGCGGCTGCGGGCCGAGCAGATCGCCCGCCTCGCCGAGGACAAGGCCTTCGACATCGGACCCGCCCTGCGCGACCTCGACCACCGGCCGCGACCGTTCGGGGTCGGCATCGCCGAGCAGGCCGCCGCGGACCGCCGCGCCGCCGGCCGCCCCGCCCCGGTGGCCCGGGCCGTCCGCCGGCCCGACCGTCTTCGCCGGCTGATCGGCGACGTCCGCGCCGTCGCCGCCGTGGCAGGCGGCCCCACGGCCGTGCGCTTCGCCGCCGCGATCGTCCGCCACGCCACGGCCGTCCTGCGCACCGGCACCCTCGACGCCGCCGACCGAGCCATGGCCCGGGGCAGCCACACCTACCGCCCGCTGCCCGGCGTCCAGGTCACCCTGCCCGGCGGGTCGTTCGGCGGCGCCCGGGAGATGTACTGCCGCGGGGTCTACCACGCGCTGCCCGGATTCGCGCCGTCAGCCGGTGAGATCGTCGTCGATCTGGGGGCGAACCAGGGCCTGTTCTCGGTGCTGGCGGCCCGGGCGGGGGCAGACGTCATCGCCGTCGAGGCGCAGCGCGGCTTCGCCTCCGTCTTCGTCAACCATGCCGCCGCCAACGGCGTCTCCCACCGCATCCAGCTCCTGCACGCCCTGGTCGGACCGTCGACCGGGGTGTTCGCCGACGCGGCGGCACGCCAGGGCGCCACCCACTGGGACGGCGACGTCGAGAGGCTGACGCTGGCCCAGGTGCTCGAGTCCGGCGGCGTCGACCAGGTGGACCTGCTCAAACTCGACATCGAGGGCTCCGAGTTCGCCCTGTTCGGCGAGCCGGACTGGCTGGACGCGGTCGGCAGGCTCGTGATGGAGGTGCACCCCGGGTTCGGCGATCCGGCCGACCTCGTCGCGCGGCTGCGCCGGCACGGGTTCGAGGTGACCCTGCTCGACAACGACCTGCGCCGCGTCCGGGATCTCGCCGGGGCCCCGTCGGGATACCTCTACGCCCGCCGCGACGGGTGGTCGGCGGGCACCGCGGCCGCCGGCCCACCCGCCGCGGTGCCCGCCGGGATGCCCGCGTGAGCGGGGCGAGCGGCCCGGTTCTCGTCGACTGCGCGGGGGCGCAGATGGGCGGCGCGTTGCGGTTCCTGACCGAGCTCGACGGGTTCCTGGCACCGCGCCCCGGCGCCGGCGTCCGCCTGATCGGCCGCGGCCGGCGCGTCGCGCCGAGCTGGCTTGCCCGCCGCGAACGCCTCGGCCGCTACCGGCGCACCGTCGCCCTGAACAACGTCGGGTACCTCGCCACCCGGGGCGAACGCTGGGTGCTGCTGCGCAACGCGCTGCACTTCCTCACACCGGCCGAGGTTCGGGCACTGCCCCGCGGGCTGCCCGCCGACATCGCCCGAGCCGCGCCGGTCGTGCGCCTGCTCGCCCGTCGCGCCGACGTCGTCGTCGTGCCGGCGTCGTCGATGGCCGAACGGGTCCGCACCGCCCTGCCGCGCCTCGGCGACCGCCTGGTCGTCCGGCCCCACCCGCTGTCCCCGCAGCCAGCGAGGCCCGGCGAAGACGAACGCGTCCGCGGGGCGATCCTGTGCCCGGTGCTGTTCGCCTCGTTCAAGCCGATGGGCCGGCTGCTGCGCCTCGCCGACACCGCCGCCGCGATGGTCGCCCAGCAGACCGGCGCGTCGGTGTCGATCGTGGTCACGGCGACCGACGAGGAGGCCCGGGAGCAGGGTCTCGCCGCCTGCCGCTCGCTGCGCTTCGTCGGGCGGCTCACCCCGGACGCCCTGCGCGGCCACCAGCGACGGGCCGGCGCCCTGCTGTACCCGACGACGGCGGAGTCCTTCGGCTATCCCCTCGCCGAGGCCCGGCTGGCCGGTGTGCCCGTGATCGCCCGCGGCACCGGGCACAACGCGGAGGTCGCCGGTCCGGTGCTCGTGCCGTACCGGGACGAGTCCGCCGACGACCTCGCGGCGGCGATGCACGCCGCGCTCACGCTGACCCCGCAGCCCGAACCCGGCAACCCGTTCGATCCCGTGGACTACTTCACCTGGCTGCTCGATGCGAAGGAACCGGCGCTGTGATCGCCCGAAGCCAGCCGCTCACCGCCGACTCCCGTGGGCCGGCCCCGCCCGCCCGCGACGGCTCGGGCTGGCCCGTCCCCTACGACACCGCCCGGCAGGACGCAGCAGCCGGCGTGGACAGGGCCGGCGTGGACAGGGCCGCCGGGGAGCACTCCGTCGGCCCGGTGCCCGCGCCGGGATCCGTTCCGGTGACCGCGATCATCCTCGCCCGCGACGAGGCACCGAACATCGTCCGGGCGGTCCGCTCTGTCGGCTGGTGCGCGCAGGTCGTCGTCGTCGACTCCGGCTCGACCGACGGCACGGTCGAGCTCGCGCGTCGCGCCGGCGCCACGGTCTGGCACATCCCCTGGCAGGGCTACGCGGGCCAGCGTCAGCGGNCCATGATGTCCCCGGAGGTCAGCCACGACTGGGTGTTCTTCCTCGACAGCGACGAATGGGTCTCGACCGAGCTCGCCACGGAGATCGCCCGACGGCTGGGCACGGAGGACAGCGCCGCCTTCAGCCAGCGGCGCCGGCTCGTGTTCGACGGCCGGTGGATCGCCCACAGCGGGNGGTATGCCAACAGCTGGCAGGCCCGTCTGCTCGACCGGCGGGCCGCCTCCTTCGACGCCAGTGTCAGCTACGGCGAGCGGGCCATCGTGGCCGGTCCGGTCGCGCGCCTGGCTGCCGACCTGATCGACGAGGACCGCAAGGGCCTCGCCGCCTGGCTGCACAAGCACGTGCGCTACGCCGAGCTGGAGGCGCAGCGCCGCGCGGCCCAGCCGGCCCTGCGCGAGCGGATCTCCCGCATCCGCAGCGAGATCCGTCATCCCGGCGGCTCGACCCGCCCGCTGGGTCGCACCGTCGCCAAGGAGGTCGTCCTCCCGCTCGTCCCGGCGAAACCGGCGGCCCTGTTCTGCTACATGTACCTGCTGCGGGCCGGCTGGCGCGACGGTCGGCAGGGGCTGCTGTTCTGCCTCTACTACGCCTGGTACGAACTCACCGTCGGCGCACTCGGCCGCACCGGCACCCCTGGCAGTACCAGCAGTACCAGCAGTACCGGTGCATCCGGCAGGGACAGCGCAGCCGCGCAGGCCGCGCCGGGCGCCAGGCGGGCAGCACCGGTGCCCCCGCAGCGCACCCTCCCCGCCCGTCCGGTCGGACCAGCCGGCGCCGCGAGGGGACCGGTCGGCGCATGAACCCGTCGACGGATCTCGCTCGCTACCTGCGCACCGTCGCACGCCTGCGACCACGTCAGGTCGCCGCCCGCGCCCGGCTGCGCGGACAGCGCGCCGTGCTGCGCCGCCATCCCCGCCTGGCCGTGACGATGCTGCGCGGCCGCCCGTCGTCGGGGTCGTGGCCGGCCGGGTTCGTCGCCGTGGACGAGACGTGCCCACCCGCGGGGCCGACCGTCGACGAGCTCGCCCTCGGCCGGCTGACCCTGCTCGGCCATGCCCGCCGGCTCNGTCACGCCGACCCGCTCGACCCCGTCGGCGACGTGGACGACGATCTGGCGGGCTGGGACTGGGAACAGGCCGGAGCCCCGCTGCTGTGGCGTTACCACCTGCACTACTGGGACTGGGCGTGGGCGCTGGCGCCCGGCGGCGATCGGGAGCGTNCCCTGTTCGCGCGGCTCTACCTCGGCTGGCGCACGGCGGTGGCCGTCGGTCATCCGGTGGCCTGGTCGCCCTACGTCGCCTCGCTGCGAGCCTGGACGCTGTGCGCGCTCGGCCCGATGCTGGCCCGAGACACCCCCGCGCGGGACGTGCTGCGCGCCGATCTGGGCGTCCACCGGTCGTTCCTGNGGATCCACCTGGAGACCGACGTCGGGGGCAACCACCTGGTGAAGAACATCAAGGCTCTGATCGCACTGGCGGTGGCCGCCGACGACCCGAGCGGGCTGCACCGCCGGGTCGACCAGCTCGTGCGCGAGACGCGCCGACAGGTGCTCGACGACGGAGGCCACTACGAGCGGTCTCCGTCCTACCACTGCCAGGTGCTCGCCGACCTCGACGACGTCGCCGGGTTGCTCGCCGCGGGCGGGTGGGCCGTGCCGACCGAGCTGTTCGACGCGATCACCCGCATGCGGGCCTGGCTCGGCGCGGTGCTCGGTCCGGACGGCACGGTGCCGCTGCTCAACGACGGGTTTGCGGTGCGTCCCGAGCTGCTGCGCCGACTGCTGCCCTCGGTCCCGGCGCAGCCACCCCCGCCCGGCCCCGAGGTGGACCCGTCCGACCGCGCCACCGGCCTCGCCGACGCCACCAGCTCCACCCGCATCACCCGCAACACCAGCTCCACCGGCATCACCAGCCTCGCCGGCGTTCCCGGCCGGCCCGGCGTGCCGGCCGCCGCGGGCGCGGGGGGTTGGGGCCGGTCCGGCGGCCTGCTGCTGGCGGACAGCGGGCTGGCGGCGCTCACGGCCGGTGGCTGGCATCTGCTCGCGGACGTCGGCCTGCCCTGCCCCGACGACCTGCCGGCGCACGCGCACGCGGACACCCTCGGCTTCCTGCTGTGGCTGGACGACCGCCCGCTGCTCGTCGACGTGGGCACCTCGACCTACGCCCCCGGGCAACGCCGCGACGCCGAGCGCGGCTCCGCCGCCCACAGCACCGTCACCATCGACGGCGTCGATTCGACCGAGGTCTGGGGAGCGTTCCGCGCGGGCCGCCGCGCCCGCCCCACCCTGGTCACCCTGCGCCACCGCGACGGGGTGGCGACCCTGACCGCCGGGCACGACGGCTACCGCCACCTGCCGGGCCGGCCCGTCCACTGGCGCACCTGGCGGCTCGACGCGGACGGCCTCACCGTCACCGACCGGATCAGCGGCGGCGGCCGACACCAGCTTGCCGTGCTGTTCCACTTCGCACCCGGGGTGACGCTGGCCGCCGCCCGCCGGCCCGATCCCGGCGGCCCACCCGAGCCCGCCGCCCTCGACGTCACCACCCCGGCCGGGCGGCGCCTGCTGCTGCGCGCCGGCGGCCCCGGCCGGTGGCACGTGCGCACGACCCGGCGAGCAACCGGCTGGGAACGAACGGTCCCCGCCCCCACCGCCGAGTTCCGGGTGGACGCCGAGCTGCCCGTCGACCTGCACGCGACGCTGACCGCCCGCGCCGAGGCCCACCCCGTCGACCGGTCCACCGCCCCTGGCCGGACGGCCACCGCGCCGCAGCTCGCCGTCCCGCATCCCCGGGGCACCCCGCGGCCGCTCGCCGCGCCGCGCGGCGCCGACACCGACGCCGACCCGCCGCGCTGACCATCCCCGCGACGGCGGACCGCGCCGACCACACCCGCCAGGAGGGCACCGTGCCGCACCGGCCGCCCGCGCGTCGCCTCGCCGAGCAGCTCACCCACCGGGTGGTGCTGCCCCGCCGGCTGCCGCCGCCGTACCGGACCAGCCGGATCTACGTGTCCAGCGAGGGCGGGTTGAAGTACCTGCGGCCGAGCCTCGCCCGCGTCGATCCGATGCTCACCGGTCTCGTCGCCGAGGTGATCCGGCCCGGCCACATCGTGTGGGACGTCGGCGCGAACCTGGGCCTGTTCACGTTCACCGCGGCGCGGGCGGCCGCGCCCGGCGGAACCGTCGTCGCAATCGAACCGGACACGTGGCTGGTCAGCCTGCTGCGTCGCTCGGCCCGGCTGTCCGCCCGCGGCGCCGGTCCAGCGCGGGAGCAGGCGGCGGTGGAGATCCTGCCCGCGGCGGTCGGCGCGTCCAGCGGCGTCGGACGTTTCCAGGTGGCCCGCCGCAGCCGGGCGACGAGCCACCTCGCCGGCTTCGGCGGCAGCCAGGCGGGCGGAGTGCGTACGACGCACCTGGTCCCGACCGTCACCCTCGACGGCCTGCTCGCCGACCTGCCGGCCCCCGACGTGGTCAAGATCGACGTGGAGGGGGCCGAACGGGCGGTGCTCGCGGGCGCCAACCATCTGCTCGCCGCGGTGCGCCCGGTGCTGATCTGCGAGGTCGCGACGCCGAACGCCGAGGCGGTCGGCGCGCTGCTCGCCCGCCACGACTACCGCGTCGTCGACGCGGACATCCCGCCCGCGCGGCGCCGCCCGCTGGTGGTCGCGCCCTGGTCGACCCTGGCCGTCCCGACCGCCGCCCGGCCGCCGGACCAGCCGGTCGCCCTGCGGCAGGCCCGGGCGTGAAGGCGACCGCGGTCATCGTCCACTGGGGACCCGTCACGCCGACGGTGGAGCTCGCCGCCGCGCTCACCGCCCTGACCCGGATCGCCGGGATCGTCGTGGTGGCGAACGACGGGCGCCCCCGCCCGGCCGGGCTCGATCCGGGGGTGTCGTGGCTCGTCCCGGCCGGCAACCTGGGCTTCGGCGGCGGCTTCCGGCACGGCTGCGCCGCCGACCCGTCGGCGCAGGCCTATCTGCTGCTCAACAACGACGTCCACCTGACGGCGGCCACGGTCGACGCCTGCCTGGACCTGCTGGCCCGCCCCGGCGTGGGGATCGTCGGCCCGACCCTGGTCAACGCGGGCGGGCTGCACCCCGGGGCGGACGGGCTCACCCCCGTGCTCACCGTGCCCCGCCGCCGGCGCGTCCCCACGGACGGAGCCGACGAGGTGCCGTGGGTGACGGGGGCGACGATGTTCATCCGGGCGGCGTGCCTGCGCGACGCGCCGATGCAGACCCGCTTCTTCCTCGTCTACGAGGATCTCGACCTGTGCCGCCGAGCCCGGGCGGCCGGCTGGCGGGTACTGGTCAGCCCGGCCCAGTCCTGGCACGCCGGCGGCGGGACGGTTCCCGGTGACGGCTACACCTACTACACCGTGCGCAACCGGCTGTGGTTCGCCCGCCTGCACGCCCGGCCGCCGCAGGTGGCGCTGACGACGGCCTGGCTGCTGGTCGCGGTGCTGCCCCGGCTCGCCGCGGCCGGCGCCGTCCGCGGCGGCGGCACCGTCCGCCTGCGCTGCGCGCTGCACGGGCTGCGCGACGGGCTGGGTCGCATCCCGCCGCCCGACAGCCTGCTCCCCGACGAACCCCGAGCCGCCCGCTGGTCCACCTGGCGAAGCTGAACGTCCGAGGCTCGCAGGGCCCGGGGGGGCGGTGCGCCACGGCCGGGGTCCGGCGGGGGCCGCGTTGCTGTTCGAGCTGCGAGAGTGGGCGGCGTTCGTCGCCGGTCTGCGTAGCGGGAAGTTCGCGCGGCCGCGTCGCACGGCGCTGGCGTCTGCGCCGCACCGGGACGGTTCCGCGGAACCGCAGGATCAGACGGGGTCGCGGGTGAGGGCGACGACGGCGCCGCGGCGGCGCAGGACGCGGAAGCCGAGTCCCCGGGCGGCGGCGAGCAGGTCGTCGGCGGTGACACGGCGGCCGGCGAAGACCGTGTCGTGCAGTTCGAGGACGGCGCGACGGCAGCCGTCGAGCGCGCCGGGATCGCCCAGCAGGAAGGACGCCTCGGCTCCCTCGATGTCGCTGACGAGGTCGAACGCGTCGATCCGGCGGTCGGCCAGCAGGTGGCGCAGTGTCGTCCCCGGCACGGCCACCGGCCCGCCGGCGACTGGGACCGCGCTGATCCCGATGGCGGCGTGCGCGGCGGTGGCGGGTGCCGTGGTGGTGGCGGGTGCCGTGGTGGTGGCGGGTGCCGTGGTGGTGGCGGCGGGGTCGCGCAGACGTGAGCCGAGGGTGGTGGCGCCGAGGTCGAACAGGACCGGGCCGGGTCGACCGGTGATCGCCAACGCGGCGACGTCGAGGGTGAGGTGGGCGGTGTGCGGCTCCAGCCGCCGCCGCAGGCCCGCGGCGAGGCCGGGGTGGGCCTCGACGCAGACGAGGCGGGAGCCGGGAGCCAGGCGGCTGGCGATGTGGGCGCCGGTGATGCCGAGGCTCGCGCCGAGCTCGACGACGGTCTCCGCGGGGCCCACGTACCGGTGGATCATCCCGATCTCGGCGGTCTCGTAGAGCCGCCAGAACAGTGCCGCCCGCTGCCGCGGGGTGAACACCGCATCGGTGACGTCGAAGCGGACGCCGTGATGGCGGATCCGGTTACGGGTGGCGGCGCTCACGACCGCCCCCGCGGCCGGGCTCGTCAGCAGTCCGGCCGTCGAGATCTTGGCCCGCAGCAGCAGCCCGGCGCGACAGGTCCGGTCGGCGGAGCCGGTCACGTCAGCCGAGCTGGTCCCGTCAGCCGAGCTGGCCCGGTCGGCGGAGCTTGGCCGCCCGCGGTGCCGGGCGATCACAGCAGGTCGCCAAGGAGAGTGTCGAGCCGCTGTTGGTAGGTGTGGTCGCGGTGGCTGCGCGCGCGGGCGGCGTCGCCCAGCGCCCGGGCGCCGGCCCGGTCGGCGGCGCAGCGTTTCAGATGGTCCGTCAGCTCGGCGAAGTCGGTGAAGCCGAGGATCTNCCGCTCCTCGGTGAACAGGTCGGGCAGCGCCGCGCGCCGTTCGCAGACCACGGTCGCACCGCAGGCGGTCGCCTCGAACAGGCGGCAGTTCACGCTCTCCATCTCCGCCGGGTGCAGCGCGTTGATCACGGCNAGGGCGCCGCGGAAGACGGCGGCCTTCTCGGCCCCGGTGACGAAGCGGCCGGTGTGGCAGGCCAGCACCCGCGGATCGCGCAGCCAGCGCGGCGGCGGCGGGCCGTACAGCCGCACGGCGATCCCGGCGTCGAGGAGCTGGTGGACGAGCCGGACCCGCACCCCGTAGGTGTTGCCGACGAACACCGCATGCGCCTCGTCGGCCACCGCCGCGGGTGGACGGTGGCGCGCCGGGTTGCAGGCCTCGGGCAGGTAGCGGGCGGGCAGGTCGAGGACGTCCGACAGTCGGCGGGTCAGCAGCGGGTCGCTGAGGAACAGCGCGTCGTAGTCCCCCATCAGCAGGTACTGGCGGCCCAGGTTCACCACCGCGTCCGGGAACCACAGGCCCACCCGGACCCCCCGCCGGCGCAGCGCCCGCACGGTCGAGGGCAGCAGGCGGGCATCGGCCGAGAGCACCACGTCGAGGTTCTCCCGCTCGACCCGGTCGACGAGGCGGCGCTGATGAAGCTGGTCCGGCCGCTCGGAGACGGTGCGCGCCACCAGCGCCGCGCCGGCGAGCCAGCGCCGGCGAGGCAGCGGGACCGCCGGGCCCAGCGCCACCGCGTGCACCCCCAGATCGGGCAGGCAGTCGACGATGTTGTCGNCGAAGTCGTCGAGCCCCACCGGGCCGACGACCCCGACCCGCAGCGCCCCCGCGGACGGCGCCCCCGCGGACGGAGCAGCCGACCGCGCAGCACCGCGCCGCGTGTGGTCGGTCATCGTCCGCCTCACCATCGCCTCACCTTCCGCCGCCCAGCGGCACCACCCGGCGCCTGCTCGCCGCGCGCGCCGCGAGCAGCCTGTACGCCCGCGCCGGCACCGTGCGGGCCGGCACGTCGACCGCGCGCAGCACCGCGCGGAACAGCAGCAGGAACGACGCCGTGTAGGCGACGGTCGACGCGATCGCCGCCCCTTCGACGCCCAGGATCGGCACCAGCACCGCGAGGCCCACCACGGTGAGCGCGCTGCCCACCCCCTCACAGCGCGCGACGGTCAGCGCGCGGTCGAGGCCGCGCAGGACGTCGTCGGTGACCCGGTTGCAGCCGAGCAGGGCCGCCCCCGGCGCGAGCAGCCACAGCAGGTGGACGCTCGGCCCGTACCGCGCACCGAGGACGCGCGGGACGACGATCGGGGCCAGCGCACTCATCACCCCCGCGGCGACGATCCCGCACGCCAGGCTCGCTCCCACGGCGATCATCGCGGTCCGCCGCGGCCCGGAAGGCGCGCCGGCCCCGCCGGCCCCGGCGGCCACGGCAGCCCCGGCGGCCACGGCGGACTGGCGGGCCAGCCGGGGCATCGCGACGTTGCCGAAGGCGACGCAGATCGGCTGGCTGATCAGGCTCATCGACACGGCGACCGCGTAGTAACCGACCTGCGCGGGCTCGACGAGCAGGGCGAGGATGAGGATGTCGAGCTGGGCGCTGAGCAGGTAGGGCAGTGCCGAGAGGAACACCCCGGCGCCGTAACGCAGCAGCCGGCGNGCTTCGTCGCGGCGGATCCGGCCGCGGGTGGGGACGTCGAGGCGCCACAGCACCGCGGCGAACACCGCCTGGACGGCGATCGAGACGAGCAGACACGCCACGGTGCCGCCGAGGGTGAGCCCGACCGTCACCGCCAGCACCCCGACGCCGACGAGCTGGAGCAGCGGCTGGACGGCCCGGGTCAGGTTCCACACCGCCAGTCGGGTCGCCTGCAACGCGAAGACCCAGCAGGCCGAGACGAAGATGACCGGCTCGGCCGCGAAGACGATCGCGAAGGCCCTGGCCGCCGTGGGATCGTGCGGCAGGACCAACGGGGCGGCGAGGTACCCGCCGACGCCCACCACCACGCCGAGGGCCAGCAGCAGCGCCCCGCCGGTGCGCACGACGTCCGGAGCCCGTCCCGGCTGGCGGGCGACGAAGAAGCAGATCGCCGCGGTCAGACCGCACTCGCCCACCGCGGCTGCGGCCGACGCGTAGGACGTCACGATGGCGTAGGCGCCGCGGCCGGCCGGTCCGAGCAGGCGGGCCAGCAGGATGCCCTGCACCGCGCCGGCCGCGGTGACGGCCAGGCTCGTCGCGGCGGTGGCCCGCACCCCGGCGAGATAGCCGCGGTCGCGGTCCACGGACCGGTGCCGCCCCGTCGCCACCACCCGAGACCCGCCGCCGGGACGGTGCCGCCCCGCGGCCGCCGCCCACGACCGGACGGGCCCGGTCCGGTGCTCCGCTCGCGCGGTCGAGCGGGGCCGGGTCACGTGCTCATGTCGTCTGGTTGCGGGGAAACGGCGTGCGGCGCAGGGCCGCGACCACGGGGTCGAACCGGGCCCAGCCGGGATGCAGCGCGAGCACGTTCGCGGAGAACTCCCCCTGGCCGGCGAGTCCCCGGCGGGTCAGGTTGAACAGGCGATAGCCGGCCGCGGCCAGCACGCCGACCAGCTCGCCCTGCGCCCGGCCACCGCGGCGGGCGAGGTGGCTCGGCAGCATCTCCAGCAGCACCGCGGGGCGCCGCGCGCGCAGCAGCTCCGTGGCGCCGAGGAGCACCTCGAGCTCGAACCCCTCCACGTCGATCTTGATCAGGTCGGGCGGCCGGTGACGGGTCGCGTGCTGGTCGAGCGTCGTCGTCGGCACCGTGAGCTCGGCCGTGTCGCCCGCCGGGACCTGGTGGGTCAGCCCCGAGGCGCCGGGATGCCGGCGCAGCCCGACGGTCCCGGTGGTGGCACCGACCGCCCACGCCGTCGGGCGCACCTGACTCAGCCCGTTGCGGGCGGCCAGCGCGGCGAGGACCGCGCGCGGCTCGGGCACCGGTTCGAAGGCGTGGACCTCCCCCGTCCGCCCGACCGCGCCCGCCGCCCAGAGCGTGTAGACGCCGATGTTGGCGCCGACGTCATAGCAGCAGTCGCCCGGGCGCAGGACGGTGTCGAAGACCGCGGCCAGGGCCGGCGGCCGGTAGCACAGCTCGACCAGGTCGCGGGCGGACCCGTCGCAGCAGTCCGCCAGCTCGAAGGCCATGCCGTTGGTCAGCCGGCCGTGCACCGGTCCGGTGAAGCGGGGGGTTCCGCGCACCCAGCCGGTCACCCGGTCGCGCCCGCGGACATCGGGCAGCGCCGCGGCCAGCCGCCCGGCCGCGCGCCAGCGCAGCGGCCCGCCCGCGGTTCCGCCCGCGCCCGGACCGGTGGTTGCCGCAGTACGGGAAACAGCAAAGGTCATTCACTATTTGTAGCAGATCGATTACCTTCGGCGACACAACTCGACCGGCTCCCGGTCGGGACATCGCCGGGCCGTCCGCTCAGCCGCCGCCCGCCCAGGATCGCGGCGCCCCGCTCTGGCGCGGCACGAGGGTCGGTGGCGGCCCGGCGGCCCGCTCCCGGAACCAGCCGACGGTCCGGGCCAACCCGTCCGCCAGGTCCACCGCGGGCCGCCAGTCGAGCACCTCATCGGCCAGGGTGACGTCGGGCCGGCGCACGCTGGGATCGTCCGGGGGCCGCGGGACGAAGACGATCGGCACCTGCTCGCCGCACAGCCCCACGACCAACCGGGCGAGCTCCAACACCGACAGCTCCCGCGGGCTGCCGAGGTTCACCGGCCCCGGATGCTCGGCGTCGAGCATCCGGACCAGCCCGCCCACAAGATCGTCGACGTAGCACAGCGAGCGGGTCTGCGAGCCGTCGCCGGCCACGGTCACCGNCCGGCCGCGCAGGGCCTGGGTGATGAAGGTCGGCACCACGCGGCCGTCGTCCGCGCGCATCCGGGGGCCGTACGTGTTGAAGATCCGCACGATGCCGGTGCGCGTGCCGTGGGTGGCACGGTGCGCGGTGGTCAACGCCTCGGCGAAGCGCTTGGCCTCGTCGTACATGCTGCGCGGGCCCACCGGGTTGACGTGGCCCCAGTACCCCTCGGGCTGCGGGTGCACCTGCGGGTCGCCGTACACCTCGGAGGTGGACGCCAGCACGAACCGGGCCCCCTTGCGCCGGGCGAGCTCCAGCAGCCGGCGGGTGCCCCAGGCACCCACCGCGAGCGTCTCCAGCGGCAGCGCCCGGTAGTCCACCGGTGAGGCCGGGGAGGCCAGGTGCACCACCGTGTCGACCGGCCCGGCCACGTCGACGGGTCCGGTGACGTCGCGGCGCAGCATCCGGAAGCCGTCCAGCGCCCGCAGCGGGTCGACGTTCTCCGGCCGGCCGGTGAGGAAGTTGTCGACGCAGATCACCTCGGCCCCGCCGGCCAGGAGTCGCTCACAGAGATGACTACCGAGGAAGCCCGCTCCCCCGGCGACGACGACACGCATGGACGTCATCTATCACGGACAGTCACGATTCTCCGGCTGCCCCGCCGCCCCGGCCACGACGACCGCTCCCGCGGGCCCGGCGCGGGACCGGTTCCACGACACATATCTACAGTGCGTTGATTAATGAATACGCATCGTGAAGACTGACGTTCCCGGCAGCCCGACAGCCCGACAGCCCGCCGCTCGGTTCGGCGGCCCCGAGGAGGCGCAGCAGGCCCATGACGTCCACCTCCCGGCCGACGACCGTCGCCGCTGTCGTGCCCCACCCGATCCAGCACTTCGCGCCGCTGTATCGGGCCGTCGGCGAGGGACCGGTGGACCTGCGGGTGCTGTTCCTGTCCCGCGCCGGCCTCGACCGCTACTTCGACCGGGGCTTCGGCGCCGAGATGCACTGGCGACCGGACATCACCGAGGGTTACCAGCACGAGTTCGTCGCCGATCTGCCGCTGCGACCGGAATGGCGCCAGCCGGTCGCCGGCACCCGGGCGGCGGGCCGGGTCTGGACGGCGCTCGACCGGCGGGGACCCGACTGCGTGCTGGTTCACGGCTACCGCCACGTCGGCTCGCTCGCGGCCCTCGCCTGGGCCCGCCGGCGCGGCGTCGGCGCCCTGATGATGGGCGACAGCGAGCTGCTCGGCCACCGTACGTCCCGCGTGCGCGCCGCCAAGCGGCTCGCCCTGCCGCCGCTGCTCGGCCGGGTCGACGCGTTTCTCACCGTCGGCGACAACAACGAGGACTATCTCGCCCACTACGGCGTCCCGCGGGAGCGGATGTTCCGCACGCCCTACCCCACCGAGCAGGCCGCGCTGCACAAGGCGCTGACCGATCGGGCCGCCCACCGCGCCGCCGTCCGCGCCGAACTCGGGATCGCCCCGGATGCGGTGGTCGCCCTGTGCGTCGGCAAGATGATCTCTCGGAAGCGCCCGCTGGACGTCGCCGACGCCCTGCGGATCGTCGCCCGCGCCCCTCGCCGGCCCGACGCCCGGGAACTCGTCGTGATCATGGCGGGCGACGGGGTGCTGCGGCCCGCCCTGGATGCGGCGGCCGCCGGTCTCGACGGCGCGCTGCGCGTGGTGGGCTTCGCCGACCAGGAGCGCCTGCCCCGCCTGTACGCCGCCAGCGACCTGTACGTGCATCCGGCGCAGCGCGATCCGCATCCGCTGGCCGTGAAGGACGCGGTGCTGTGCGGACTGCCGGTGGTGGTCAGCGACCGGGTCGGGTCGATCGGCCCGACCGACGACGTGCGCCCCGGCCGCAACGCCCGGATCCACCCCGTCGGTGATGTCGGCGCGCTCGCCGGCATCCTCGACGAGCTGCGCCGCCGGCCGGACCTGCTCGCCACGATGGCGTTGGAGTCGGAGAAGGCGGTGCCGGACATCGACCTCGACGCCTCGATCGACGGGTTCCACCGTGCGGTCGCCGCCGTGCGCCGCTCGGAGCGGCCGCGGTGAGCCGTCCCGACCCGCCGGCCAGGTTGTCGCGCGCGACCGTCGCCGTACTCGCCGGCAACGCCGCCACCCTGGTACTGGGCACCGCCACCGGCGCCCTGGCCGCCCGGACGCTGGGACCGACCGGTCGCGGCGAGCTGCTCACCCTGCAGACCTGGGCCGGCATGCTCGCGATGGTGCTCAGTCTCGGGGTCTCGCAGGCGCTGGTCACCGACGACGGGGACGACGACGGCCTGCTCGGTCCCCTGCTCGCGCACGCGGGCGTCGTGGCGGCGGCCGGCGGCGCCCTGTTCGCCGCCACCGCGGCCGGCGCGCTCGCCCGCCGGGGCGACGTGCACTGGGACGCCGTCGCCGTGGTGGGCGCGAGCTGCTTCGCCGCCGCCACGATCGTCGGGTCGAACGCGGCGGGGCTCGCCCAGCGCCGCGGGCGGATGGGCGGCGAGTTCCAGCTCGTGCGGGTGGTTCCGGCGGCGGCGACGCTCGGCGCGTTCGTGCTGCTCGCCACGAGCGGGGTGGGTGATCCCGGCCGGTGGATGGTGGCGCTGGCCCTCACGGCGCTGGTGCCCCCGCTCGGCTACCACCTGCTCGTGCTCCGCCCCACCAGGATGAGCCCCACCAGGATGAGCCCGGCCGGGCGGGGTCCGCGGATCGGCGCGTTGCTGCCGCGGCGCGCCTTCGTGCGCAGCGCGCTGGCGGCCTACGGCACGGTCGTCGGCGCCCAGCTCATCTACAAGCTNGACATGCTGCTGGTCACGGCCTTCCGGGCGGCTCACGAGGTGGCGTTCTACGGGGTGGCGGTCGCCTTCGCCACCGCCTGCTCGACCATCTGCCAGGCGACGGGCATGGTGGTGTTCAGCCGGTTGCGCTCCATGGTCGACCCCCGGGCGCGGGCCCGCACGGTGCGCCGGGCGGTCCTGGCCACGCTCGCGATCGCCGCGGCCGTCGCCGGGCCGGTCGCGCTGCTCACTCCGCTCGGTATCCGGGTGGTGTACGGCGCCGACTTCGCCCCGGCGGCCACGACCACCCGGATCCTCGTCCTCGCCGCCATCCCCCAGTCGGTCGACTACCTGCTCATCCACGTGCTGCTCGGCTTCCGCTCGGCGCGCACGGTGCTCGCCGTGCAGGTGCCGGTGGCGCTGGCGACGGTGCTGGGGCTCGTCGTCGCGCTGCGCCACACAGGGTTGCCGGGGGTGGCCGCCGTCTCCGGCGCCACCTACAGCGCCTCTGCCGCCGCGCTCTACCTCGCCTGCACCCGCCAGCTCGCCGACCCCCGCCAGCACGCCCACACCGGCCAGCACGCCCACACCGGCCAGC